>NZ_JCAMOT010000004.1:0-331496 GCF_059512425.1 Bradyrhizobium sp. Leo78
GCCACCACAAACCGCATCCGTTCATCCACAGCACAGGTCTCCATCCAACCCATCGGCAAGCTCCTCCTTGCCGATCAATTGACCTGTTACCCATGTCGCCGGTCTATTCTGTTACCTATGTAGCCGGTTAGGACCGCAATCCGGCCTCTCCCACAAGGGGAGAGGCGGACTTGAGAGCGCGGAGGCATTATACGTTATACGACTATAATGGAACGGCACGAGGTCGGGACGGCGATGGTATTTGGCAGGGAATAAGGCATTAGATTTGACGATAGTAGCTACAGATCACATGGCCACCTCTGCGCGCCAGCAGTTACGAGAATTTTTCCGCGGCATCGGCTTGCGGCAGGTTCGGCTCGCCTGCGGCACCATTCTGTTCGCTTATCTGGTCAGCCATTTCCTTAATCACGCGTTTGGCAATATCTCACTGGACGCACTGGCCTGGGGCGTCGAGTGGCACACCACCTTCTGGCAATTCCCACCTATCGCCTTCATCTTCTACAGCGCCTGCCTCGTGCATTCCGGGCTCGGCATCTGGGCGCTGTATCAGCGCCGCCAGTTCGGCTGGAAGGCGATCGAGCCGCTGCAGCTGCTGTTGGGCTTGAGCATCCCTTTCCTGATCATCGCCCATATCGTGGGCGTGCGGCTCAGCCATACGCTGTACGGGCACGAGAAGCTGTATCCGCAGGAACTCTATATATTCTTCGTCGGCGCGAAGCAGAGGCTGTGGCCGATGCTCGCGGTGCTGGTCATCGCCTGGGTGCACGGCTGCATCGGGCTATATTTCTGGCTGAGGATGCGCCGCTTCTTCAGACGCGCGGCGCCGTTTCTACTGGCGGCCGCCGTGCTGATCCCGACGCTGGCGCTGCTCGGCGTCTACCAGGGTGGACGCACCGTGATCGCCGACAGCACCGATCCCGCGTGGCGGCACGACAACCTGTCAGCGCAACATGTCGGTACGCTGGAGCAGGCTGACATGCTCGACCGCATCACCAGCGGCATTACGATCGGTTATGTCGGCCTGCTTGCCCTGGTGCTGCTCGCGCGCGGCGGACGCGCCATCCTTGAGCGGCGCGGCGGCATGATCAGCCTGTCCTACGGCAATGGCCGCACCGTCCGGGTCCCCAAGGGATTGAGCGTACTGGAGGCGAGCCTGCGCCACAACGTGCCGCATGCCTCGGTCTGTGGTGGCCGCGCGCGCTGCTCGACCTGCCGCATCCGCATCATCGGCGACTGCAGCATGCTGCCCGAGCCTTCGCCGCGCGAGGCCTTCGTGCTCGGCCGCGTCGGATCGACCGATCCCTCGGTCCGGCTCGCCTGCCAGCTCAAGCCGACCACCGACCTCTCCTTCTTCCAACTCTTCACCCCGCACACGATGTCGGCCAACGCGCATGCGTCGAACCCGACGCGGATCGGGCAGGAGCGCTATCTCGTCAGCCTGTTCGTCGACATGCGCGGCTCGACGCAACTTGCGGAAACGCGGCTGCCGTTCGACACCGTCTTCATCGTCAACCGCTTCCTCAGCGCGGTGTCGCAGGCAGTGATCGAGAGCGGCGGCCAGCCCAACCAGTTCGTCGGCGACGGCATGCTGGCGCTGTTCGGACTCGCGAGCAGCCGCCAGCAGGCCTGCCGGCAGGCACTGCGTGCGGCGGCGCAGATCGGCAAGAACATTGAGGAGCTGAACGAATTCCTGAGCCATGACCTGCCCGAGCCGATCCGCTTCGGCATCGGCATCCATGGCGGCGAGGTGATCGTCGGCGACATCGGCTATCGCGACCACATGGTGTTCACCGCGCTCGGCGACGCCGTCAATGTCGCGGCGCGATTGCAGGACATGACCAAGCTGCTCGGCTGCGAAGCCATCTTCTCGGAGGAGGTGCGCATCACGGCAGGGCTGGCCGCCGATGCGCTACCCAAACAGGAAGTCGCGATCCGCGGCCGCAACGAGCCGATGACCGTGCGCACGGTCGACGACACGCGCACGCTATCTGCGGTGGCGAGCGGCGATCAGGTGGTCGCGGCCTGACTATCATCTGCTAATCGCGGCGGCCGCTGCCGCATCGTCAACGTCGGCATGCACAGATAGTGAGCGCTGACTCACGAAGCTGCGGCCGCGCCAGATGCCCGAGACTTGCCGCGATTGGCCGATCTTTTCCACGGGAATGAACGGTAAATAGGCAAAAGGGCGCAAAAGCGCCGCGAAACGGCGTGTTTCTGCCAAAATCACGCGTGAGCTTTGCCCTACCAAGCGCGACGCAATCTGCGTTATCCTGCGCCTTGCGAACATGCCGGGGTGTGCGGGGACCGGCACGTTCGTTTAATTATTTGATTTTCCGCCGGAGACGACGTGAATGGCTAAAGGTACTGTTAAATGGTTCAACCCGACCAAGGGCTACGGATTCATTCAACCCTCATCGGGTGGCAAGGACATATTCGTTCATATCTCAGCGGTTCAGAAGGCCGGGCTTACGACGCTCAATGAGGGGCAGTCGGTCGAGTACGACGAGATCGCCAATCGTGGCCGGACATCGGCGGAGAATTTGAAAGTCTAGGATACCCAGCAAAGGTCGCACTCTCGGGGATGCGTCTGGGGGTGACGTCCAAACAAATTCCACCAGAGGGAAGCGTTCACAAGGAGCTGAGCGCGCGCATCTGCGCGTCGGCCACTTTCAGTCCTCCGTGACCCATTGGGCGACGGGCATGACGTCCGGCGGCTGCAGATAGCCACGCGGCCAGAGATCGACGGCCCATTCCACCTTGGTGGCGCGTTCGACCAGCACCGCGGTGTTGTGCGGCGTCTGCAGCACCAGCGTGTTGCCGCGGTAATGCGGATCGCCGACGATGTGGTGCTTCAATAGATTCCATTGCTGCAGGACTAGCAGCAGGCTCGTGGTGTTGCGGGTGGTGTCCCAGCAATCGTAATTGTGCTTGTCGTCGAAATAGCGGAAATCGGCCTTCGCCACGCGTTTGTCGGTGCCGATGATCGGGCCCATGCGGCGGTCGAACCACATCACCGCTTTTTGCACCGCAGCACGCTCGGCCGCCGCGGAGGCGCGGCCCGCATTCATGATCTGCGTCAGCGCGGCGCGGTCGGCGGCGCTGAAATCCAGGGTCTCGCGACGCCGGCAGACGAAGCCGTAGCAGACCGTCATCGCGTTCGCCGACGGGGGATAGATCGACACCGACGTGTAGAGCGCCTCGACCGCCGCGCTCATCTCGGCGGAAGCCGCAGGATACGCAAAGAGTGCCAGCAGGCCGGCGCAGACGCCTGCGAGCGTTGCGCGTGTGCCGCCTTTTCCTAGCTGATTGTTGTTGCTCATGCGCCCTGCCCCAAAGAGGCCCTGAGGATTAGCGCGGCCTCTTCGTCCTGCCAATATGGCAGCAGGGAAGCTGTGGATCACATCTTGCGAGCGAACGCGTTACGCAACCGGCAGCGGCGCGTCACGCTTGACCTCTTCCATCACGGCGTAAGTGCGCGTCTCCTTCACGCCGGGGAGCGCGAGCAGGCTCTCGCCGAGGAAGCGGCGATAGGCGGTCATGTCGGCGACGCGCGCCTTCACCAGATAATCGAAGCCGCCAGCGACCATGTGGCACTCCAGGACCTCAGGCGCGGCCCGCACGGCGCGCGCGAACTTTTCGAAGACATCGGGCGTCGTCTTGTCGAGCATCACCTCGACGAACACGAGCAGCCCGAGGCCCAGCCGGTGCGGATTGAGGCGGGCGCCGAACCCCTCGACAAATCCCTCGCGCTGCAGCCGCTTCAGCCGTTCGCCGACCGACGTCGGCGACAGCCCGATGCGCTCCGCCAGCTCGACATTGGCGATTCGGCCGTCGTCCTGCAGAATTTCGAGGATTTTGCGGTCCGTTTTATCTAAATCCGTCATGTATCAACCATAATAGTTGTATTGCCTTATTTTCTAAGGCATATGGACGAATATGTCTATCGAAATACGGTTCGGATGGAAGTAGAGTCTTGGTGGGTCTGAGGAAAACGCCATGCCGGTCGAATACGCTTCTCTTCCACCTTTCAGCGCGGCCTATGCGCCGGACGATGTCGCGATCGCGGCGCGGCTGCTGCCCGATGCGCGGCTCGGCACGGCGCAGGAAGCACGGATCGACGCCACCGCGACGCGGCTGATCGAGGCGATCCGCACCAATGACGATCCGCTGGGCGGCATCGAGGACATGCTGCGGGAATTCGCGCTCTCGACGAAGGAGGGCCTGGCGCTGATGGTGCTGGCGGAAGCCCTGCTGCGCGTGCCGGATGCACGGACCGCCGACCTGTTCATCGAGGACAAGCTGGGCCAAGGCGATTTCGTCAATCACGAGACCAAATCGACCGCGTTCCTGGTCAATGCCTCGGCCTGGGCGCTCGGCATGTCTGCGCGCGTGATCCAGCCGGGCGAAACGCCGCAGGGCACGATCGGGCGGCTGACCAAACGGCTTGGCGCGCCGGCGGTGCGTGCCGCCACGCGGCAGGCGATGCGGCTGATGGGCAGCCACTTCGTTCTCGGCGAGACCATCGAGGCGGCGCTGTCGCGGGCGCATTCGCAGTCGGCTGAGAAACCGCGCTATTCCTTCGACATGCTCGGCGAAGGCGCGCGCACCGCCGAGGACGCCGAGCGCTATTTCAATTCCTATGCGCGTGCAATCGAGGCGATCGGGCGCGCGGCGGACAGCCGTCCCCTGCCCGACCGGCCCGGCATTTCCGTCAAGCTCTCCGCGCTGCATCCGCGTTTCGAGGCGGTGAGCCACGGCCGCGTGATGGGTGAGCTGGTGCCGCGGCTGGTCGAACTCGCGCGGCAGGCCAAGGCGTTCAACCTGAACTTCACCGTCGACGCCGAAGAAGCCGACCGGCTGGAATTGTCGCTCGACGTGATCGCCGCGGCATTTGCCGACGATGCGCTTGCCGGCTGGGACGGCTTCGGCCTCGCCATCCAGGCCTATCAGAAGCGCGCCGGCGAGGTGATCGACTATGCCAGTCAGCTTGCGCAACGCCTGAACCGCCGGATGATGGTGCGGCTGGTCAAGGGAGCCTATTGGGACACCGAGATCAAGCGCGCGCAGGAGCGCGGGCTTGACGATTATCCGGTCTTCAGCCGCAAGGCGATGACGGATCTGAACTACGTCGCCTGCGCAAGGAAGCTGTTGGCGTTGCGGCCGCGGCTGTTTCCGCAATTCGCGACCCACAATGCGCTCACCGTCGCGACCATCCTGGAGCTGGCCGGCGACGGCAGCAGCTTCGAATTCCAGCGCCTGCATGGCATGGGCGAAGCGCTCTATGCGCAGCTTGCCAAGGATCGCCCCGATATCGCCTATCGCACCTACGCGCCGGTCGGCAGCCATCGCGACCTGCTCGCCTATCTGGTGCGACGGCTGCTCGAGAACGGCGCCAATTCGTCCTTCGTCGCGCTCGCGGCCGATGAAGCGGTGCCCGTGAAGACATTGCTGCGCCGGCCGGCCGACATCATCGGCACGGCAGAGCATGCGCGCCATCCGAACATCCCGCTGCCGCAGGATCTCTATCGGCCGGAGCGGCAGAATTCGCGCGGGATCGAGTTCGGCGAACGCGCCGCGCTGCATGGCCTGCTGACGGCGGTCGACGCCGAAACAGTGCCGACGGCTGCCAGCAGCGAGGTCACGCCCGAACAAGCGAATGCCGCAGTCGCCGCGGCGCGCGGCGGTTTTGCCCGCTGGAGCCGTACGCCGGCCGAGACGCGCGCTCAAATCCTCGAACGCGCCGCGGAGCTGTTGCAGCAACGTGCCGCGCATTTCATCGCGCTGCTGCAGCGCGAAGGCGGCAAGACGCTGGATGACGCGCTCTCCGAGGTGCGGGAGGCTACCGATTTCTGCCGCTACTACGCCGCGCAGGGCCGCAAGCTGTTCGGCGACGGCGAGGCGATGCCGGGACCGACCGGCGAGAGCAACATGCTCGTCTTGCGCGGCCGCGGCGTCTTCGTCGCGATCTCGCCGTGGAATTTTCCATTGGCGATCTTTCTCGGCCAGGTGACATCCGCGCTGATGGCAGGCAATTCGGTGGTGGCAAAGCCGGCCGAGCAGACGCCGTTGATCGCAACTGAGGCAGTCGCGCTATTGCACGAGGCGGGCGTGCCTGCTTCCGCCCTGCAGCTCGTGCAAGGCGACGGCCGGATCGGCGCGGCCCTGGTGGCGCATCCTGACATCGCAGGCGTCGTCTTCACCGGCTCGACCGAAGTCGCGCGATCGATCAACCGCACGCTGGCCGCCAAGGACGGCCCGATCGTGCCGCTGATCGCCGAGACCGGCGGCATCAATGCGATGATCGTCGATGCCACCGCGCTCCCCGAGCAGGTCGCCGACGATGTCGTGACCTCGGCGTTCCGCTCCGCCGGACAGCGTTGCTCGGCGCTGCGGCTGCTGTTCGTCCAGGACGACGTCGCCGACCGCACGATCGAGATGATCGCGGGCGCGGCGCGCGAATTGAAACTTGGCGATCCCACCGATCCCTCAACCCATGTCGGACCGGTGATCGATGCGGAGGCAAAACAGCGGCTCGATGCGCACATCGCGCGGATGAAGCGGGAGGCGCGCGTGCATTTCGCCGGCACTGCACCGGAGGGCAACTTCGTCGCGCCGCATATCTTCGAACTGGCGAGCGCTAGCCAGCTCACCGAAGAGGTGTTCGGCCCGATCCTGCACGTGGTGCGCTATCGCGCGGAAAATCTTGATGACGTGCTGCGTGCGATCGAAGCGACGGGCTACGGGCTGACGCTCGGCGTCCACTCGCGCATCGACGACGCCGTCGAGGATATCGTCGAGCGCCTTTCGGTCGGTAACATCTACGTCAATCGCAACATGATCGGCGCTGTCGTCGGCGTGCAGCCTTTCGGCGGCTGCGGTCTCTCCGGCACCGGGCCCAAGGCCGGCGGCCCGCATTATCTGGCGCGGTTTGCGACCGAGCAGACCGTGACGATCAATACGGCGGCAGCCGGCGGCAATGCGGCGCTGCTGGCGGGCGGGGAGTAAGCCAACGCCGCAATGACGGGCTAGCACCGCTGTCCGCCCCTCATGGTGAGGAGCGCGCAGCGCGTCTCGAACCATGAGGCCCCGCCGGGGCCCTTGCCCTTCGAGACGAGCGCTCCGCGCTCTCGGGGATAGATTGGAATGCGCGGCTCTCTCCACGTCGTTGCGAGCGAAGCGGAGCAATCCATCTCTCCATGCTCGCGGAGGCATGGATTGCTTCGTCGCTCCGCTCCTCGCAATGACGGCCGAAACAGCCGTTGCATCCCCCACCCCAGATAGGTCAAATGTCGCTTCCTCGGGATCATCGGCAGCGGTAATTCCGCCTCATGAACAACAGCAACAAACGTCACGGGAGCGACGGCACGATGGAAAAAGGCATCTTTGAAGGCTTGAAGGTTCTGGACTGCGCGAGCTTCATTGCGGCGCCGGCGGCCGCGACCGTGCTGTCCGACTTCGGCGCCGATGTGGTCAAGATCGAGCCGCCCGGGGCCGGCGATCCCTACCGCAACCTGCCGAACCTGCCCGGCTATCCCCACACCGAGCACAATTTCGCCTGGCTCCTGGAAGCGCGCAACAAGAAGAGCCTGGCGCTCGACCTCACCAAGCCGGAGGCGCAGGCGGTGCTGTACAAGCTCGTCACTGAAGCCGACGTCTTCATCACCAACATGCCGCCGCAGGTGCGGGCCAAGCTCGGCATCACCCACGATCATCTCGCCCATCTCAACGACCGCCTGATCTACGCCTCCTTCACCGGCTATGGCGAAAAGGGCGAGGAAGCCAACAAGCCGGGCTTCGACAGCAACGCCTATTGGGCGCGCTCCGGCCTGATGGACCTGGTGCGCGCAGATGAGGACACCACGCCAGCGCGCTCAGTCGCCGGCATGGGCGACCACCCCTGCGCGATGGCGTTCTACGGCGCGATCGTCACCGCGCTGTTCAAGCGCGAACGCACCGGCAAGGGCTCGCACGTCTCGACCAATCTGATGGCGAACGGCGTCTGGGCTAACAGCGTGCTGGCGCAGGCAAAGCTTTGCGGCGCGAAATTCTCCAAGCGCAAGCCGCGCGAAGAGGCGTTGAACGCGGTGACCAACCACTACAAGTGCAAGGACGGCCGCTGGATCATCCTGTCGCTGCTCAACGAGGAACGGCAATGGCCGACGCTGGCGCGCTGCCTGGGCCGCGAGGACCTCGTTGCCGACGAACGCTTCGCCACCAAGGCCGGCCGCCATGCCCGCTCGGTGGAACTGATCAAGATCCTCGACGAAGTCTTCGCAACCCGCGACCTCGCCGAGTGGCGCAAGATCCTCGACGGCAGTGGTCTCGTGTTCGGCGTGGTCGGCATCCTCGACGATATCCCAACCGACAAGCAGATGATCGAGAACGAAGTGCTGGTGCGATTCGAGAACGACACCATGCTGACCGTCAACAGCCCGATCTTCATCGACGGCGAGAAAAAGGTGCAGCCGCGCAAGCCCCCGGAAGTCGGCGAGCACTCGGATGAGATCCTGCGCCAGGCGGGCTATGACGAGGCCGATATCAGGAAGCTGCGTGCCGCGGGCGCGGTGGCGTGAATTAGCCCCCCGAACCTACCACGTCGTCACGCCCGGGCTCGTCCCGGGCATCCCCGCCCTTGCTCCTCAGGGAGAGAAGAACGTGGATGGCCGGGTCAAGCCCGGCCATGACGGAGAGAGTGATACGCGAAGCATTCCGTCATTGCGAGCGAAGCGAAGCAATCCATAGCTCCGCAGTGGCAAGCATGGATTGCTCCCTCGCTATCGCTCCTCGCAATGACGCGACATTGACGCGGCCCTACTCCTTCCCGATCAGTCCCTCGACCAACTCGAGCAGCGCCGCCCTGGTCTCCTGCCGGAAGTTGCGGCGCGGGATGGCGAGTTGCTGCAGCAGGATTCCGATCAGCGCGGCAACGAACAGCTCGGCATGCGCGCGTGGGCTCATCGAGCCGGCTGCGCGCAGCGCGAGCTCGGAGCTTTGCCGCCAGGTGTCGAACCATTCGGCCACGATGGGCCGGTAGCGCTCGCTGCGTGCGGCGGCCAGGAACACCTCATAGCAGGCAATGTGAATGTCCGCTTGCGTCTTCAGTTCCTGCCCGTACCAGCCGACGAGTTCTTCGATCCAGGCTTCGGCATCGAACGCCTTGCTTTGCAAGCTGAGCGCCAAGGCCTGCAGCCGGCCGACCTCGCGCGTCAATGCAAAGCGCAGCGCTGCGTCGACCAAAATATCGCGCGTGGCAAAATGATGCGTTACGGCGCCGAGCGACATGCCGGCTTCGGCCGCGACCGCGCGATGGGTCACGCGATCGATGCCGGAACGGCCGATGATACGCAGGGTCGCCTCCATCAGCGGACGCTCGCGCGCGCTTATCTCCTGGTCGGCCTCTCTCGCCAATGTGACTCCTGTTGCATTGCTGCCCTGCACCGCCTACAGAACAAATGTTCTGTTTTTCGAATTGTACGTATCGTAGCCTGTGCTGGCAAGTCGGACCAACGAACAGGAGCGCCCTATGCCTGCCTACCGGCTACACTACTTCCCGGAGTCCGGGAACAGCTACAAGCTCGCGCTGATGCTGACATTGTGCGGCGAGACGTTCGAGGGCGTGTGGACCGATTTCGGCGGCGGCGTGACGCGGACTGCGGAATGGCGCGCCAACGTCAACCCGATGGGCGAGATCCCGGTGCTGGAGGAGGACGGCATGCGCCTGACCCAGACCGCGCCGATCCTGTTGAAGCTCGCCGAGCAATATGGCCGGTTTGGCGCCGGCAATGCGCAGGAACAGTTCGAGCTGCTGCGTTGGCTGTTCTGGGACAATCACAAGCTCACCGGCTACATGGCGACCTACCGCTTCCAGCGCACCTTCATGCCGTCGCCGAATCCGGATGTGCTGAAGTTTCTGCGCGGGCGGATCGACGATTATCTCGGCATCCTCGAGCGGCATCTGCAGGACAAAGCCTTCGTGCTCGGCGAGCGGCCGACGGTGACCGATTTCTCGATGATGGCCTATCTGCATTATCCGAGCGACGAGACCGGCTATGAGTTCGCCAAGAGCCATCCGGCCATTCATGCGTGGCTAGGCCGCATCGCGGCGCTTCCGGGTTGGAAGTCGGCTTACGATCTGTTGCCGGGGAAGCGATTGAAGCACTGCGCGTGAGATCCCTTCTCCCCTTGTGGGAGAAGGTGGCGCGAAGCGCCGGATGAAGGGTTGTCCCCGCGGGCACTGTGCGCGTGGAGGGAACCCCTCACCCGAGTGAGTTCGTTGCCGATCTCAGAGCTGCCCTCTCCCACAAGGGAGAGGGCGCATCAACGGGCGTCCGCAGAGCTACCCGGGCTACAAGACTCTAGCGGCTGAGCCACGCCCAGACGATGCCGGCGGCAATCGCGGCGATGATGATGGTGACGGCGATAGCCCAGGTGCTGACGCGGACGGCGCCGATCATCTGCCGCTCGGCCTCGTTCTCGGCGATCTCGCGGTTGCGGTCTTTGTCGTCGGATGCGCTCATGGGCGGCCTCCGAGTGTCAACATAGCATGGCTTTACGGGCTTTTGATGAAGCACATGCCAATGCGCGAGGTCTTGCCGGCGGCCTGGCAGGCGAGCCCCTCGGCGCAGGTCCAGCTCTGAAAACTCGGGTCGTTGTCGGCGGGCTTCGCGCTTTGCTGATAGCAATGGGCGCCCCAGCCGTCTTCATATTCGGTGCCGGCAAGCTCGGTGCTGCCGCGTAGCTGCGGGCGGTTGGAGAAGCCACGGGAGAAGTCCGGCTGCGCGCCGCGGGCAAATGCAGAAAGGATGTCGCGGCGGCGGATTTGGTCGCCGAAGAAATGCGGCGAGGCCGGCACCACCGTCGTGTTCGACGGCTTGGCCGCCATCCAGTCGACACCGGGGAAATGGAAGCCGCCGATGCCGCGAGTCTGGTGGCATCCGGCGCAGGTGATATCGTTGAGCCGGCGTTCGAAGCCCGCGACCGAGCCGATGTTCTGCAACCTGGTGCCGTCTTGCGCCGCCTTCTTCAGCGCACCGACAACATCATTGTCATCAAATGCAGCCGAGCTGCTTTCAGCCCGCATCATCCCATATTCGGGCAGCAGTTCCGAAAGGTCGAAGCCAACAGGTGTCGGCGCGATCGCAGCCCTGGCGAGGAATTTCTCCGGGATCAGGATCGTGCCGCGGTCGAGCTCGGCGAAATGCCTGGGATCGAGCAGCCAGCTCTTGAATTCTTGCTTCAGGTTTTCATCGGCGAGGATGCGGTCGCGATCGATCTGGTTCTCCAGCGGCGCTTCCTCGAAGCGGCCAGTGTCGCTGACATAGTTGAACACTTTCAAGAGATAGTCGGTGCGGAAATCGCGGGTTGGCGATTTCGGCGCATGGGCGATCTGCAGATTGGTCTCGATCTGCTTGATATTCTCATACCCAATCAAGTCGAGAGGACCATCCTTGCCGGCGAGCATTTCAAGTCCGCCCTCCTCCGCCGACGAAACGTCGCTAATGGCAAGCCAGCGGCGCGCAATCTCGCGGCAAGTGATCGCAGCACCGTTTCGATCGCGCGCGCCTTCGCCCTTCGCTCTCAAGACCAGATTGAGCGTCATCGGCAGGCGCTGCGAGACCGCGTTCTCGCCGATCACAGGCGCATCCACGCGTGTCAATCGATAGATCAGGCGGATTTCGCCGCAGCTTTCGGGTGAGACATAGGCGCGGTCCATGCGGTTGACGATGCCGGCCAGCACGAAGCGCGTCGTGGCTGAGTAAAGCTGCGCGCGATCGAACAGCTGGAACGCGAAGCCGTCGCCGACCCCGATGGTTTCGTTCGGAAGATCTTGCTTGTGCTTTGCGATGTAGCGATCGAACTCGCGGTCGAGCGCGGCGCGGATCGACGCCATCGACGGCAGCGCGAACAGTTCGGCGTTGTCGAGTGGAAGATCGACAGGTCGCTGCGGCGACAGCATGTGGGCGAGACCGAACCTGCCGTGATCGAGATCACGGAGCACTGATGGGTCGGTGATTGCGGTGCCGCGTTCCAGCGCCTCGTCCTGCGCGGCGCGCGCCAAGGCGCCGCACAACAGGGCGAGCAGGATCGTGAGGAAACGCAGCGCACGGCTCATGCCCCACTAACACCGCGCTGAGGGGCGTATTCAAGTCAAAACCCGGCTCACATCGCGGTGAGGACGTAGCCCGGGTGGAGCGATAGCGTAACCCGGGACCACTCGTTGATGCAGGCGTCCCGGGTTGCGCTGCGCTCCACCCGGGCTACGAGAGCTGCAAACTAGCGCGCGACGATCAGGCCCTTGCTGGTGACGACCACCCAGCGGCCGTCCTGTCGGCGGATCGCGTCGACGCGGCCGAGGCCGGGAACGGGATCGCCGGCATAGACCTCGTAGAGGCCGCGGCGGCCTTCGATCAGTGCGCCGCCATTGCTGACATCGCGCAGCACCCAACCGTCCACGGTCGGCAGCCGGCCGACTTCGGGCTTCGGAGCCGCGGCAGCCGCCGTGGTCGCCGGCGGCGTCACACTCCCGGTCACGTCCTTGGCCGCAGCGGGCTGAGCCGCGGCAACCGCGGCCGGCGCGGCTGAAGCTGCCTTCAGCTTCTCGACGGTCTCGCTGAGCTTGGCGATTTTCGCGGCCGGCTCTCCTTGCGCCTTCTCGAGCTTGTCGAGGCGATCATTGGTCTTGCTGAACTGGCTCGTTCCGGTCTTGGAGGCGTGCTCGAGCCCGGCTTTCAGTGCGGTGACATCGGCATCGATGCGCGCGAGCGAGGCTTCGAGCGCGGTGTCCTTCGGCGGCACTACCACTGCTGCCGTCGCGGGCTTGGTGTAATAGCCGAGGCCTGCGGTGGCGAGCGCGCCGCCGATGGCGCCTGCCGCGGTCGCGAGTGCGACGACTGCCGCCATTGCGGCGAAACGGCGCTTGCCCGACGATGCCGGCTGCTCGTCATTGACGGGCTTGGCGGCCACGCCTTCGTCGTCCCAGATGCGCTCGCCCGGCGACATGATCATGAGCTTGCCGGGGGTGCGCGGTGCTTCTGCTGCGGCCGGCTCGATCCGGGTTGGCTCGACCTTGGGCGCTTCTGCCTTGACGGCTTCGAACTTGGGAGTGTCGGATTTGGGCGCTTCAAAGTTGGGCGCCTCGAACTTGGGAGCGTCCGCTTTGGGCGCCGTCTCTTCCTGGTTGGCTGCGATTTCCGAAGACGCGGACGCCGACACCGGCTCACTTGCGGCGGACGGAGCGGCCGGCCCGGCGCCGCTGGCGCCGGCTTCAGCTTGGATCGGGGCGCGCTCTTGCTCACTCACGTTCAAAGTCTCCAGATTAGGTTGACAATTTGGTAACTTTTATTGCTTGCGAAATCGTTACTGGCTGGAGGTCTTACCGAAATTTTAAGGAACTTTCCGGGCCATCACGACGTGCATCACTGACTGTGAAGCAGATGACGTCAATTTTGAGGAAGTCCGGATGAACCGGACATGACTGGAACTGCGGCGGTATCGAGACGCCGATTGTCGCCGCCGTCATTCCGGGATGCGCCCCCTTTCGGCGCAGGCCCGGAATCTATCAGGCCGCATACACCTCTGGCGAAATGGATTCCGGGTTCGCTTCGCGCCTCGGAATGACCGCCACTTACATCACCACCGGCGCATCCGGCAGTTCGTTGGGGCCGCGGCCCTGCGGCGGGAAATGCCTGGCGAGTTCGCGTGAGACGGCTTCGATGCCCTTGATCGTGCCGCGCTCGAAATGGCCGGCACGGAAATCTTCTTCCATTATGCGACAAATCGCCTCCCAGCCGTCCGCGCCCACCTTGGCGTGGATGCCGCGGTCCGCGACGATCTCGACGTCGCGGTCGGCGAGCAGGAGGTAGATCAACACGCCGTTATTGTGTGCGGTGTCCCAGATGCGCAGATGCGCAAACACATCGAGTGCGCGCTCGCGCGCCAACTGATTGCGCAACAACGGCACGCCGTCGAGCGCACCTTCAACGACGAAACGGATCTGGCCGGAATGGGTGGCTTCGCCCGCCTTGATCGCCTGTTCGATTGCGTCGAGCACGCGCGGCGGAAACAGACGCCGCGTCCGCCAGCGGTGTTCGACGAGGTGCCTGCAGATGCGCCGGATGTCCATGCTACCAGCTCCCCGATGCACCGCCGCCGCCAAAGCTGCCGCCCCTGCCGCTGAAGCCGCCGTCCCCATTGTCGCGGGAGCCGCGGCCGCCGCCGGGCCAGGAGCCGCCATAGCCGCCGCCCGGCCAGCCGCCGCGCTGATAACCGCCCGGACCGCCCCAGCCCCAGCTACCGGCGACTAAGGTGACGACCACAGCGATGATGGCAAGCAGCACCGCGGCGGCAGCTGAGCCTGCAAGCATCCAGGCGAAAAAGCCGACGATGCCGCCGGTGGCGGCGGCGCCGAGCAGCCGCCCGAGCATCGTGCGCAGAAACGAGCCCAGCACGAAGATTCCGACGATGACGAAGGGATTGAACGGATCGATCTGGTTGAAGACGTCGTGCTCCTGCCAAGGTTCGGGCTCCGGCGCCGGCAACTGTTCGCCGTCGACAAGGCGGATCATCCGGTTGATGCCGGCTGCGATGCCGCCAGCGAAGTCGCCGGTCTTGAATTTCGGCGTGATGACTTCGTCGATGATGCGCCTTGTGGTCGCATCCGTGAGCACGCCTTCAAGGCCATAGCCGACCTCGATGCGCAGATGGCGGTCGTTCTTGGCGATGACGAGCAACGCGCCGTCGTCGATTTTCCTGCGGCCGATCTTCCAGGCTTCAGCAACGCGGATCGAGAACTGCTCGATGGTCTCTTCGCCCGTGGTTGGCACGATCAGCACCGCGATCTGGCTGCCCTTACGCTTCTCGAGATCCTCGAGCGTCTGCGTCAGCGAGGCGATGTCGCCGGGCGATAGCGTTCCCGTCGTATCGACGACGCGGCCAGTGAGCGGCGGCACCGCGACGTCTGCGAAGGCTGGAAAAATCCAGCCCACCAGCAGCGCAAGCAGGATGGCGCGTGCAGCATTCATCGGAAGCGGATCGCGTTGAATTATTTCGCTGGCGCCGGCGAAGGCGATGGATTGAAGTCGACCTTCGGCGCCACCGAAATCTCTCTCTCGTTTTCGACCGTAAAGTTCGGCCTCTCCTTATAGCCGAACAGCATCGCGGTGAGGTTGGTCGGGAAGGTGCGGATGCCGACGTTATATTCCTGCACCGCCTTGATGTAGCGGTTGCGCGCCACCGTGATGCGGTTCTCGGTGCCTTCGAGCTGCGACACCAGATCGCGGAACAGCGCGTCCGACTTGAGCTGGGGATAGTTCTCAGTCACGACCAGAAGCCGTGACAGCGCGCCCGTGAGTTCGCCCTGGGCCTGCGTGAATTTCTGGAACGCGGCGGGGTCGTTCAGCACTTCCGGCGTTGCCTGGATGCTGCCGACCTTGGCGCGCGCATTGGTGACGCCGAGCAGCACGTCCTTCTCCTGCTGCGCAAAACCTTTCACAGTATTGACGAGATTGGGCACGAGATCGGCGCGGCGCTGATACTGGTTGACCACTTCCGACCAGCTCGACTTGACCTGCTCGTCATTGGACTGGATCGCGTTGTAGCCGCAATTGGTCAGGCTCAATGTCGCCAGCGCCGCCAGCACGCTCCAAAATTTCCGCATCGCAATTCTCCCGGTCTGCGTTCGCGCTAGAGTAGCAGATCGGGCGCGCAGGCGCATCTTTTCGTCATTCCGGGGCGTGCCAACGGGTCCGCGCGAAGCGCGGCCCCGATGACAGACTCCGCACGAACCCGGAATCCATCAGGCCGCATGTGCAAGCGGTGAAATGGATTCCGGGCTCGCGCTGCGCGCGCCCCGGAATGACGAGCGGAGAGAACGGAGTTAGGCCTTGGCCTTGGCGTCCTGAATCGCTTGCCAGATCTTTGCCGGCGTCAGCGGAGTGTTGAGCTTCGTGATGCCAAGCTCGCTCAGCGCGTCCATCACGCCGTTGGTGATGCAGGGCGGCCCGCCGATCGCGCCGGATTCGCCGCAGCCCTTGGCGCCGAGCGGATTGGTCTTGCACGGCGCGGACGGATCGAGCGTGACCACGATCGGCGGCACATCGGCTGCGCGCGGCACGCAATAATCCTGATAGGTCGCGGTCAGGAGCTGGCCTTCCTCGCTATAGGCGACGCCCTCATAGAGCGCCTGCCCGATGCCTTGCGCGACGCCGCCATGAATCTGGCCTGTGACCAGCATCGGATTGACGGCGATGCCGACGTCGTCGACCGTGGTGTAGCGCACCACACGCGTGACGCCGGTTTCCGGATCGATCTCGACCTCACAGATATGCGTGCCGTTCGGCCAGCTCGGGCCGTCAACCTCGCCCTGGCTGTCGACCGAGAGCCGCGCGCTGTCTTCCTTCTTGGCGATTTCGAACAGGCTGACGCGCTTGTCGGTGCCGACCACGGTGAGGAAACCGTCGCGGTATTCGATATCCTCGACCGAGGCTTCGAGCGCGTTGGACGCCTTCTCACGCGCCTTGTTGATCATGTCGTTGGTCGAGACAGCCACGGCCGTGCCGCCGACGAACAGCGAGCGCGAGCCGACGCTGCCGAAACCGGTGGCCAGATCCGTGTCGCCCTGCACGACGTCGATCTTGTCCAGGGGAATGCCGAGCGTATCCGAGATCATCTGGGTATAGGTGGTCTGCAGGCCCTGCCCCATCGCCATGGTGCCGGAATGCAGGATGATGCGCCCCTCCGCGGTCGCATGCAGGCTGACCTTTTCGGTGTGCGCGCGGCCGCCGGTCCATTCGATGTAGCTGGTCAAGCCGCGGCCGTAGAGCAGGCCCTTCTTCTTGGCGGCCTTCTTGCGCGCGGTAAAGCCGTTCCAATCGGCGAGATCGGAGGCGCGCTCCAGCATGTGAGCGAAGGCGCCGGAGTCATAGACCTGGCCGACCGCGTTGGTGTAGGGCAGTTGCGCCGGCTTGATGTAGTTGACTTTGCGGATGGTGCGCGGGTCCATGCCGATCTGGCGCGCCGCGGCGTCGAACAGACGCTCAACGATGAACACCGCTTCCGGCCGGCCCGCGCCGCGATAGGCGCCGACCGGCGCGGTGTGGGTCATCACCGACTTCACCTCGAAATGCACCAGCGGCAGATCGTAGACGCCGGTCTGCACGAACGGCCCGAGCACCAGCGGAATGATGTTGCCCGCGCCGGTGGAATAGGCGCCGGTGCCGCCGATCGAGCGCACGCGATAGGCAAGCACGCGGCCCTTGGCATCGAGCGCGAACTCGCCGGTCGAGGTGAGGTCGCGGCCATGGGTGCCGCCGACGAAATCGTCGGTGCGGTCGCCGCGCCAGCGGATCTTCTTGTTCAGCTTGGTGGCGGCATAGGCGACGATGCCGTCTTCCGGATAGAGATTGGTCTTCTGCCCAAAGCCGCCGCCGATATCGCCGACGAGCACGCGAACGCTTTCCTTCGGCCGCTTCAGAATCGCTTCCGCCAGCACGTCGCGGGTCGAGCCCGGAGTCTGTGACTGCACATGCAGGATCAGGCGGCCGGTCTTCTTCTCGATCTCGGCGATGGTCGAACGCGGCTCCATTGCCGACGGCACCAGGCGCTGGCTGACGAGATCGAGCGAGACGACATGGTCTGCCTTCGCGAAGGCTTCCTCGACCTTGGCGGCATCGCCATAGCTCATGGCGGCGACGATATTGTCGGGCGCATCCGGCCACACCAGAGGCGCACCAGGCTTGATCGCCTCGACCGGATCGACCACCGAGGGCAGCACGTCGTAATCGACCACGATCGCTTCGGACGCGGTCTGCGCCAGCACGCGCGAGGTTGCGACCACGACCGCTACCGGCTCACCGGCAAAGCGCACCACTTCATGCGCGAGCAGGCGACGCGGCGGCACCGTCATCGGCGAGCCGTCCGGCCGCTTGAAGATCGCAAGCGTCGGAATGGTGCCGATGTCATCGGCCACGAGATCGGCGCCGGTATAAACCGCCTCGACGCCAGGCATTTCCTTCGCCGCGCTGACATCGATCGAAACAACCTTGGCGTGGGCATGCGGCGAGCGCAGCACATGCAGCCACAACGCGCCGTCTTCCGGCCTGTCGTCGATGAACTGTCCCTTCCCGGTGAGCAACCGTTGGTCCTCCAAACGCTTGACCGGCTGGCCCGCACCGAAACGCAAATTACCGGGAAGAATGTTCATCAGTTCGTCCTTCAAGTCTTCTTAAGATGGTGGGCGTTTTACCGGATTTTTGCCGCGACACAACCGACGGCGGACGAGAGCAGACGCGCCATCCCGCCGGCGCATGAGAAGCATGGATGACCCCTCGCAGACCAATGACAGGAATTTTATTGCGTGCGGCCGATGTCGACGATGTCGACATTGATATCGCGCGTCTCCGAGCCGCGCTTCAGGCTGAGCCGCACCGGCTTCCCGGCACCGATCTGCTCGAGTTGATCGGTCAGGTCGGAGAGGCGGTGGACCGGCTTGCCGTCGGCCGCCGTGATGACGTCGCCCAAATTGCCGGAAGAAAGATCGACGCCGCGAATTCCGGCACGCTCTGCCGGAGAACCGGGCGCGGTGCGCACAACGATCACGCCTTCGGTGCCCAGCCGAGTGGCAACGGCCTCGCTTGCGGCGACAATGCCTATGCCCGGCGTGGGCACACGGCCATTGCGGATCAGTTCGGGGACCACGCGGTTGACGATATCGACCGGAACGGCAAAGCCGATGCCGGCGTTCGATCCCGACGGCGAGAGGATCGCCGTCGTCACGCCGATCAGCCTTCCGGCAGAATCCAGCAGCGGCCCGCCCGAATTGCCAGGATTGATCGCGGTATCGGTCTGGATCACGTTGGCGATCTCGCGCCCGGTGGAGGTTGGCAGGCGGCGCTTGAGCGCGCTGATGATGCCGCTGGTCAGGGATTGATCGAGGCCGAACGGATTGCCGATCGCAAACGCAAATTGCCCGACCTTAAGCTCGGCCGAACTGCCGAGCGCAACCGGCGGCGGCAGCGTGCGCGCGCCCCTGATCCGCAGCACCGCCAGATCATAATTCGGCGCGGTGCCGACAAGCTCGGCGCGCGCCACCTCGCCCGAGGCAAAGCGGATCGCGAGCGCGCTCGCCTCCTGCACGACGTGGTTATTGGTGACGACATGACCGTCATTGTCCCAGACAAATCCGGTTCCGGATGATCCGCCGCCTTCAGCCTCCTCACTGAGCGGATTGGCGGCGGACTGCGCCGCCACCTGCACGACCGAAGGCGAGACCCGCTCGAAGATCTCGATATTGGCGCGCTCGGCATCGGAGAGCGGGCCACGCTGCTCGACCGAGCGGGCGGCCGAACTCGTCCACGGCGCATTGCGAATATTGCTGAGGGTCAAAGCCGCCAGGATGGCCGCGACCACAGCGAGAACAACAACATAGCGACGATTCATCGGCATCTGATCTCCCCGGCAACAAACGCGATAATTGTCCGGAGGTTTCTAGTGCTTGAAGTTACCACAACGTCGCATTAGCGCGTCTTCACCCTTCCCGACCTAGCGCCATTTGTCGCGCTGAGGGTTGAAACCCGGCCGCCAAGCGCTAGTTGTTCCATTATATTAGAGTGTCGGCCGCCCGCTCGGGCACGTCCAGGGCCCACATCCAAGGCTATCGGGACCGACGCTTGGAGCGGCCCATATCGGTGTTGATCGGAGGGCGGTCATGAACAACAACAAGATGCGTTTCAATATCGGATACGCGATTGCAGCGATATTCGGTATCCTGCTTGTTCAGTACGTCTATATCAGCGCCAGCAAGATCGCTGCCATCCCCTACAGCGAATATCAGCAATTGCTGCGCGAGGGAAAAATCGAGAGCGTCGGCATCTCCGACCGCACACTTCAGGGCACCTTGAAGGAGCCGCTGCCCGGCGGACAGAAGCAGTTCATCACCACGCGCGTCGATCCGGAGGTCGCGCAACAACTCGAGAAATATAACGTCCGCTTCACCGGGCAGATCGAGAGCACCTTCCTGCGCGATCTGCTCTCGTGGATCATGCCGGTGCTGTTGTTCTTCGGCCTGTGGTGGTTCATCGCCAGGCGCGCCGCGCAAGGCGGAGGCCTCGGCGGCGGGCTGATGTCGATCGGAAAGAGCAAGGCCAAGATCTATGTCGAAGCCGATACCGGCGTGAATTTCAGCGATGTCGCCGGCGTCGACGAAGCCAAGGACGAACTGCGCGAGGTGGTCGATTTCCTGAAGAATCCGACCGAGTACGGCCGGCTCGGCGGGCGCATGCCCAAGGGCGTGCTGCTGGTCGGCCCGCCCGGCACCGGCAAGACGCTGCTCGCCAAGGCGGTCGCCGGCGAGGCCAAGGTCCCGTTCTTCTCGATCTCGGGCTCCGAATTCGTTGAGATGTTCGTCGGCGTCGGTGCGGCGCGCGTGCGCGACCTGTTCCAGCAGGCGCACCAGAAGGCGCCCGCGATCATCTTCATCGACGAGCTCGATGCGCTCGGCCGCGCCCGCGGCATCGGCCCGTTCGCCGGCGGCCATGACGAAAAGGAGCAGACGCTGAACCAGCTCCTGGTCGAGCTCGACGGTTTTGACTCGCGCTCCGGCCTCGTGATCCTCGCCGCCACCAACCGGCCGGAAATCCTCGACCCGGCGCTGCTCCGCGCCGGCCGCTTCGACCGCCAGGTGCTGGTCGACCGCCCCGACAAGAAGGGACGCATCGACATCCTCAAGGTTCACATCAAGAAGGTGAAGCTTGCGCCCGGCGTCGATCCCGAGGCGGTCGCAGCGCTGACGCCGGGATTCACCGGCGCCGATCTCGCGAACCTCGTCAACGAGGCCGCGCTGCTGGCGACGCGCCGCGGCGGCGACGCTGTCACCATGAGCGACTTCACCAATGCGATCGAGCGCATGGTGGCCGGGCTCGAAAAGCGCAACCGGCTGCTCAATCCGAAGGAGCGCGAGATCGTCGCCTATCACGAGATGGGCCATGCGCTGGTGGCGCTGTCGCTGCCGGGTGTCGATCCCGTGCACAAGGTCTCGATCATTCCGCGCGGCGTCGGTGCACTCGGCTATACCATTCAACGTCCGATCGAGGATCGTTTCCTGATGACGAAGGAGGAACTGGAGAACAAGATGGCGGTGCTGCTCGGCGGCCGCGTCGCCGAGTTGATCGTGTTCGACCATCTTTCCACCGGCGCGGCCGACGATTTGCGCCGGGTGACCGATATCGCCCGCAGCATGGTGACCCGCTACGGCATGTCGGAAAAGCTCGGCAGCATCGCCTATGACCGCGAGCCCGGCAATTTCCTGGCCGGCGCCGACCGGCCCTACCCCATGCCGGAACGCGACTATGCGGAAGAGACCGCGGCCGTGGTCGACCACGAGGTGCGGGACATCGTCGAGCGCGTGTTCCAGCGCACCCAGGGCATCTTGAGCGCAAGGCGCGCTATCCTCGATCGGGCAGCGAAGAAGCTTTTGGAAAAGGAGACGCTGGAGCAGCGCGATTTGGAAGCGTTGATCCGGGAGGCACCTGAGGGACTTCGCGCGGTGTGAGCCGCGGATCCCCTTCCCTTCTGCCCTTGTGGGAGAAGGTGGCGCGCATGCAATGCGCGACGGATGAGGGATTATCTCCGCGGAGAGAACCCCTCACCCGAACGAGTCCGCGGCCGGCGCCGAGCAGCCCTCTCCCACAAGGGGAGAGGGCGCGGTAAATGGCATCGCGATGACGTAGGATTTGTAGGTGGGCAAAGCCGAGCGCGCCCACCATCACGAGCCGAGCAAGAATGGTGGGCACGCTTCGCTTTTCCTACCCTACGGTGCCTACCTGCGAACCGTCGAGGTACCGAAGGGCACGTTACCCGACTGCAGCCGACCGGGCAGAGGCGCGGCGTTCGTCGTGTTGCTCCAGGTGGGAACTGCGGTTGTCGAGCCTACCGACGGCCAATTGTATGATCCCACTGATGGCCCGACGACCGATCCGTAGCCAGCAGTTCCGGCCGTCGGCGCTGCCGTCTGCGCCAGCGCCGCCGTGCTCGAGAGAGCCAGTGCAGTTGCGAGCATGATTGCTGCGAGTTTCATGACTGGTTCCTTTCCAGTTGTGTCTCACACCTAATATGGGGAGCTAATTGATCGCTTAAAGCGAACGTTTGCGTCACGCTCTTTCAATCCAGCGCGATCCAGAGTGCCCTCACGGCATCTCCACTCGTCATTGTGAGCGCAGCGAAGCAATCCGTCTCACCGCCCGCGGAGACGTGGATTGCCTCGCAAAGACGGGAGAAGCTGAAGGGTGGGCAAAGCGCAGCGTGCCCACCATCACGGGCGGAGTGTAAATGGTGGGCACGCTGCGCTTTGCCCACCCTACAGGACTACGAGTCCAGCTCCTGCAGCGCAGCTTCCACCACTTTGCGCTGCTGATCCGTCAGCGGTGCTTGGGGCGGGATGGGATCGCCGATATCGTAGCCCTGGATCGAGAGGCCGGCCTTGATGCAGGCGGCGAGGTTGAAACGGGCAAAGGCCTCGTTGATGCGCCAGAGCTTTCGTTGCAGCGCCATCGCTTCGTCCCAGCGGCCGCGGCGGCAGAGATTGTAGAGCTCGACGCTCTGCCGCGGGATGATGCAGGCGGGGCCCGCCATCCAGCCGAGGCCACCAATCAGCATCACGGCCGCGGGAATATGGGCGGAGGCCGAGAACACTTTGATGTTGTCGCCGCAGCGGTTCATGATCGACAACAGCCGGCCGGTGTTGGTCGAGGCGTCCTTTATGTAGCCGATGCGCGGATGGGCGGCGAGGCGCTCGATGACGTCGAGCGTGAGGTCCGAGCGCTGGAATTGCGGATTGGTGTAGATCACGACGGGAATGTCGACCGCGTCGGCAAGGGCGCGGAAGTACGACTCGACCTGCGCGTCCGGCAGCGGAAAATAGGCTTCGAGAATCGCGAGAATGCCGCTGGCGCCGCGCTTCTGGTAGGACTTGGCCTGCGCCACTGCATCCGCCGTCGAGGTCGAGGCCACGCCGGCCACGACCGGCACGCGTCCGTCAGCGGCCTCGATCGTCGTCTGTACCACCTGCGCGCGTTGCGCATTGTTGAGATAGGCGAATTCGCCGGTCGAGCCGAGCGGCGTCAGTCCATGCACGCCCGCTTTGATCAGATCATCGCACAGCCGGCCCAGCACCTCGCTGCGGATATGGCCGGCGGGATCGAGCGGCGAGACCAGATAGGGAAAGACGCCGTGGAAATCAGCCATGCTGCAACCTCGTGGACGGCGAGACATAGTCGGGATCGTGCGCGAAGGGAAGCGGCGCGCCGCGGCGCAGCGCGTCGAGGACCTCGGCGAAACCGGTTCGAACTCGGAAGCCGAGCAGACGCTCCGCCTTGGCGGGATCGTAAATGCGGCCGATGCTGCGCGGCAAGCGCCAATTCCGCTTGGCGTAGAGCGCGGCCGCATCAGGGAAATGGCGCGCGATCACGCTTGCTGCATCCGATTTCAGCGCTTCGACCTCGGTAGGCGCAAAAGGCGGCGGCGCACTAACGATGAAGATCTCGAAGCCCTTGGCCCTATCGAGCGCTGCCAGATGCGCGTCCGCAGCGTCCTCGACGGTGAGGCGGCGGTGCAAGAATTCGTTCGCCTTGAGATTCTCGCCGGAAAATCCGCGCTCGGTGTCGTCTTCCTCCGGAAAGAAGCGGCTGGTGCGCAGCACGGCGCAGTTCAGCCCGTGCTCGCGGCTATAGATGCGGCATAGCCCCTCGGCGGCGAGCTTGGTCACGCCGTAGATGTTGCGCGGCTCGAGCGGGCCCGCAGTCTCGTCGAGCCAGACCGCGGCATGCCCCTCGCCTTCCCTGATCGCCTGCGAGATCATCAACGATGTCGTCGAGGTGAAGATGAAGCGGTCATGACGCGCGGCGACCGCCGCTTGCAGCAAATTCAGCGTGCCCGACACGTTGACGTCAACAAAGGCTCGCGGAGAAAAGCGGGCGATATCGGGCTTGTGCAGCGCGCCCGCATGGATCACGGCCCCGATGCCGTGATCGGCGAACACCCGCTCGACGACCGCGCGGTCGGCAACCGAGCCGATCACATCGGTCGCTTCGCCCGCGACGATATCGAGGCCGATGACGTGATGGCCGGCTTGCCGCAGTCTCGGCGCAAGGAAGCGCCCCAGCCAGCCGGAGGAACCGGTGAGCAGAATACGCATGGCGATGACGGCAGGCCCCTATCCGAAAACTTTCGCGATTGCCGCCTGCGCGTCGCCCTGGATCCGCTTCAGGTGATCCTCCCCGCGGAAGCTCTCGGCGTAGATCTTGTAGACGTCCTCGGTACCCGAGGGCCGCGCCGCGAACCACCCGGACTCGGTCTCGACCTTGATGCCGCCGAACGACTGATCGTTGCCCGGCGCTTTGGTCCTGACCGCGCGCACCGGCTCGCCCGCAAGCTCCTTCATGTTGAGCTGCTCGGGACCCACGGCCTTGAGCGCGCTTTTCTGCTTCGGCGTCGCCGCAACGTCGATGCGCTCATAGAAGGGCACGCCGAGCTCGGCGGTGAGATCGGCGAAGAGCTGGCTCGGGTCGCGACCGGTTTTGGCGATCATTTCCGCCGCAAGCAAACCTAAGATGATGCCGTCCTTGTCAGTGGTCCAAACCGAGCCGTCGCGCTTCAGGAACGAGGCGCCGGCGCTCTCCTCGCCCGCGAAGCCGAACGCGCCGGTGCCAAGCCCCTCGACGAACCATTTGAAGCCGACCGGCGTCTCCACCAGCTTGCGGTTCAATTTCTTCGCCACACGATCGATGATCGAGGAGGAGACGATGGTCTTGCCGATCGCGGCGTTCGCGTTCCATTGAGGGCGGTGACCGAACAGATAGGCGATCGACACCGCAAGGAAGTGGTTGGGGTTCATCAAGCCGTTCGAGCGCGTCACGATGCCATGTCTATCAGCATCGGTGTCGTTGGCGAACGCGACATCGAACTTCTCGCGCATCTGGATCAGGCTCGCCATCGCGTAAGGCGAAGAGCAATCCATGCGGATCTTGCCGTCCCAGTCCGCGGTCATGAAGCGGAAGGTCGGATCGACCGCGTCGTTCACCACGCTCGCGTCGATTCCATAACGCTCGATGATGGGTTGCCAAAAATGCACCGCCGCGCCGCCGAGCGGATCGATGCCGATCCTGACGCCGGCGGATTTGACCAGGGCGAGGTCGACCGTGTTGCCGAGATCGGCGACATAGGGCGTGATGTAATCGTAAAGATGCGTCGATGGCGCCTTTCGTGCGCGGTCGTAAGTCATCCGCGCGACGCCTTTCAGCCCGGCCTCCAGATAGCGGTTGGCGTTCTTCTCGACGATGCCGGTGACGTCGGTATCGGCGGGCCCGCCATGCGGCGGGTTGTATTTGTAGCCGCCGTCTTCCGGCGGATTGTGTGACGGCGTGATGACAACGCCATCGGCTAAGCCGGAGCTCTTGCCCTTGTTGTAAGTGAGGATCGCGTGCGAGATGACCGGCGTCGGCGTATATCCGCCGTGCTCGTCGATCATGATCTCGACGCCGTTGGCGGCGAACACCTCGACCGCGCTCGCCAGCGCCGGTTCCGCCAGGGCGTGGGTGTCGATGCCGATGAACAGCGGCCCGGTCAGCCCGGCCTCGCGGCGATAGTCGCAGATTGCCTGCGTGGTCGCGAGGATATGATCCTCGTTGAAGGAATTCCGCAGCGAGGAACCGCGATGTCCCGAGGTTCCGAACGAAACGCGTTGCGCGGCGTCAGCCGGATCGGGCTTCGATGCGAAATACGCCGTGACGAGCCGCGGGAGGTTTGCAAGCGAAGCGGGATCGACCGGCTTGCCTGCTGCAGGATTTGGTGCAGTCACGTGACCTCTCAGGACTCAGGACCAATGCTGTCTTCGAGACATCACTATAGGCGCGAGCCGGTTGCAGGCAAAGCGTTATGCGACGCGCGGCGGGCGCTAAGCGACGGAGGCTTGCCGAACGACCGCCTCGGCCTCTATCCGGGCCTCATATGCGACGAGGAATTCGTCGAACTTTGCATAGGGCAATGGCGGCGACACCAGGTAGCCCTGGCCGCACTCGACGCCGCAACGGAGCAGCGCCTGGCGCTGTTCGGCCGTCTCGATGCCCTCGGCGATCACGTTCAACCTGAGCTTCGACGCGAGCCGTACCAGCATCTCGACGATGGTCGCGGCCGAGCCATCCTGCACGATGGTATCGACGAAGAACTTGTCGATCTTCATGGTGTTGACCCCGAGCCGCTTGATCTGGGACAGGCCGCTGTGGCCGACTCCGACATCGTCCAGCGCGACCTTGAAACCATGCTCACGCAACGCTTCGATGACGGCGGCGGCCTTCTCGAGGTCCGGAAATGCTTCGCGCTCGGTCACCTCGATCACGATCTGGCGCGCCGAGACGCCGCTTTCCCTGACCTCGCGGCGCAGCCGGTTGACAAAGGCATCGCTGAGCAAATGGCGCGGGGTGATGTTGACCGACATCTTGAAATATTTGTCCGCCGCGAGCCGCGGGCGCATCTCCTTCAAGGCCAGTGCGAGGATCTGCCAGGTGATCGCCTCAATGCGGCCACTGGATTCGGCAAGCGGAATGAAATTCATCGGCGGCGTGACGCTGCCGTCCCGGTGCACCCAGCGCGCCAGCACCTCGCACCCCCCGATCGCGCCGGTGCGCAGATCGAAGGTCGGCTGGAAGTACGGCTTGAATTCGTGCCGCGCCAGGGCGCGGTCGATATCGGCAATCGGCCCTTCCAGGCGCGCCACCGCCCGCGTCAGCAACAGGCCGAAAGCGAGGCCGAGCACGGCGGCGAGCAGCATCGACGGCCAATAGCCGTCCCTGTTCCAGCGTCGCAGGGCGTCGGGCGCGACCCGGACCAGTGCGCGCAAAGGATAGCGGTGCGATGCGCTGCTGAAGGTCACGGCGTCGGTCGCGTCAAACACCTGCGAGGCGGCAAATCGCCCGATATCGGCGCCGTTGTCGAGCTGGGCCATCACCTCGCCGTGGTCGCGCAATTCCGTGGGCAGAATGTCGAACAGGATAGCGCTGACACCGAGAATGGCGACCAGCGACGTCTGCGCGTCGATGTCCTTCAGCACGCCGAGCGCGACGCCATTGATCTGGTCGACCCGAAACAGCAGGAGGCTGTGATCGGCGGTCTGCAGCATGCGCGGCCGCGTAACCCATTCATTGTCGAACTCGAGCGTCTCCGAATAAGCGGAGCAGATCACCGATCCTTCCCGGTTGACGAGGCGGATGTCCTTGACCTGGGAACGCTGATAGACCTTGAGGCGGACGGCCTGGAGGGAAGCGGCATCGCAGGTCATCGGACCGCGCTGCATGACGTCATTGAGCGTGGCAACGCTGAAATCCACCGCGACTTCGGAGCGTCGCAGCGCGATATTGGCCAATTCCTCAAGCTGCTTGGCTTGCTGCGTGTCGATCGCAGTGGTCGCGACAAAATGTCCGCCCACCGCAAAGGCAGCCACGCTGGCCGCGACCAGCGCACTCCTGGCCAGATAGGGCCATCGCCGCATCATGAACGCACGCACACACCCCGGGACGATCGACACACTATACGAGTAGAAACCGCTAAGATTCGGTTGAAGCGACAGCTGCTTCGATCGTTGACATCCGGTTAACGGGAACCGCGGCCGCGATCACCGCTGCGTTACATTCCGGGACGATCCCGCGCGCGTGCGCTCACACGCGACTTGCCCGGCGGCGGCGCGAAAGGTTAACCTGGATTAACCTACCCATTGCAGGCCGGAAATGATCGGCGAATTGACCCCGAGAGTTCTGCTCGCGATCGGTTATGTCGCCATGACGGTGCCCGCGCTCGCCCAGAATGATCTCCAATCGGCACCGGCAGCACTCACCTTGCAGGTGACCACCGATCCAACGACCACCGAGTGCCGCCGCGTTGAGGATCAGCCGCCGACCTCGCTGACCTTCCGGCCGCTGCATCGGACCTTCAGCGACGATTTCAACGAACATCCGCTGGAAGGCGGAAGATGGGTGCCGCATTATGCCGGCGGGGCGGCGTGGCCGGAGGCCCGCTATTGGGGCGGCGACGGCTCCGATTTCAAACGCAAGACCAGCGCCAATGGCGAGCAGCAGATCTATGTCGATCCCCGCTATGGCGGCCGAATGAACACCCCGCTGGGACTTGACCCGTTCAGGGTTCACAATGGCGTGCTGTCGATCGTCGCCAGCCGCACGCCGCCCGATCTGAAGCCGGCGCTATTCGACAATGAATACATCTCGGGCATCCTGACAACGCAGGGCAAGTTCTCGCAGAAATATGGCTATTTCGAAATTCGCGCGAAGATTCCATTGGGCCGCGGCGTGTGGCCGGCGTTCTGGATGCTCGCCGACGACGGCGGCTGGCCTCCGGAAATCGACGTCGTGGAAGGACGAGGCGAGCGGCCCGGCGACATCGTGATGACGACGCATTGGCGGCTTCCTTCGACCCAGCGCATCCAGTCCTGCGGGTTTGATTTCACCGTGCCCGGCGCGGACTCCGACTTCCACAATTACGGTGTGCTGTGGGAAGAAGATCGGCTGATCTACTTCATCGACCGCAAGCCGGTGTCCGACATCAGGGTCCCCATCGGATACGACGATCCCATGTACATGATCGTCAATCTTGCGATGGGATCGAAATTCTTTCTCGGCGTCGGCTTCGTCGATGCCAGTTCGCCCAAGAGCATCGCATTCGAGATCGACCGGATCTCGGTCTATCAGATCGACGCCAACCCCACCGGAGTGACCGATGTTCGGTAGATTTTCGCGCCGGCATTTCGCCAAGCTTGCGGGCATGTCCGCGCTCGGCGTCGCGTCGGCGCCGGCCGCTGCCGCAGAGAGCAACGTGACTCGGGCCGCTGCCGCCAACCCGCACGCGCCCGGCCCGTTTCCCGCCGGCTTTGTCTGGGGCACCGCGACCTCGTCCTACCAGATCGAGGGCGCGGTCAACGAGGACGGCCGCGGCCGCTCGATCTGGGACACATTCAGCCACACGCCCGGCAAGATCGAGGACAACAGCAACGGCGACCGCGCCAACGAGCACTATCACCGCTACAAAGAGGACGTAGCCCTGATCAGGAATCTCGGCGTCAAGGCCTATCGCTTCTCGATCGCCTGGCCGCGGGTGTTTCCGGAAGGTGCAGGTGCGCCGAACCCGAAAGGGCTCGACTTCTACAACCGCCTGATCGACGAATTGCTCGCGAACGGCATCGAGCCCTATGCCACGCTCTACCATTGGGACCTGCCGCAAGCGCTGGAGGACCGCGTCGGTGGCTGGCAATCGAGCGAGACGTCAAAGGCGTTCGGCGGCTACGCCGCTTATGTAGCCGAGCGCATCACCGACCGGGTGAAGAACATCTTCACCGTCAACGAGGCCGGCCGCTTCGTCAACTTCGGCTATGGCTGGGGCATCGACGCGCCCGGGCTCAAACTGCCGACGGCGCAATTGAACCAGGTTCGCCATCACGTCGCGCTCGGCCATGGGCTTGCGGTGCAGGCGATCCGCGCCAAGGGACGCGCTGGCACCAGGGTCGGCGTCGCCGAGAATATAGCCGCCTGCGTACCCGCGATCGCGACACCGGAGAACATCCGCGCCGCCGAGATTGCCACGCGCGAATTGAACGCGGGCTTCCTCAGCGTCATCCTGGAGGGCAAATATACCGAGGGCTTCCTCGAATATGCCGGCGCCGATGCGCCCAAATTCACGCCCGAGGAATTGAAGATCATCGCTTCGCCGACCGATTTCGTCGGGCTCAATATCTACGCACCGCAGTTCTACATCACGGCCTCGGACCGCAAGCCGCATTTCAACGTGCTGCCGTTCCCGGCCTCGTTCCCGCACATGAATTCGGAATGGCTGCGGGTCGGCCCCGAGACGATCTATTGGGCGCCGAGGCTCGCGGCGAAGATCTGGAACATCGAGAACATCTATATCAGCGAGAACGGCACCTCATCCGAGGACAAGCTTACGGCCGAGGGCAAAGTCTACGATCTCGACCGCATCATGTATCTGCGCAACTATCTGACCCAGCTCCAGCGCGCGACATCGGAGGGCGTCCCGGTGCGCGGCTATTTCCTTTGGAGCCTGATGGACAATTTCGAGTGGATCTTCGGCTACGAGAAGCGCTTCGGTCTCTACCGGGTGGACTTCGAGACGCAAGCGCGGGTGCCGAAACTGAGCGCGGACTTCTATCGTGACGTGGTGGCAAAAAACGCGATCGGGGTCTAGAGGTGCAGAGACCCCGATCGCGTCGCCGCCTTGCGGCCTATCGCATCATCTCATCGCGGCCATGTACGTGCGCCGGCGGCGAGGTCGCCTCGATCGCAGTGAAGGGCTCGATGATGTGATAGCAGTGCTCGGCGTCGGCCGGCACCAGCCAGGAATCGCCAGGGCCGAGCTTGATCGTCTGCCCCTCCAACAGCAGTTCGGCGTGGCCGGAGATCACATAGCCAACCGTCTCGTAATCGCGTCGATGCGGCAGGTCGGTTTGCGGCCGCTCATTGTTCCACATCCGCATGGCAACGCGCTTGCCCGAGACCAGATAGGTCTGTCCCATCGCACCCTTTGGCGAGGTCTTTTCCGATACTTTCTTGACGGTGCTGTCGTGCATAGTTGCAGCTCCAGAGTCGTCGATCGTTCGATATCAAGCAAGCGCCCGGCGAGAGGTTCCTGCGACGCTGCGTGTTCCCGACTCGGAAACCAGGGGAACAGCGGGCCAGCGCGGGCGCTCTCAACTCGAGGCGCCGATCTTCCAGGAGACACATCATGACGGACACCAGGGACATCCAGCATGGCGTCAACGATCCCGTCAGCGGCGTCGACGTGAAGCGGAAGTTCAGGGACAATCAAAGCCCCCACGAACGGGCGCAAACTGCGGCCGACGTCCGGGCCGATCCCTTACCCGCGCCGGACGAACCGTTTCTTCCCGAGGCGCTGCGGCGACCGGCGACCGCCCCGCTCAACCCGCGCACCGGACGCCGCCCGACCGAGTGATGTTTCCGGGGGTGATATTGATTCCAGACGAGCGCAGACTCGGCCTCGGCAAGCCGCTGGAGCTCGACTTCGCGAAGTTGTCGACTCATTTCCACCTTATCGGCGCCGTTATTCAGAACACCCCGCTGCGCGCAAGCGCCTTGCGGACGTGATCGAGTTCCTGCTCGTCCGCGACCACATCGAGGATGATATTGCCGACGCCCAACTCGGCGAAGCTGCGCAGTTTCGCGCCGATCTCAGCATAGCTGCCCACGAGATACGGGCAATCCGCCTGGAAGGTCAGGAATGGAAGCAGACAATAGCCGTTGTCGCGGATCGCGCCGTCCTGCTCATCGTTGCCAAGCCGCCGCTTCCAGACGGAATCGGTGTTCCCCATGGTCAGCTTGAATAATTCGCGATTGTCGTCGCTGTCCTGAAATCGACGCTTTGCGGCCCGCCTCGCCTCCGCGCGGCTTTCCCTCGCAAAGATCCCAAAATTCAACCCGGGAGCCTTTATTCCCTGCTCGAGATCGGGCGGGAGCATCTGCATCATCAGGCATTGCATCTCCGTCGCCACGCGGCGGGCATCGTCCGATTGGCCGGCGATCAGAAATTCCGGGATCAATTCCTTCGGCAGGCGCGGCCAGATCTGCAGGTTATTCGTGGTGTAGAACCTGCCCCGGAAACTAACGGGCCGCGTGCTCGCGAACAATTGGCGTACCACAGCGATGAACTCGCCTAGCCTTGCATATCGCTCGGCGTGGGACTGCTCGTCGCCCAGGCCCTGCAGATCGCTCAGCGCAGTCCCCGTGATCATGTTGAGGTAGACTTTCCGGCCGTAGAGCAGCGCAAAGGAGGAGATCAGTTTTGCCGCGGTGAACGGATGCAGATAGACCGGATTGACCGCGATCAGCGGCGCACAATGTTGCGTGCGCGCGAGGATATGCTGGGCCATCGACCACGGCTCGATGAACACGTCATTGCCGGCAAACAGCAAGATCCCTTCGAAGCCGTTGCGGTCGGCGAAATGCGCGACCCGCATCAGCTCGTCGGCATATTTTGCAGGATCGCGGTTGCGCGAAACGGCAGGGAATACGCGGAGCCTGGCTTTCATCGCCGATAGCTCCGACGATCGGTATCTGCGCTTGTTTGCCAAAATGCCGCGCCAATGCCACGCACGAGCGGCCAGGCGCGATGCAGGATGGCAAGGCGGCCTCTCGCGCTGACGCGCATGGCATCGATGTCGCGCAGCTTCTACCTGCTCTTCTTTTTCTTCTTTTTGGCCTTCTTGGCTTTGGCGGCCTTGCCTAACTTCGCCAAACCCTTTTCCGTGAGGGCCAACGCATCTCTGAGCTGATCCCGCTCGCGCTTGAGCAGATCCCTCAGACTTTTCTTTTCGTCGGGTGTCAGCTTATCGAAATCAAGATACGGAACAAATCCCATAGTAAATACCCCGGGTTTCCCGCCGCCCCTTGCCAGGCGCGGGAACGATGTTGCTCGCGAAGCGACAAATAATCAAGGTAGTTTACTCGCTCGTTACAGCCTGGAGTAATCGACGCCTGCGCATCTCATGCGGCGCGGCGACGGAGCAAACGTTGCAACGGCGCATCAGGCTGCGCTGCAGCACGCGTGAGGATCACAACAAGATCCTCCATCCATTGTGGAATCACATGGTGTCCGAACAGCTCGCGCTTGTAACTGCACGAGCCGGTGATGCCAGTCTGCCGCTCCTTCAGCATCAGCGAGAGCCAGGTCTGATTGACCGGCAGCACGGGCTGTCCTTCGCGGTAGGCGCTTCCAAGCGTGCGTATCTTCACATCCGAAAACTTCAGCGGCTGGCGCAGCGGATTCTGCAAGGTGAAGTAGACCTGGATCAGGGAGGCTGGATCGATGCCCGTTTCTGCGAGCCGCGCGGCGAGAATGTTGAAGGGCAATTCCTGTCGGGCATGGGCTTCGAGAACGCTGTCGCGCACGCGGGCGAATGCCTGTCGAAACGAAAGGCCGGGATCGATGCGGGTGCGGACGATTACGGTGTTCTCGAACGGTCCGATCACTTGCTCGGTGTCAGGCCGGGAGCGATTGGCCATCGCAGTGGCCACGCAAATGTCATCGCGGCCGGTTTGTATCGCGAGCAGTGTCTTCAGACCGGCCAACAGCGCCATGAACAGCGTGCCATTCTCTCGGCTTGCAAAGGCGGTCACCGCTGCGACCAGATCGCCCGACAGGCGCACCGGCTGATGATCGCTAGGTGGGGCCGGCGCGACGCCGGCAATGTCACCAAAGACCGGAGTGGCGCCGCGCAAATTCTCCTTCCAATAACTGGCCTGCTGCGCCGCAGCGTCGGTCGCACACCATCCGCGCTGACGACGCGCCGCATCGGAGAACGGCAACGCCGGTTGCAGCGCCGGTCCCGAACGACGAGCGACGAGCGACGCATAGCGTTGCGAGATCTCGTCAAAGAGGATTCCGATTGACCAGCCATCGGCGATGGCGTGGTGAATCGTGAGCAGCAGCACATGGTCGTCCGGCCCCAATCGCAACAGGCGCGCCCGCCATAACGGCGCGCGTGTCAGTTCAAATGGCGTCCGGGCTTCCTGCTCGGCGCGAAGCATGGCCTTCCTTAATTGCAGTTGGCTGGCGCGCCTGTCGCCCGACGGCGCCCGAACCGTCAGATCTTCAACGTTCAATGGCGCGGCGCGCTTGCCGGGCGGCGTGATCACGAGCGCAGGCTCGTCGCCATCCCAGCCAAAGGCGGTGCGCAGCGACTCGTGACGGCGCATCACCTCACCAAGACTTTTCTTTAGTGCGGCGAGATCGAGCAGCCCCTGCAGCCGCAGTGCAAAGGGCAGGTTGAACAGGGGAAGCCCCGGAAGCGCGCTCTCGATGCCGAGCATCTGGGCCTGCGCGATGGACGGCAGGCGCGGGCCCGTTTCCACGAGATCCGGAATGATCGGCAGAACCTGCTGCGGTTTCCTTGCCAACGCATCGTCGATGCGCTGCGCGAGTTCTTCTACGGTCGGCGCCTCGAAGATCGTCTTGATCGGCAACGACACCCCGAACGCCCGCGCGAGACGCGCCATCGCCTGGCCCGCCAACAATGAATGGCCGCCAAGGTCGAAGAAATTGTCGGCGATGCCGATGCTGGGGACTTTCAGCAGATCGATCCAGATATCGGTCAGCGTCTTCTCGGTGCCGCGTCGCGCCGGCGCGGTCACGCCGCTGGCCTTCGGTTCGGATTGATGTACCCCCCTCAGCGCGGCACGGTCGACCTTGCCGTGACTGTTGAGCGGAATGCGTTCGAGGAACAGGAGAGCTGCGGGCACCATGTGGCCCGGCAGCCTGCTCTTGAGGAAATCGCGTAGCGCACCGGCATCCGGCCGGCTGCCCGGAGCCGCGACGATGTGCGCGACCAGCCGGGTCTCGCCGCCGGCGTCGCGCGGCTCGACGATGGCAGCACGGATATCCGGATGATCAAGCAGAACATGCTCGATCTCCTTCAGCTCGATCCGATAGCCGCGGATCTTGACCTGATCGTCGATGCGCCCCATGCATTCGATCGTGCCGTCGGAGCGGCGCCGGGCGAGATCGCCGGTCCGATACAAACGCGCGTCGGCATCTTGCGAAAAGGGGTCGCACAGGAAACGTGCATTCGTCTGCCCGGGATCATTGATGTAGCCCCGCCCGACCCCGGCGCCGCCGACGCAGAGCTCCCCCACCATCCCGGCCGACACCGGCTGCAGATGCGGATCGAGCACGTAAAGGCGCGTATTTGGCAAAGGGCGGCCGATCGGAACGCTGGTCGCGAGCGCCGGCGGCGCAGTAAGGCGATAGAGCGCGACGTCATCGGAGCATTCCGATGCGCCGTAGGCGTCGACCAACGGCACCTCGGGAAACCGCCGAAACCAGGCGCGGCAGAGATCGACGGCGAGCGGCTCGCCGGTCGAGATCAGGAGGCGCAGTCGGGAGAAGGCGCGCCGCACCGGCGCTTCGTCGGCTTGTTCAAGGATAACCCGCAGCAGCGACGGCACGATCTGCAGCACCGTGACCCCTGCCCGCTCGATTTCTTGCGCCAGCCGTTCGGGATCGCGCACGATCTCGTCGGCACAAATGTGGACGCGTGCGCCGGCCACGATACCGGCGAGAAATTGCCAGACCGAGATCACGAAACTCTGCGGCGCGGTCTGCGCGATGACGTCCGCGGACGACAGGCCAAGCTCGGAGATCAGGGACGCGAGATGATTGGACAATCCCCGCTGCTCGATCATCACGCCCTTGGGCGTCCCCGACGAGCCGGAGGTGTAGATGACATAGGCGAGATTCGATGGCGTGCGCCGCGCCGGCTTTACCGGATTGGCAGCGGTCAGGCCCTCAAGCTGGACGATGGGCATCGAGCGCTGAATAAGCGAGCTGGAAAGCACTTCCTGCAAGGCCGAGGAGCTGCTTGCTCCGACCAATATCAAGTGTGCCCCGCTGGATGCGAGAATCGCGGCCAGCCGTGCAGCGGGTTGGGTCGGGTCCAGGCAGAGAAAGGCCGCCCCGACGCGCTGTACCGCGAGCATCGCAGCCAGCAGATCCGGGCTTCGCTCGGCGAATAGCGCGACCACCGTCTCGTCGCCGATATCCTCCTGCGCGAGCCGCGCGGCGATTGCCGCGCTGCGGCTGGCGAGCTCGCGGTAGCTCACACGCACCTCGCCTGCGGAGACCGCGACCGCTGCCGGCGCACGCGCGACCTGCTGGTCGAACCGCTCGCAGAGATCGAAGGCACTGAAATCGGCTTCGACCCCATTGCAAGCCGCCAGCGCGCGGCGGCGCTCTGCCGGCGACAGCAGCGGCAGGCGCGAAATTCGCTCCTCGGGATCGGCAATGGCCGCTTTCAGGAGCCGCTCGAAATGCACAGCCATTCCGGCAATCGTCGAAGCGTCGAACAGGTCGGTGCTGTATTCGAAGAAACCCGAAAAACGGCCATCGGCCTCGACCAGCTCGAGCGTGACGTCGAAGCGCGAAATCTGGGGATCGATCTCGAGGCGCTGTGTCGACAAGCCCGGAAACGTCGCCGCCTCGATCGAAGCGCTTTGCAGGATGAACATCACCGGAAATAGCGGGTTGCCGTCGCGGCTGCGCGACACCTGCAGCGCCCGCAACACCTCCTCGATCGGCAGATCCTGGTTGCGATAGGCGTCGAGCGTGACATGCCGCACCCGCCGCAATAGCTCGCCGAAGGTCGGATCGCCGGAGCAGTCGGTTCGCAGGATCACGGTGTTGGCGAACAGCCCGATCAGGCGTTCGGTCTGGATCTGATTGCGGTTCGCGATCAGCGAGCCGATCGCGACATTGTCGTGGCCGGTGTAGCGATGGAGAAGGCATTGAAACGCCGCGAGCAGCGTCATGAACGGCGTGACGCCCTTGGCCTGGCTCAGCGCCCTCAGCCGCGCCGACAAGCCTTGCGGCAGTTCGATGTAATGCCGGGCGCCGCGACCGCTCCAGATCTGTGGGCGTGGGCGATCGGTGCGCAGCGGCAGCGTGGTGACGCCGTCAAGCTGCCTGCGCCAGTAGCTCAACTGCTCCTTTGCCGCCGACGTCGCCGCCCAATCCTGCTGCCACGCGGCAAAGTCGCGGTATTGGAACGCGAGCGGAGGCAACGCGGCCGCGCGGCTTGCCGTATAATGCGCTTGAAGCTCCTGCCAGAACAACCGCTGTGACCAACCGTCGGTGACGAGGTGATGGATATTGATCAGCAGCGCATGATCGGTCGCCTCAAAGCGCAGCAGCCTGGCTTTGAGGGGCGACTCATGTTCGAGATCGAATTGGTGATGCGCCAATTTCAGGGCTTCCCGCCGGATCGCTGTTTCGCGCTCACCCGTGGCGCATCCCTTCAAGTCCACGTGTTCGAGCCGTGGCATCGCCGCATCGACGCGTTGCACCGGCTCGCCCAGCCATTCGGAGAAGGTCGAACGCAAGACCTCGTGCCGCTCGCAAAGCGCTGCGATACCAGCCTCGAACGCGGCGACGTCGAGCCGGCCGGACAGGCGCGCCACTTCGACGACATTGTAATTGTACTTGGTCTTATCCAACCGGCTGAGGACGTACATCCGCTGCTGCTGGAACGAGAGCGGCGCGCGGCCTGACTCTGTTGCGGTCTTGCGCCATCCCGGCATCACGAGGTCGCGGCCCGCCGCGCCCGATTGCAATCGCCCGGCAAGCTCAGCGACCGTCGGCGCCTCGAAAATCTCCTTGAACGACAGATCAGCGCCGAATTGTTCGCGCAGGCGCGACAGCATTTGCGTCACGCCGAGCGAATCCGCGCCCAGCGCGAAGACGTCCTGATCGACGCCGACCCGCTCCACTTCCAGGAGCCTCGCCCAGATCTCGGCCAATTGCCGCTCCAATTCGGAGCGAGGCAAACGCTTGTGTTCGGTGTCCTCGCTTGCCGGTCCGGCCGACACCAATTCGACAAGCGCGCTTCGCTTGAGTTTGCCGCTCGCCCCTTTCGGCAACGCCTGAACCATCCGGATCAGGCCAGGCACCTTATAGGCGGCGAGCCGCTGCCGCGCGAATTGCCGAAGCTGATGCGCTGTCGCGCCGGACTGCGGCCGCAGCACGATCGCTGCGCCGACGGTCTCGCCGAGCTTCTGGTGCGGAATGCCGAAGACGCCGGCCTCGAGCACATCGGGGTGGCCCAACAACGCCTCTTCCACTTCCAACGGCGAGATCTTCTGCCCGCCGCGGTTGATGACGTCCTTGATGCGGCCGACGATGAACAGATAACCGTCGGGGTCGAAATAGCCGAGGTCGCCGGTCCTGAACCAGCCATCCCGGAAGGCGGCTCTGGTCGCCTCGGGATCGTTGTAATAGCCCCGGCTGATGGTCGGGCCGCGCAGCACGATCTCGCCGTGCTCGCCGGCCGGCAGCCGCCGGGCTTCATTATCCATGATCGCGATCTCGGGGCCGGCGGGCAGGCCGACCGAGCCCGGCTTGCGCCGGTGGCGAGGGTTGGCGGCGATCTGGGATGCGCCTTCCGTCATGCCGTAGATCTCGATCACGGGCACGCCGAACCGCGCTTCCAGCCCTTGGAGAATGTCGGGGGTCAGCGACGCCGATGCCGAGCGGATCACGCGCAGCGAAGACCCCCGCGTCATCTCTGTGTCATGCTCTGAAGCGGATAGCAGCGCGCGGTGGATGGTCGGCACCGCAGTATACCAGGTCGGCTTCAACTCCTTCAGGCAGGCGAAGAAGGAAACGGGGTCGAAGCCCGCGGTGCAGATCACGCTCGATCCGGCCGCGAGCGCCGTGAGCAGGCCGGATATCAGGGCATGCGCATGAAACAGCGGCAGCATGTTGAGCAGGCGATCCTGCGGCCCGAGCGCGAAGACCACCGCAGCATTGTAGGCCGAAAGACACACGCTCGCATGTGTCAGCGGCACCATCTTAGGGCGAGACGCCGTGCCCGAGGTCAGCAGGATAAAGGCATCATCCTCTCCGCGCGCAGCCCCGCCCACAACGGCAGGCCCAACCGACGGGCCTGCCAATTCGAAGGCGCCAAGACCCTGGCCGCCCCGGGGCGACAGATCGATCACAGCAACCCCCAGCGCGTGCGCGGCAGCCCGGCTTGCAGACCCCGCTTCCGTAGACGTGACGAGAGCGGCAAGCTCCAGCTCGCTGAAATAGCGCTGAAATTCATCCCCGGTCAGGTCCGGATTGACCGGGATGCAGACGGCTGCTGTTGCGACTGCAATGAGGGCCAGCGCGTTATCGACGCCCCGCGGCAATACCACGGCGACGCGATCGGCCTGAGCGATGCCGAGCCTGCGCAATTGATGGACAGTCTCACTGGTGCGCGTGGCAAGCTCGGCGTAGGTCACCGCGCCGCGCCCGGGAGCAAGCACCGCCGGCCGATCGGGCGCATTGCGGGAATAAAAATCCAGCATATCGCCGATGCTCGAAAAGGCCTGGATGCACGAAACGGCTTGGCCTCCGGTGCTGCGGCCGGCCGATCCTTGCGACGGTGTGGCTGCGATGTCCGACAAGCTCGTGCCTTTTTGCTCGAGTTGAGCTATTGTTCTCGAACTTCGCAGATCCGTCCAGACCGAGGTCGGGCAAAAGTCCCCAAAATGTGCGCAACCGAACGGAGACACGTCCTTTCTCCTGAGATGCAGCTCGACGGATAATCATGCCGGAGAATAAGCCAGGTTCTGAAACGACAGATGGCTTGAAGCACTGGCTCGAGGAGGCCGGCCTCGGCCAATACGCCGATCTTTTCATCCAGCACCGCATCGGCCTCGATGTCATCCCCGATCTGACCGAAGAAGATCTGGCGAAGCTTGGTCTGCCGATGGGCGATCGCAGGCGCCTGCAGCGCGCGATAGGCTCGCTCGTCCCGATCGCACCGAGCAATCCGGTAGCGGATCGCAGCGTCCCGCCGAGAACGGGCAACGCCGCCGAGCGGCGCCAGCTCACCGCCATGTTCTGCGACATGGTCGGCTCCACCTCGCTCTCCGAGCAGTTCGATCCCGAGGATGTGCGCGACATCATCGGCCGTTTCAGGGAGACCTGCGTCCGGATCGTGAAGCACTATGACGGCTTCGCCGCACGCTATATCGGCGACGCGATCCTGATCTATTTTGGCTACCCGCACGCGCATGAAGACGACGCCGAGCGTGCGGTGCGCGCCGGGCTTGAGATCGTCGAGGCGCTGTCGTCGGCGCAGGGCGGCGAGCAGCGAGCGGCGTCCAGCTATACACCTGCGGTTCGGATCGGAATTGCGACCGGCCTTGCCGTCGTCGGAGACCTGATCGGGCAGAGCACCGAGGAGCGCGATTCCGCCGTCGGCGAAACGCTGAACCTCGCCGCCCGGCTGCAGCCGCTTGCCCCCGTCAATGGGGTGGTCATCGCGTCCTCGACGCAATCGCTGTTGAGGGGAAAGTTCGACTACCAGAACCTCGGCATTCACGCGCTCAAGGGGATATCCGAAAAAGTCCAGGCCTGGCGCGTGGTCCGCCGCGCGCGCACGGAAACACGCTTCGCCGCGGCAATGGGTCCGAGATTGACGCCGCTGGTCAACCGGGAGGAAGAAATCGCCCTGCTGATGCGACGCTGGCAACAGGCCAAGCGGGGTCATGGCCAGGTCGTGCTGCTGTCGGGCGAGCCCGGAATCGGCAAGTCGCGCGTTTTCCAGGAGATTCACGAGCGGATCGCGGGCGAGCATCACGGGCAATTGTCGTTCCAGTGTTCTCCTTATTACACCGGCACCGCGTTCTATCCGTTTATCGAGCAGTTCAAATTCGCGATCGGACTCGATCGCGAAGGCTCTTCGGTGCTGGCGCTTTCAAGCCTCGAAGCGGCCGTGATCGCCGCAAAGGGCAATGTGCAGCAGGTGGTGCCGATCTTTGCTGCGCTATTGTCGATCTCGACCGGCGACCGGCACGCGCTGCCGGAGCTTTCGCCGCAGCAGCACAAGGATGTGACGGTCGCCGCGCTGGTGAACCATCTGGTCGGGCTCGCGCGCGACCAGCCATTGATGATCGCCTTAGAGGATGCCCACTGGATCGATCCGACCTCGCGGGAGGTGCTCGACCTCTTGGTGGAGAGGGCTCAGAACGCAGCCATCCTCGTGATCGTCACCTGCCGCCCGGAATTCAAGCCGAGCTGGAATGCGCATCGCCACATCACGGCATTGACGCTCAACCGGCTCAGCCGACAACTGCGGACGACGTTGGTCGAGCGGGTCGCAGGCCGGCGAGAACTGCCGAGGGAAGTGGTCGAGGAGATCATCGTCAGGACCGATGGCGTGCCGCTATTCCTCGAAGAGCTGACCAAGGCCGTCATCGAATCCAACCTGCTCACCGAGCGGCATGGGCGCTACGTCTTCACCGGACCATGGCGCCAGCTCTCGATCCCGGCCACGCTGACCGACTCGCTGATGGCGCGCCTCGATCGCATGGGGCCGTTCAAGAAGATCGCCCAGATCGGAGCCACGATCGGCCGCGAGTTCTCCTACGAGATCCTTCGCGCGGTCGCCGAAGCTCCGGCGGAGCAGATCGAGGCAGCGCTTGATCATCTCGAGCAAGCGGGATTGATCGTTTGCCGCGGTCATCCGCCGGATGCGATCTATGCCTTCAAGCATGTGATGATCCAGGACGCGGCGCATTCGAGCCTCCTGCACAGCGAAAGACGAAGGCTGCATTCGCGGATCGCTGAGGTGATTGCGGATCTCTATCCCGAACGTACCGAGCGCGAGCCCGAGCTTTTCGCCTATCACCTGACCGAATCCGGCCAGGCCGAACCTGCCGTTGGTTTCTGGCTGAAGGCGGGCAGGCAGTCCGCAAAGGCGGGCGCCAATCTGGAAGCGATCAGCCATCTCCGGCGCGGCCTCGGCGTCACCCAAAGCCATCCCAAGATGATGCGACGCGACGAAATGGAGCTGGAGCTTCGCACCGCGCTGGGCAACGCCTTGATCGCCGCCAAGGGCTACGCCGCGCAGGAGGTCGAGGAAAACTACGCCCAGGCGCTCGAGCTCGGCCGCCAGCTTGACGATGAGGCAAATGTGTTCGCGGCGACCCGCGGGCTTTGGGTGTACCATTTCATCCGCGCCGATCTGAAGCGCGCCCATGATCTCAGCGTCGAACTCTTGCAATTCGCGAAGCGCGTACGCCCGAACGCAACCGCGCAATCGATGCAGCAGCATGCCGGATATCTGATCGAGGCCCACAGGTCGATCGCCATGACCATGCTCTATCGCGGGCGATTTGCGGCTTCGCACTATCATCTGCAGCGCTGCATCGGGCTCTACACGCCCGAATGGCACGGCGAACTGACCGAACGGCACGGTATCGATCCTGGCGTCGTGTCGCTGTCCTATCTCGGATATCTCCAGTGGTTTCTCGGCCGTCCCGATGCGGCGCGCCAGCACACCGAGGATGCGATCGTCAACGCCGAACAGCTGCGTCATCCGTTCACGCTCGCCTTTGCCCTCGAGTTCGGCGCCTATCTTTGCCAGCACCTGCGCGATGTCGAGGGCACCATGAACTATTCCGACCGCGCCATGGTGGTCTCGTCGGATCATGGCTTCCAGCACTGGAAGCAGCAGGCAGGCATTCTGCGCGCATGGGCGATGGTCGAACTCGGCGATATCGACGAAGGGCTGAAGCAGATGCGGGTGGGACTGGAGGGCTATGAAGCCATGGAGGCCTGGCTGGCGACCTGCTGGTTCAGGAGCCTGCTCGCGACTGCCTATGCGAAAGTCGGCCGCCTGGAAGCGGCACTGCGGACGCTGGACGGCGCACTCGCGGTTGCGAGGCGCACCGGTGACCATTTCTTCCTCGCCGAGGTCTATCGCCTGCAGGGTGAAACGACCTTTGCTCAAGGCGGGCTCGCTGTGGCCGACGACGTCGAGGAGCTGTTCCGCCGTTCGATCGAGCTGGCCCGCGAGCAGAGCGCGCTTGCATGGGAATTGCGATCGGTCGTCAGCCTGGCACGCCTTTGGCGCGATGCCGGCAGGCGCGAGCAGGCCGTCGAACTGCTCGTGCCTGTTACAGCGCAGTTCGCGGAAGGCTTCCTTACGCCGGACCTGAAGGACGCGTGGAATCTGATGGAGGAACTCGGCGCGAATCCGTCAAGGCAGCATCCATGGGCCAACCAGACAGGGCTACACCAGGCCGGATGAGCGATCTGGCGGCGGCAAGACGACGCTACGCGCAAGCGATCCGGCAACGCGAGCAGATTTCGTCGGCGCGCCTGCTGCGGGCTTTCGCCACGGTGCCGCGCGAGCACTTTGCGGGCGATGGCCCCTGGCGCATCCGGCGCGAGGTCGGACGCGGCTACAGCTCCACCGCCGATGCGGATCCCGTTCACCTCTACGACGACGCGCTGGTGGCGATCGATGAACGGCGCAAGCTCGAGACCGGACTGCCGAGCTTGTGGGCGCATTTCTTCGATGTTCTCGACATCAAGGCGAACGAGCGCGTGGTGCAGATCGGCTGCGGGCTCGGCTATTATTCGGCGATCCTGTCCAGGATCGTCGGCGCGCAAGGCATGGTCCTTGCCATCGACTGTAACAAGACATTGGCCGACCGTGCCGCCGCCAATCTCCGCCGATACAAGAACGTCGAAGTGGTCCACGGCGACGGCTGCAACGACGTGAGCGGCCCGGCCGATGTGATCATCGTCCATGCCGGCTTCAATCATCCGCATCCGCTGTGGATCGAATCGCTCCGCCGCAACGGCCGCCTGCTGGTCCCGCTGACCAAGCGGGGCCGGGCCGGCATCGTCATCAAGATCACCCGCCTCGCCCGCTGCTATCAGGCCGAAGTCGTCAGGGGCATCAGGATCATCCCGGGCAAAGGCCGAGGCGGAACCGCGCTCGACGAACGCGTGACGGACTGGTGGCAACGCGCCGTCGCCCTCGCACCGCTGCGGTTTCAAAGCATCGAGCAGGGACTGCCGTCTGAGCGGAAACCGCGACCTACTTAGAGCGTGATGACGTTTCTTCGAATCGTCTCACGCTGCCCACTTTTCCGGATCATGCTCTGACGACTTCCGACGTAGCGCAACTGGGAGCAGGTCACCCTCTGCACGCCAAGCCGACCGTCCCGCGCATAGCGGACGTCATCTGGATCGCTTCTCGATCTTCCTCAAAGCAGCGCAGCATTCATCGCGCCAAGCGCTGACGAGCGCCGGCTGAGCCGACGCGAGAGTCAGGGCGATCGGGCGTTTCCAAGAGCCAGGAACAGCGTCTGTTGCCACCGATCGCTTTCGATTTGATCGAGCACGGCAAGATCGAGCATCGGCCGCAAGGCGCTGCCTTTCGGCAGGACGATCGCGTATCTCTCGCTGCTGAAGCTGGTGTCGACGACTCGGATCGAGCCTGAGAAGTCGTTACGAACGATCCAGGCCAGCAGCGGCTTGTCATGGACGAAGGCATCGATCTGACCGCGGCTCAATGCGGATAGGCCGCTTTGAGCGTCAGGAAATGCCCGGAAGGAAAGTTGCTGGCGCGTGAGGTAGTCGCTTGTCGGAGAGTTCGCGACGGCGCCAACGCGCACGGATCGCAGGTCGTTGAAGCTGTGGACTGCGCCCTGCAGTTCCCTGCGCGTGAGGGTGGAGGTGATGCCCGCGGTGAACACGGCGATCGCGATGACGGAAGCAATCATCCACCCGGTCGCGACGATCCGCCCGGGAAGCGTTGCCGGTGCATTCGCTGCGGCGCCGGCCTGCGTCATGGCAATGGTCGACCACCAGAAGCTGGAGCCGAGCCCCTTGGCGCCCCCGCCGAAATGTTCCGTCTTCCGCCGCTCCAGCAGCCAAATGATGAAGCCCACCGCCATCGCAAAACAAAGCAGCAGACCGACAGCCTGGAAGAAGCCGAAAGAGAGAAGCGCCCGTCCGATCGAGACCCAGGGGCTCTCGTTGAGAGCCACCGCAATCCCGAGTCCGGTGTTGTAGAAAGGTTGGGTGAAATCGACATCGCGTGCACGTGCAGCGGTCACGGTTACGGCCGCGACGCCGGCGTCGAAGGTGCCTTTCGCGACGCCATCCAACAGATCCTGCACACTCTGCGTCTCAACCAGGCGAAACTTAAGATGCGCGCGATCAGCGATCCGTCTCCAGAGCTCAATGCTGATACCGCCCCAACTCCCGTCCGGCTGCTTCATCGCAAAAGGCGGGGCTTCCTTGGTCGCCACCACCAATTCTTTGTCAGGGGCTATGCCTTGCGCATGGACCGTGCTGCAGACGAGCGCAAGGATCGCCAGCGGTAAGAGACATGTCAGAACCGATCGAAGCGACAAAATCACTGGTTCGCCTTGAGGGTGCCGAGTCGCCGCTCTTCACGTTCACCACGGCAGCGACGCTTCCTGCCCAAGCCGACGACATGATCGGGTGGAGTAGCGCGCATTCATTTTCGAACTCCAGCGGATTCACCGTACGCCTCGGCTTCTCCCCCGAATCTCGGAACCCAAGAAGATCCAGGCGAGTCCGCCTCTGCAATTCTTACTAGAATCATGGCAATTTGGCGCGCCACTCAGAACAAATTACGATCCGCCCTGCTTGGCAGGCCTCAGCCCGGCCTATTCCAGCCTCCGCGTGGCAACGAAGCTGCTTCGCTATCGCAAGAACTGTCTGAATCGCCAGAGGGAGAACCCGAACAAAATCGCTCCGATGGCCAGCAGCGCGGCGATCTGCGGCCAGACGACGTCGAACCCGGCGCCGCGGAACAGCACGGCCTGGGCGAGAATGACGAAGTGAGTGTTGGGCGCGGCGAGCATGATGTTCTGGATGATCTCAGGCATGCTCTCGCGCGGCGTCGTTGCGCCTGACAACATCTGCAGCGGCATCAGCACCAGCATCATCAGCAGGCCGAACTGCGGCATGGTTCCGCCGACCGTCGCCAGAAAGATGCCCAGGCTGGTCATGGCGAAGATGTAGAGCGCGGTGCCGAACAGGAAAAGCGGAATCGAGCCTCCGATCCGGACCGACAGCAATCCCTGCACCACCAACACGAGCGCAACGCTGGAGGCCAGAAGCACGACGAGTCCCATCGACCAGATCTTGCTCGCCATGATCTCGAATGGCGTCACCGGCATGACGAGCAGGTGCTCGATGGTCCCGTGCTCGCGCTCGCGGATCAGCGCGGCTCCGGTCAGAATGATCGACAGCATGGTGATGGAGGAGACGACGTTGTTGATGGCGCCGAACCAACCTTTGTTGAGCTCCGGGTTGAAACGCGCGCGCAGGGCGAGCTCGATTGGGAGAGGCGCGGCCGAGCGATAGCGGGCCAGAAACTCGCTGACCTCCTCGTTCACGATGGTCTGGATGTAGCCGCTCCCGGTAAAGGCCTGCGACATGCGGGTCGCATCCACGTTGAGCTGGATGGCCGGCGATCGCTGGGCCAGTAGATCGCGCTGGAAGTTCGGCGGAATGTTGAGCGCGAAAGTGTCGAGACCCGCATCCATGCGGATGTTCACGTCCGACTGCGGAATCAGGCGCGGTATCGTGAAATAGGGTGGATTGAACGCCGTGATGATGCGCGTCGATGCCGGCGAGTTGTCCTCGTCGACGATGGCGAGCGCAGCCTGGTTCAAGGTCTCGGGCTGCGACCTGGAAGCGGTATAGATGGAGATCGTGAAGGCATAGACGATCAGGATCATCAGCATCGGGTCGCGCAGAAGACCCCGCAATTCCTTGATGCCGAGCTGGACGACGTTGGCGATATCCATGTCTAGCTCGCCTGCTTCTTCAAGAGCACCACGCCGACACCAAGCAGCACCGGGATGGTTATGAGCAACGCAATGAACTCGGCCGACAGGTCGCCGAAATCGAGCCCTTTCGAGAAAGTGCCGCGCGTGATGGTGACGAAGTGCGCGGTCGGGTAGATCCGCCCGATGACGGCGCCAGCGCCCTGGAGGGACGACACCGGATCGACCAGGCCCGAATACTGGGTGGCAGGAATCATGGTGAGCAGCGCAGTCGCGAAGATCGCGGCGATCTGGCTGGTCATGAACGCCGATATCACAAGCCCCATCGCCGTCGTAATAGTCACGTAGAGAAGCGCCGCGACGGTGAACGCCGGGAAGCTGCCCGTGAATGGAACGCGAAAGACGAACACGGCAAAGGCGGTCAACAGGAAGAAATTCAGCATGGCGAGCGCCACATAGGGAAGCTGCTTGCCGACGAGAAACTCCAGCCGTGTCACTGGCGTCACATAGAAATTGATGATCGATCCAAGCTCCTTCTCGCGCACGACGCTTAGCGTCGACAATATCGCAGGTATGATCAGCAGGAGGATCGGGATCACGGCGGGAGCCATCGCCACAATGCTCTTGAGGTCGGGGTTGTACCGAAAACGTGTCTCGATCTGGAAATTGCCGGACGCCGCGGCGTTGCCGTATAGCAGCCGGGCCCGTTCCGTCAGCCATTGGGCATGCATCGCCTGCACATAGCCCCTCACCGTCTCCGCCCGCGAAGGCATGGCGCCGTCAATCCACGCGCCGATCTGAACGTTGCTGCCGCGCGCCACGTCGCGCCCGAACCCCGGCGGGATCTCGAGCGCCAGGCTCAGCTCACCGCTGCGCATGCGGCGGTCGAGATCGTCGTAGTCGGTGATCGCTGGCAATTCGGTGAAAAAGCGCGATCCGGAAATCTGCAGGACATAATCACGGCTGATCCCGCTTTCGTCGCGGTCCATGACGGCGAAGGACAGGTTCTCGACATCCATGTTGATGCCGTAGCCCATCACGAACATCAGAATGAGGCTGCCGAGAATGGCCAGCGTGGCGCGGATCGGGTCGCGCCGCAGTTCGAGCGCCTCCCGATGGGTGTAGGCGAACACGCGCCGCAGATCGAAGAAGCGCATGAGCCGCTGGTGTGCCGCACCGGTTTGGTCGCCCGGCAAAGCCGCGGCCGGTGCGGCGACCTGCAGCCTGGCGGCCGTCCTGCCGATCGCGTCCTGCAGATAGGCGACGAAAGCCTCTTCGAGACTGCCGCCGCCGCGCTGCTCGGCAAGCCTCGCCGGCGTGTCGCTGACCAGCACCCTGCCCGCGTGCATCAGCGAGATGCGGTCACAGCGCTCGGCCTCGTTCATGAAATGAGTCGAGACAAAGATCGTGACGTCGTCCTTGCGGGATAGATCCGACAGGATTTGCCAAAAGCCGTCGCGTGCCACCGGATCGACGCCGGATGTCGGCTCGTCTAGAATCAGGATGTCGGGTGCATGGATCATCGCCACCGCAAGTGAGAGGCGCTGGCGGACACCAAGGGGCAACGCATCGGGCAATGCGTCGATGACGTCGACGAGGTCGAACCGCCGCGTCATCTCCTGGACACGTCCCTCGATCGTGTCAGGGGCAAGCCGGAACAATCGCGCATGTAGCTCAAGGTTCTGCCGGATCGTCAGTTCGGAATAGAGCGAGAAGGCCTGCGACATGTAGCCGACGCGGCGCCGGACATCCATGTCGTTGGTGTCGACCTCATGGCGGAATAATTTTGCGGTGCCCTCGCTGGCGGGCAACAGTCCGGTCAACACCTTCATGGTCGTGGTCTTGCCGCAACCGTTTGAGCCGAGAAAGCCGAAGATTTCGCCGCGGGGAATGCGGAAGCTCACATTGTCGACGGCGGTGAAATCGCCGAACCTCACGGTAAGCTGCTCGGCCTCGATCGCGATGTCGTCCGCGTGTTCGCTTGATCGAGGCGGAATCACCACTTCCGTGTGATCGCGCCGCTGCTCCTCCGGAAGCAGCGCAATGAAGGCGGCATCGAGATTATCAGCACCGGTCTGCCGCAGCAGGTCGGCGGGCGCGCCGGTAGCGAGCACGCGGCCTTCGTTCATTGCAACCAGCCAGTCAAAACGCGCCGCCTCCTCCATATAGGCGGTCGCGACAACGACGCTCATGCCCGGGTGGCTCTTGCGGATCTCATCGATCAGCTCCCAGAACTGGCGGCGCGAGAGCGGATCGACGCCGGTGGTCGGCTCATCCAGGATCAGGAGGTCGGGATCATGGATCAGCGCGCAGCAAAGGCCGAGCTTTTGCTTCATGCCGCCCGACAGCTTGCCTGCTGGCCGATCCGCGAAAGGAGCAAGCCCCGTTCCTTTCAGAAGCTGATCGATCCTCTCCTCGCGTTCGCTTTTGCCGTGGCCGAACAGGCGGCCGAAGAAGTCGACATTCTCGAACACCGACAGCGTCGGATAAAGGTTCTTGCCGAGACCCTGCGGCATGTAGGCGATCTGGGGGCACGTCAGCATCCGGTGCGCGGCATCGCTCATGTCTCCGCCGAGCACATCGACACGCCCTTGCTGCACCGCGCGAGCCCCGGCGACAAGAGACAGCAGGCTGGACTTGCCCACGCCATCGGGTCCGATCAAGCCAACCATGCGCGCGGCAGGAATATCGAGCGTGATGCCAGCAAGTGCGCGCGTCTTGCCGTAGGACAGTTCGACCGCATCCAGGCGTATCACTGGCGACGGGCGGGTCTCCCCTGCGGTCGACAGATCGCTCATTGGACGAGTCTCTCAGTAAGCCGCGCCGGCCACTCGGCTTTGGGGTCAAGCTGGACAAAGGCCCTGCCTGGAAGCCCGGTCTTGACCTGTTCGATGTTCCTGCGCAGCAAGTCCGGCGAGATATGCGCCCTGATGCGGAACATGAGCTTTTGACGCTCCTCCTCCGTTTCCACCGTCTTGGGCGTGAACTGCGCAACGTTGGCGACGAAGCTCGCCTTGGCGGGAATGACATGTTGGGGCGCGGCATCCAGCACGATGCGGACATCTGCACCAATTGCGACGCGCCCGGCCTGCGCGGTGGGCAGGAAGAAGGTCATGTAGACGTCGCCGAGATCGACGAGATTGAGCACGCGACCGCCGGCGGCAAGGACTTCGCCCGGCTGCGCCACGCGAAACTGCACGCGCCCATCGCGCGGTGCTGTCAGGGTACTATCGTTGATGTCGGCCTTGATACTCTCGATGGCCGCCTTTGCCGCGTCGATTGATGCTTCGGCGTCGACCACTTGCGCCTGGGTGGAACTGATGGCGGCCTCCGCCGCCGCACGCTGAGCCTCGGCCGCGGCCACCGCAGCCTTCGCCCCCTCGGCGGCCGCACGATCGTCGTCGAGCGTCTGTTGAGGCACGGCGTTGGTTCTGATCAATTGCTCGGATCGCCGCAGCCTTCGGTCGGCCGTATCCAGCTCGGCGTTGCGCTGCGCAATCACTGCGGTGGCGGCTTTTCGCTCGGCTTCTCGCTGGGCGACGAGACTCTTGGCGGTATCGACACCGATGATCGCGCGGCGCAATTGCGCTTCGGCTTGACGGAGCTGGGCGTGGAGCTGCGTCGTGTCCATGCGCGCGAGCACTTGTCCGACTGTGACAAAATCGCCCTCTCTGACCAGGATCTCCTGGATGCGCCCCGGTGTCTTGGTGGCAATATCGATTTCGACCGCTTCGATGCGGCCGTTACCGCTGGCGATTCCCGGCGGGAGATTGTCGCTCGCGAGCCTCTGCCAGGCGTAGTAGCCACCTGCGGCCAAAAGTACGGCGAGCAGGATGATCAGCCAGCGGTTTCGGCCTTTTCTCATTGCCGACGGACCTCATCCATTACATCCGGACACATGGTCCATTGCCGGCGCGCTAACGGGTCGCGCGCGCCGAGCCGTTGTTCACCCGGCCGCCATTGGGAACCGTATCAAGACTGATCGTAGCTCCCATCCGCCAACACCGACATCCGACAAAACCCTGAGCCAAAGCTCAGCAATGTTCCGAGTTGCTTCGATAGGAAGGTTTCGCGGCTGCGCTATCGACGTCCTCTTTCGCCCAGGGTCAAATGGGTTACCGTCGCCGCGAGATTGACGCCGATCGCACGCTCGACGGAAAGCGGCTGCAGGACGACGCTTCGGCGCGACCCGCCGATCAGGGCGTTGGCGCCAAAGCCGGGTCCCAGCGCAACATTGGCGCTGGCCCCCACATAGCTGCCGCGCATGGTGCCGGGCCCAATCCGCGAGTTCTTGGCAAAGACGGCCCAGGATAGAACGCCACTTCCGGTGACGCCGAGGTCAAGACCGACACGCCTTATTCGCCCAGCGTAAATGTAGCGCTGCGACGAACCTCTCCGGTAGAATACGCAACGCAGCGACTGCGTCGATCCAACAAGGAATCCGATCCGCGGACTGCTGGAACACAACAGCCGACCGACCCTGAATATCTCGCCTTGCGCGGGCGTTGCGACGGCGGAAATTGAAGCGAAAACGCACAAGGCGCCAAGCAACCGTATCGTCTGCATCTCAGGCCTCGACTTGATCTTCGGTGTGGTGAGGTGCGGCCGCGCGGCCATAGCTAAGCCAGAACGTCATGCCGATGCCGACCAGGAATACGGCCGCAAGCAGGAAGAAGATCACCGACTGCTTCAGCCAGGAGAGCGCCGGAACTGCGGCACCCATGGCGATGCCGAGGAAGCAGATCTGCGGGGACAAAAGGCTAAGGCCGGCGAGGAAGGTGCCGAGCGCCAATAGGGTCAGAAGCACCAGGCTGGTTGCCGGCGTCGGGAGCAACTGTTGAACGCCGGAGACAAGCATGATGTTCATCGTCACCAGGACAGCCACCCAATGAAGCGCCTGGGTCCAGATCAACCGAAACTGAGCCTGCTTGCTGCCGAGCTCGGGCCATTTGGTGACGACGCAGACCACAGCGATAGCAAGCGCCAGGAACTCCCAATAACCTACAAGCGGCTGATGCGAGATATTGGTATAGGCAACGCCTGCGATGGCGAGCACGAGTGCGACGACATAGGGTAACCGCCGCCATAGAACATCGGCTCTTCCCGAACCGGTCGAGGCAGGCGCGCCCCCGCTCCGTTGCCCGTTAGTCTCGCTCATCGAACATCCACCGCTGTCGGATTCGTTCCTGTACTGCGTTTGGATCAGTCATCGATCGCTCAAATTACATGAACGGATTGGGCCTGTCGTGCCACACAATCCGGCTAGCGGTTCAGTTGGCCGACGACCGCCCTGCAGGTGCATGGGTGCGAACCCGCCTGCTGCCGAAATGCGGATGCCGTCCGCCGCGGTGGCGCCAATGGCGATGCTTGTGTGGGTTCATATTTGTATTCGGTGTTGCGCTCTTTTGCGCAGCCGCGCCTTGGTCAGTCGATTGGGCCACGGACAGGCTTGGCGGCGCTGCGATGGCTGCAACTACGCCGACGATCAGAGCGCCGACCACGAGTCGGATGTTCATGCACGCCTCCATATTTCCCATCGGCGATAGTGCAAGCGCTAAGGGCGGCAAGGAATGCGGGATGCCGGCAGCCGCTGACCACGATCCTATCGGCGACTTTGCCGCGCGCACATCCGGGATTCTATGTAGGAGCGGGCGGCAGAAACTGCGGATCGCGGCCATGCTGCGCGACGTCCGATATCAGGAGGCGAGCCGCCCGAAAGCAATATCGCATCCGCTTCGACAAGTGGCGACGAGCGGCGGCCCCAGTGAGTAAGGCATCTCCTCCAGCGACAATGCCCTGCGCCGAAGCAGCGTAGTTCCCGCCCCCGAATATCGGGTGATTATCTGATATCCTGCACCGGGCCATCACCATAGGCTTGACTATCCCGTGCTGGGCGCGGTCGAGAGGAGGCAAGCCATGTCAAACTATGACCAGGATACAGTCACCTCCGGTGCGATTAGCAGCGATGCCATCGCGGTCGATGTCGGCCTCCGCAACTACATGCTGCGCATCTACAACTACATGGCCGCAGGTGTCGGCCTCACTGCTCTTGTCGCCTGGCTGACTTATCAGCTCACCGGCCCGGCATTACTGCAGAATCCGCTGATGTGGATCTTCATCCTGGCGCCGCTGGCCCTGGTGTTCTTCATCAGTTCACGCATCCATACGCTATCGGCGACAACGGCACGTTGGTTGTTCTTTGTCTATGCAGCCCTGGTCGGCGTGTCGCTCTCGACCTTGCTCCACATCTACACAAGTTCCTCGATCACACGCGTGTTCTTCATCGCCGCCGCAACGTTCGGAGCGCTCAGCATCCTTGGGTACACCACCAGGCGCGACCTGTCCGGACTGGGCACCTTCCTGTTCATGGGCTTGATTGGCGTCATCATCGCAAGCGTGGTCAACCTATTCCTGCGCTCGACCGGACTTGACTGGCTGATCTCGATCGTGGGCGTCGGCATCTTTGCCGGCCTGACTGCCTATGATACGCAGCGCATCAAGGCGATGTACGACTCTGGGGACGATGAAACTTCCGCAGGCCGCAAGTCGGTACTTGCCGCGTTGTCGCTCTACCTCAATTTCATCAACCTGTTCATGATGATGCTGCGCCTTGCGGGCACTCGGCGTTAAAGCGTTGCTCCAGAGCTTCGGCTCTGATTCAATCAGAACCGAAAGATGCACGAGACGCGAAGGCGATATGCGGTTAGTGCCAATCACGAATGGCAGCGCCTCATTCGCCGCCGTCCCACTCGCGACTGGTGCAGTGCAAGAATTCGCGAGTTCCAATCCAAAGATTGCTCCACGTCAATGGCGCTTTGCTACCTGACGGTGTATGATGCGGACTGGGTATCCGATCGGGTCAGGGAGATTGGTCGAGGCAAGGGCGGCTCTCAGCATCGAGAGCCGCGTGGAAGGCGAATGCGTACCGTGAAGCAACATAATGCTCCTACGTGCGGATCGGATCGAACCAATGCACAGGGATGGCCAGGCATTGGCGCAGCAAGCGCGAGCGATCGGCTGTACTGGAAACTAGCCTCCGACCTTCTCTTTGTGGTGCGCCCTTCATGTGAAGGGCGCTTTGTTTATGAAGATATAAACCCGGCGTTCGAATCTCTTGTTGGGATCGCGTCGGAAGACATCCGGGGGATGGCCGTTTGCGACTGCATGGGGAAGCAGGATGCCAGGTCCGTTCACGAGGCGCTTGATGCTTGTCGCGCCGGAGGTGCCGAGGTTCGGATCCGGCATCGGCTCGCGCTCGGGGGATCCCCACGAACTGTCGAGACAATCGTTGCGCCAATCTGCGGTCCCATGACCGGCTGCATTGCCACCTTTATCGGTAGCCATCGGATCATGGACGGAGCGTCCTCCCACGACCTTGCAGCCATCTCCGACGGTCGTGCGAGCATGGGCGCCACGCTGGTTTCCATTCAGGAAGACATGCAGCAGCGCATTGCCTCCGACCTCCACGATTCGACCTGCCAGCATTTGATCGCCGCAAGCCTCGGGCTCATGCGGATGCGGAACAGCTTGAGTGAGCCGACCAATGCCGAGCGGCTTTGCGACGATATCGATGCGTCGATCGATCAGGCAATCAAGGAAATTCGGGCCTTTGCCTACCTGCTGCACCCGCAAAATCTGACGGTTGCCGGGCTGAAGGCAGCAATCGAGAGATATGCGGAAGGGTTCGCGGCGCGCACATCGTTGAGAGTCGATGCCAGCATCTCGCCCGAGATCGATCGCGTACCTTACGACACGCAGCGCTCCCTGCTGCGGGTGGTCCAGGAGGCGCTGACGAATGTCTTCCGTCATGCAAGAGCAACGAAAGTCGAGATCGCGATCGAGACGACCGATGACCATTTCCGGCTGAGGGTCAGCGATAATGGGCGCGGCATGCCGCTCGACCAGACACTCGGCGGCGCGATGGCAGGGCCGCCCGGCGTCGGAATTCCCGCAATGAAGGTGAGACTGCAGCAGATCGGAGGTACCCTCGAAATCCGCTCCGAGCCGGGACCGGGGCAGCCCGGCACGACATTATCCGCGGTGTTCCCGCGCGGTCCGGCGACCGAAAAATCGCCGCCGGCCAAGGGCCGCCCCCGCCATCATGGTCCGCGCAAACGGGTTCACTGATCGTACAGCCGAACTCGCGTCACTGGTGCCGGTCGAGCCTGCGACGCAACACGAGTGGGAGCTAACCCGCCATGAAGCGCTTTCTTATCGCCGACGATCATGAAGCGGTGCGGTCGGGACTACGCGCGGTTCTGGAGCAACGTGCCGACTGGGAAGTCGTTGCTGAGGCGAACGACGGCAGCAAGGCCCTTGCCGAGGCGATCGCAAACCAACCCCATGTCGCAATCGTCGATTTCTCCATGCCGCGCATGACGGGAGTGGAGGTCGCGCGGCGGATCAGGGAGTATCGCCTGCCAACCGAAGTATTGATCTTCACGGTCCACAATTCCAGCCTGCTGGCCCAGGAGGCATTCGAGGCAGGCGCCCGGGCATTCGTATTGAAATCGGATGCCAACAGGCTGTTGTTGGCGGCGGTTGAGTCGCTTCTGGCGCATAAACCATTTTGCACCGAGAGCTGTTCGCCTGAATCGAACGAGGTCTCGACCGGAGATCGGGACAGGCTCTCGCCGCGGGAGCGATTAGTCGTCAAGCTGATTGCGGAGGGCTACAGCAACAAAGGCATTGGCGCCATCCTGAACCTCAGCGTCAAAACCGCCGAAGCGCACCGGGCGGCCGCGATGCGCAAGCTGGATATCCACTCGACGGCGGATCTGGTCCGCTACGCGGTTCGCGCCCGCCTGCTGGAAGCATGACACGCCAAAGCATGATCCGGCGCTTGATGTTCCGGCTTGTTCTACCATGAGCCCGGGAGGCTAAGCTGACCTCAGTATATTTCCCGCGAAATCCGAGGGTTTTGCGGGATAACTGCCGGAAAGCCAATCGGTATGATTCTGACCTCGCTGTCGGCTATCGCTATCGATCGTTCCAGCGCAAGGGAACGACGCCATGAAACGCATCCTGATTGCGGATGATCATGAAGTCGTGCGTTCCGGGCTTCGCGCGATCGTTGAAACGCGCTCCAATTGGATTGTAACTGCAGAAGCTCCCGACGGTGAGCAGGCGATCGCATTGGCGTTGGAAACGAGACCGGACGTCATCATCGCCGACTATTCCATGCCCCTCGTAAACGGACTGGAAGTCAGCCGCCGCATCAAGACGCTTCGTCTGCGTTCGGAAGTGTTGATCCTCACCATGCATGAAAGTGAGGAGATTTTGACCGAGGCTCTTCTGACCGGGGTACGTGGCTTCCTGCTCAAATCGGACGCCAGGAAGCATCTCATTTCAGCAATCGAAGCTCTGCTCGACGGCCGACCTTACTTTACCAGCGTCGTGTTGGAGAAATTGCTGACCGACTACCAGCTCAACAAACAGAACAAGTCCAGTGCGCTCCTCACATCGCGGGAGCAGAACGTCGTGCAGTTGATTGCAGAGGGGCATACCAACAAGGCCATCAGCTCCATCTTGAAGCTTAGCGTGAAGACTGTCGAAACCCATCGGGCGTCCGCCATGCGCAAGCTTGGCATGTCATCCACAGCCGAGCTGGTTCGCTATGCGATTCGCAAGAAGCTGGTTGCGCCCTGAGGCGCAGACAATTCAAGCGGCAGTCGTCGCGCCGGGTTACGCAGCGAGTATTGGATCATTGGCTGGAGTTCACACGGCCCCGCCGGTGATATCGCCCGAATGCCACGCGCGGATTGACGGCGCATGTGGCCCCTCGCCCCGACGCCGCGGCCATACATGCCGCCCGCGTGCGGAAGGAGCAATCTCCCGGAATCCCAGTGGTTCGAGATTGCAGGCAATAGGGATAGTCCCGTGCCGTAGCGGGACCAGCTTCGGCAATCCAGATCAAGCCGGCCGCAGATAAGAGTGCCATCAGGTAGCGCATGAGATCACCTCGCTCATTGAGGATATCTCCATAGTGCCGAAGGAGGACGCGCCTGAAAATACATGATTCCCCGGGGGCCAGCTTGACAAGATTCCCTAGAGCGCGCCGATCAGGATCGCGCCACCGAATTCTGAAGCCACGACGCGGGTGTCGAGAACAGGCATTACAGGTTCAGACCTTCCGTAGGATGGGTAGAGCCCCGTGCTTTTCAAAGATCTCGATGGCAGCGAAGCTGTCACCAACTCGATCAGCGCCGGCTCACGCCCCTCGTGCATCGCGGATTGCCTGGGCGACTTTCGTCGCCTGCGACACCCGTCCGATTCGCGCGCCCGTGACGATCTTTTTTCGACGCGTGCTCAAGCGCGGCACCATCCCTTCGTTGGCGGTCGATCCGGCGGAGGGATAGGGAATGAAGTCCGCGGCCCGACGCAGCGCGATAGCCTTTCGAGCCGCTTCGACATTGGCGGTGCGAGCTGCCAGGTTGTGAAGACGCCTGAGTTCGCTGTTAACCCGCTTCAGTGCCGCGGCAAAGACCTGCTTGCGTTGTGATGGACGATCGGCAGTTCCGGGGAAGTTCGCGCCGCGAGGCTGGCCTTTCCCGCGCATCTCTCGCCGCTTTTGTCGGCCGAGCGTTCGCTCCTTGTCGCGCATCTTGCGCAAGCGGGATCGCATGTCCGCAAGATCAGCCGGCTCGACGTCATAGATGGCGGGATGATGCGTGAGGCGGATCGTCTCGTACTCGTCGTGGCTGAGGAGGCTACGTTCGAGTTTGCATGGGATCGACATTTCCTGTTCCTCCGTTGAATCTGTCGATGCTCACATGAACGGCATCATCCAAGTTTAGCGACGCGTGTGGGTGGCATGTGATGCTCGCATAAGGCTGTAGGATTTGTCATCTGCTGTCCCTTCGCCCGTCAGCAACTTTCTGTGTTCGTCATTCAGGTCGCCGCTATCAGCGATCCGCAAAAATGCTGTTGGGTTCTGATCGTTATCGATTTGAGTTTTGCTCCGCCTTGTGCTTCTTTGCGCGCGTCATCGGTGCCCTTTGTAGGGTGAAACGGGAACGCGGTGCGGGAATCTTCCCCAATGCCGCGGCTGCCCCCGCAACTGTAAGCGGACTATTTGCGATCCGGATGCCACTGGGCCTGCCAAGCAGGTTTGGGAAGGCGGATCGCGAGACGACCGCAAGCCAGGAGACCGGCCGTTGACGGGTATCAACTCGTTCGACGGTGGGTCGGCGGAAGGGCATTAATGAACTTGCGGCGTTTTCTTGCCGGGTGTGCGGCCGTTGCTGCGTGCGGTCACACTGGCGCCATGGCCCAATCGGGTCCCGAACAGCTTCCTGCTGTTGTCATCAATCCGGAGGTCCGGTCCAAGCCGGCCCCGAGGAATAGGCAAAGGTCTTCAACAACCCATCCTGCGCGCCCGGCGCCCGGTAACGAGGCGCCGGCCGCGACTCCCGAAGTGGTCGTGACTCCCGACCGTACACTGGAGCCGGCGAGCCGGACCGGAAGCTCGGTCAGCGTGGTCACGCACGAAATGCTCGCGACCAGCAATCCGACCTCGCTCGTCGATGCGCTGCGGACCGTGCCGGGACTCGATATCACCGAAAGCGGCGGACCAGGCGCGACGACCAATGTGCGCTTGCGCGGCGCCAATACCGGCCAGACGCTGGTCATGATCGATGGCATCAGGGTCAACGATCCGACCGCCGCCAGCGGCGACTTCGATTTCGCGATGTTCGCCCCGGGCGCGATGCAGCGGATCGAGGTGCTGAAAGGACCGCAGAGCGCGCTCTACGGATCTGACGCGATCGGCGGCGTCGTCAACATCATCACCAAGAAGGGCACCGGTCCGGCACAACTCGACGTCAGCACCGAGGGCGGAAGCTACGGCACGGCGAGCACCAGCGCAGCGCTGACCGGAACCTCTGGGCCGTGGTCCTACGCGTTCACGGGAAGCGGGCAGCACAGCAACGGCTTTTCACGCTACGGCTATCGCATCCCCGCGCTCGAAGCCAAGTATGGCCCGCTCGAGCGCGATGGCTTCGACCGCGTCGGCGGTTCGGCACGCGTCGGCTACGATTCCGGCGAAGGCGTACGGCTGGAGACGGGCATGCTGGCCTCATTCACGCGGTCCGCCTATGATCAGGCCTCCGGAACGTTCCCGGACACGCCGTCGAGCGCGACGCGCCTGCTCGAACAGGTCTGGGGACGCGCGTCGTTCGACACGTTCGGCGGCATTCTCACCCATAGCGTGAGCGCATTTGAGACGCATATCGACCGCTCGTTCGACGACGTCACCTACAAGATCAACAAACTGCCGCAGAACACGACATCCATCCTCTCCAATTTCGTCGGCGACAGCACGGGCCTGGAATATCAGGGCAACCTGAAGGTCGGCCCGCTAGGATCGCTCATCGTCGGATCGCGTGTGCAGCATGAAACGGCGAGCACCTCCACCACCAACCTATTGCCGATTCCTGGAGCGTCGACGCCACAGCTCGCAGGCACGCAAGACACCAATTCAGTGTTTGCGCTCTGGCAACTGCCGATCGGCGAGCGGCTCAACATCACGATGGGCGGCCGGGTTGACGACGTCGTCGATGTGGCACGGTTCGAGACATGGCGAACCACCGCGGCTTACACGATCGCCGAGACCGGCACCAAGCTGCATGCGAGCGCCGGGACAGGCGCCAAGGCCCCGACGCTCTATCAGCTCTATGCGCCGACCTATGGCAATTCCGCGCTCAGTCCCGAGGAGAGCTTCGGCTACGATGCCGGCATCGACCAAAGCCTGTTCGGAGGCCGCGTTGTGGTTTCGCTGACAGGCTTCGGCAACAGGTTCAGCAACCTGATCGACTTTGTGACCGATCCGGCGCACCCGCTCGGGCACTACGTCAACGTCTCGCGTGCCGAAACCGACGGACTGGAACTCGGGGTCAACGTCGATATTCTGCCGGGCTACCTGAAATTCAACGCCGCCTATACCTATCTGCAGGCTAAGGATCTCTCGACCGGCCTGACGCTGGCGCGCCGGCCGGAAAACCTGGCGAGATTCTCGTTCCCGATCACACCGATCGAGGGCTGGCTGATCGAGCCACGCGTGCTCGCGGTATCCACGCGCTACAGCGGTTCAAACGAGACGCTGCCGCTCGCCCCTTACGTCCGCGTCGATCTCTACACCGAATACAAGATCGATGAGACCTGGAAGGTGTACTTGCGCGGCGAGAACATTTTCAATGAGCACTATCAGGAAGTGTACAACTATGGCACGACCGGACCTGCGGCTTACGCCGGGTTCAGTGCCCACTGGTGAAGCGGATGTGATGATGCGCGCGCGGGGTATGCTATTTGACCGAACCAAGCGCGCTGGCCAGGCGATCGAGACCATCGTCCGACGCAAGGCCAAATCGCAGCCATTCGCGTGCGCCGTTAAAGCTCCGGCACCAGATGTGGCGTCGGGCCAATTCGGTGTGCAACGTCGGGGCATCGGGATGGGAGGCAAGGCGAAAGAGCGTAGCCCCTCCAACAAGCTGAAGACCGGCCTCTGTCAGGACATGGTCGAGTTTGGCGGACTGGCGAGCAAGCTTCGCACGCATCGCATCCGCCCAGGATCGATCCCGCAGGGCGGCCGTGCCCAGGTGAAGCGCTGGGCCGGAGACCGGCCAGGGGCCCAGCGCCGCCGATATACGTTCGACGATATCGCGTCGGCCGATCACGAAGCCGAGGCGAAGTCCGGCGAGCCCATAGAACTTGCCGAAGGAACGCAGTATGAGAATGGGAAGATTGGCGCTCATCGCGGCAGCACTGATGCCGGGATCGACATCGGCAAAGGCCTCATCGATAACCAGCCAGCCTCCGCGACGATCGAGCCGTTCGGCAACCTGCCGGAGCGCCCTGCGGTCCGCGATACGTCCATCCGGATTGTTGGGATTGACGACGACAGCGTGAATGGCGCGGTCAGGCAGCGCGGAGAGATCATTCAATGCAATAATCTCTCGGCCTCCGCTGCTCCACGCAGCCGAATGCTCGCCATAGGTCGGAGTGACGATCGCGACCGCTCCGGGCCCGGCGAGATGGGGAATCCATTGAATGAGCGTCTGCGTGCCGGCAGCGGCCGCGATGCCTGCATCGTCGAGCACGCCGTAAGCTTCGCGCGCGGCGGCGAGGAGGTCCTGTTCGTCGGCCCGCGATGGCAGGCGCGTCCACGCACTGTCTGGAATGGAGTGCGGAATCGTCCACGGCCAGGGATTGATTCCGGTCGACAGGTCGAGCCAGTCCGCAGGCTCGCCGCCGTGGTGCGCAATAGCTTCCGTCAGATCACCGCCGTGCTTCATAATCGCTTCATGCCATCAATCGCGCTCCTGCGCGAGACCCTTGTTGGCCTAACGCGGCCGGCGATCGGCGCAACGTTCTTGTTACTCGCGGCACTGTTCGGAGCACATGCCGCCCATGCAGCCGATCTGCCGCGCGTCGCTTCCATCAATGTGTGCACCGACCAACTGCTGCTGGCGCTGGCCGATCCGGGCCAGATTCTCGGCCTCAGTCCCTATTCGCGTGACCCCGCCCGCTCCTGGAACGCGGAAAAAGCCGCAGCCTACCCTCGATTATCGGGCGAAGCAGAAGATGTGCTGATCCTGCAACCGGCCGCCGTGGTCGCCGGCAAGTTCACCAAGCGTGCAACACGGGAGTTGCTGAAGGACAAGGGCGTCCGCGTGATCGAATTCGACGCTGCGCGTTCGCTGGAGGACGTGAAGAGCCAGATTCGGAAAATGGGCGAACTGCTGCACCAGAAGGATCGCGCCGCATCCGAGATACGGCGCTTGGACACGGCAATCCAGCACGCCAGGGAGGCGGTATCGCAGCGATCCTATCGCGTGCTCGCCTTGTCGCGGCGCGGCTGGGTCTCGGGCGGCGGCAGTCTGATCAGTTCCATGCTGGCCACGATCGGCCTCAACAACGCGGCAAGTGACTTCGGCTACAAGCTTGGAGGTTTTGCGTCGCTGGAGGCGATCGTCAAGCTGAGACCCGATCTGCTCCTTGTATCTGACGGCGGCGACTTCGCGGAGGACGAAGGCGAGGCATTCCTGTTGCATCCGGCGCTGGAACGTTTCTATCCGCCGTCGAAGCGACTGGTTATTCCGGAGAAACTGACGGTCTGCGGCGGGCCGATGCTTTCGGAGGCGCTGGAACGCCTCGTCTCCGAACTCGGCCGTGTGGCGCGATGACATGCTGGCGGGAAGCGAGACGATCCTGATCGTTGTGCTGGCGATCGCATTCGACGCGCTTATCGGCGATCCGGATTTGCTGTGGCGGCGTCTCCCTCATCCGGTGACGCTGATGGGCTCCGTGATCGACCTGCTCGATCGCGCGCTGAACCGCGAGCAATGGTCGGCCACACGGCGCAGGGCCGCGGGATGCCTGAGCACGGGCCTGCTGGTCGCGATCTGCGGCGGCCTTGGCCTGCTGCTGGAAGCCACGCTCGGGTGGACGCTGCTCGGGCAAGCAGCCCAAGGGCTCGTGGCCTCCATCCTGATCGCGCAGCGGAGCCTCTATCAACATGTCAACAGGGTCGCCTCCGGCTTCACCGGCGGCGGACTTGCCGAGGCAAGGCGCGCGGTGTCCATGATCGTCGGCCGCGATCCCGAACAGCTCGACACCAGCGGCGTCTCGCGCGCGGCGATCGAATCCAGCGCCGAGAATTTTTCCGACGGCGTCGTCGCGCCGCTGTTCTGGCTGGCGCTGCTCGGGTTGCCGGGATTGTTCGTCTACAAGGTCGTCAATACCGCGGACTCCATGATCGGCCATCGCAGTCCGCGCCACGAATCCTTTGGCTGGGCGGCGGCGCGGCTTGACGATCTGCTCAACCTCGTCCCAGCAAGACTGGCTGCGGTACTGATCGCACTCGCTGCGCCGATTGCAGGTGGCTCCGTCGCGCAGGCATTCAAAGTCATGTGGCGCGACGCTTCAAAGCATAGATCGCCGAATGCGGGCTGGCCGGAAAGCGCCATGGCAGGCGCGCTCGGTCTCGCCCTGGCCGGGCCTCGCCGCTATGGCGACCGCCTCGTCGATGACCCCTTCCTCAACGCCGGCGCCCGGATGAATGCCGGTTCTGCCGATATCCGCCGCGCACTCAAGCTGCTGATGGCCGCCTGCTCGCTCGAAGCAGTCATCTATGCCGCGCTGGCGTTGGTGGTTTGACGGCTCCGCGCGATCTCGAGCATGCGATCGATGTCGAGATGCGCTTCCAGATGGTCGGCCAACGCATCGAGCGCCGATTCGATCCGAGCTTCATAAGCGACAGACGACGCAATGCCGAGATTGGCGAGCCACGCCTTTCGAAAGCTGTCATTGACGAACAGCCCGTGCAGATACGTCCCCTGCACGCGGCCATCGGCCGAGCAGGCCCCATCGGGACGACTGTCGATCATGACCACCGGGCGCTCGCAATCTGCACCGCTGGTGCGGCCGAGATGGATCTCGTAGCCCTCGACCGGGCTGCCTGTGGCGCAATAAACGCCCCGCACAAGCGTCGTCGATTTATGGGCATCCATCGTCGTGGCGATATCGAGCAGCCCGAGTCCCTCGACCGTGCCCGCCGGGCCATCGATGCCAACGGGATCAGCGATCGTCCGGCCAAGCATCTGGTAGCCGCCGCACAGCCCGAGCACCTGACCGCCGCGCCGAACATGCGCCTTGATGTCGATATCCCAGCCTTGCGCGCGCAGGAAGGCGAGATCGCCGATCGTCGATTTGCTGCCGGGCAGGATCACGACATCGGCATTGGCCAGGATCGGTTCGCCCGGCCGCACGAATACCAGCCTGACACCGGGCTCCATGCCCAGCGGGTCCAGATCGTCGAAATTGGCGATGCGCGCGAGCACGGGAACGGCGATGACCCTCCGCGCGGATGACGTCTGCACACGATCGAGATCGACGGCGTCCTCGGCAGGCAGCCAGGCAGCCTCAGGCAGCCACGGCACCACGCCGAGCGAGGGCCAACCGGTCATGCGCGTCACTGCTTCAAGTCCCTGGTCGAACAGCCTGGGATCGCCGCGGAACTTGTTGATCAGAAAGCCATGAATGCGCGCGCGCTCCTCGGCTTCCAGCACGAGATGCGTCCCCACGAGGCTGGCGATGACACCGCCGCGATCGATGTCGCCGAGCAGCACCACGGGTACGTCGGCTGCCGTGGCGAAACCCATGTTGGCGATATCGCCGGCGCGCAGATTGATCTCGGCCGGACTGCCCGCGCCTTCGACCAGCACGATGTCCGCCGCCCGGGCGAGATGTGCGAAACTGTCGAGCACAGCGGGCATCAGCGCCGCCTTCTTTCCGAGATAATCGGCCGCCCGAAGCGTGCTGCGTCGCTGGCCCTGCACGATCACCTGCGCACCGGTGTCGGTCTCGGGCTTTAAGAGCACCGGGTTCATATGGACGCTTGGTGCCATCCGCGCGGCGCGGGCCTGCACCGCCTGCGCGCGGCCGATCTCGCCGCCATCGACCGCCACCGCCGCATTGTTCGACATGTTCTGCGGCTTGAACGGCGCGACCGTGAGGCCGCGCCTCACCAGCGCGCGCGCCAGGCCCGCGACAACAGTCGACTTCCCGGCGTTCGAGCCGGTGGCCTGGATCATCAGCGCCGGCGTCGGCCGCGCCATCAGAATTCTATCCCTTTCTGACCCTTCACCCCAGATCGGAACGGATGCTTGACCAGCGTCATCTCGGTGACCAGATCGGCCATCTCGATCAGTGACGCGTGCGCGTTGCGGCCGGTGATGACGACGTGCTTGTCAGCCGGCTTCTCGTCACGGAGAAATGCAAGAACTTCGTCGATCGGAAGGTAATCGTAACGGAGGACAATGTTGAGTTCGTCCAAGAGGACCATGCGATGGCGATCGTCGCGGATCAGTTCCTTGGCGCGCTCCCAACCCTTCCGGGCAGCTGCAATGTCGCGCTCGCGATCCTGCGTTTCCCAAGTGAACCCTTCGCCCATCACATGCAATGTCACGAGCTCCGGAAACCTGGCCAATACCCGCGCTTCTCCGGTATCCCACTTCGGCGACTTGGTGAATTGCACGACAGCAACAGGATAGCCGTGACCGATATGCCGAAACACCATGCCGAGCGCGGCTGACGTCTTGCCCTTGCCGGTTCCGGTATGCACGATCAAGAGCCCCTTTTCGCCGGTCTTGGTCGCCATGATCTTGTCGCGCGCGGCCTTGTGCTTCCGGGCCTTCTCGCGATGGCGTGCGTTCTCGTCGTCGGCTACGTCGGATGGATTCATCATGCGATTTCTCTCTTTGCTTCGTGCAGGCTTTCGGCAATCAAATCCGCGGCGCGATTGGAGCGTGGCGTCCATAATCCGCGCCTGATGGCTTCCGCGAACCGGGCGGCCATCTCGCGGAGCGCGGCCGGATTGGAGCGCTCGATGAAATCTCGCACCGGGTCGTCCTCGAGATAGGCTGCGAACAATTGATCGAAGTGATGATTTGAGACCGCGTCGGTCGAGGCGGCAAAACCGAACAGATAATCAACGGTCGCGGCCATCTCGAACGCGCCTTTGTAGCCGTGTCGCATGACGCCGACGATCCATTTCGGGTTGGCGGCGCGGCCCCGCACCACGCGCGATATCTCATGCGCCAGCGGTCGCACCGCCGGCATCTCCGGCCGCGACGTATCGATATGCGCGATGCGCGGCGCCTGCCCGCGCAATGTCGATACTGTTGCAGCCAGTCCGCCCATGAACTGATAGTAGTCGTCGGAGTCGAGGATATCGTGCTCGCGGTTGTCCTGGGCCTGCGCGATCAGGTCGACGTCGGCCAACCGCGCGACGAGATCGTCGCGGGCCGCGTTCCCCTCAGCCCCCGCGCCATAGGAATAGCCGCCCCAATCCAGATAGACGTCGGCCAGATCGGCGCGATCGTTCCAGCCGCCTTCGTCGATGAAGGCTTGCAGCCCCGCGCCATAAGCGCCGGGCTTTGAGCCGAACACGCGATGAGCGGCGCGTCGCTCAGCGATGTCGCGGCTGATGCCGCTTGCCTCCAGCGCCTGCCGCCGTCGGCGAACATTCGCCGCGATGGGATTGGCGTCATCAGGTTCGTCGAGCTCCGCGACCGCCGCCACTGCGCTCGCGATGATGTCCATCTGGGTCGGAAATGCATCCCGAAACAGGCCTGACACACGGAACGTGACATCGATGCGCGGACGCTTCAGTTCAGACAGGGACGTGATCGCAAAGCCGGTCACCCGTCCGGAGGTCTCCTCCCACGTTGGCCGAACGCCGATCAAGGCGAGCGCCTGCGCAACGTCATCGCCGCCGGTGCGCATGTTGGCGGTCCCCCAGGCTGACAGCGCAATCGTCCGCGGCCATTCGCCGGTTTCCTGCCAGAAGGATTCGACGAGCCGTTCGGCCGCCGATTGCCCGATCCGCCATGCCGAGGGCGTTGGCACCGCGCGCACGTCGACAGCGAAGAAGTTGCGGCCCGTCGGCAGCACATCGGGCCTGCCGCGCGTCGGCGCGCCCGAGGGACCGGGAAGCACGAAGCGACCGTCAAGGCCGCGCAGCAACGCCATCATCTCCTGCGGCGGGCTCGCGTCGATGGCCGGTCGCAATCTCGTCTCGACCCAATTCAGCGCTGCTTCTGTGCGTACCCATGATGGGTCTGGCTTCATCTCACCCAAGACCAGCCGCGACGCCAGTTCTTCGATCCGCTCGACTGTGTCGCCCGTCGTCCGCCACAAGCCCGAGCCGAGCCCGGCCAGGACCGCCGGCCGTGGCCCTCTGAATGTGCCAGCGAGGTCGCGGGTCAACGGGTCGAAATCGACAAGGCCGAGATCGAGAGCCAGCGAGCGATGCAGCGAGGCGTCTTCAGCCTTGCGGTCCGAGCGTGGCACGCGCGCGATCGACACGAGCAGATCGGCGCATTGTCTCGAATCGGGCGCGCGCCCGAACACGTGGAGTCCGTCGCGGATCTGCATTTCCTTGATGTCGCACAAATGCGCATCGAGAGCGCGCAGCGCCTCGCCGACCGGCATGTCGCGCGTCAGGTTGACGTCTGCATCGAGCTGCTTGGCCCGCGCCGTCGAAAGAATGTCCTCGGCGATCACAGCCGCGCGCTTCGGATCGAGGTCGGTCGCAACCGAATATTCGTCCACCATCGATTCCAGCTGCGCCAGATCGTCATGCAATCCGGCGCGGGTCACCGGCGGCGTCAGATGATCGATTATAACTGCGGATGTCCGGCGCTTGGCCTGGATGCCTTCGCCGGGATCGTTCACGATGAATGGATAGAGATGCGGCAACGGGCCGAGCACCGCGTCCGGCAGGCAATCGGCGGAAAGCCCGGTGCTCTTGCCCGGCAGCCATTCCAGATTGCCATGCTTGCCGAGATGCACGATCGCGTGGGCATCGAACACGCGGCGCAGCCAAAGATAGAATGCCAGATAGTGATGAGGCGGAACGAGGTCCGGATCGTGATAGGAGCTCTTGGGATCGATGTTGTAACCTCGCGCCGGCTGTACGCCGACGACGACGTTGCCGAAGCGATGCAGGCCGAGACGAAACACGCCATTGGCGACATGCGGATCATGGACGGGATCATTCCAACGCTCCGTGACCGCACGCTGAACATTGGGAGAGAGTGCACTAAATGCCGCGCCGTATTCCGCAAGCGGCCATGATGCGCCACCACGCCGCAAGGCGCGGTCTCCGAGCGCATTGGTCGGACCTTCCTGCAACAACCGCATCATGTCGGCCGCATCATCGGGTGCCCCGGAAATCTCGTACCCCTCGTTCCTCATCGCAGCGAGGACTCCGATCAGGCTTTGCGGCGTATCCAGACCGACGCCATTGGCAAGACGGCCGTCGCGGTTGGGATAATTGGCGAGGACAATGGCGACCCGTCGCTGGCTCGCTGGCGTACGGCGTAGCCGCACCCACGCAGCGGCAAGATCGGCCGTCGCCGCCACGCGATCTTCGACCGGCCGAAAGGCCGTCGGCGTGAAGGAGCCAATGCTCTGGCCGGCTTCCTTGAATGCGATGGCATTGGCGAAGATGCGCCCATCGACCTCCGGCAGGACCACATGCATAGCAAGGTCGCGCGGATTGAGGCCGCGGGTCGAGCTTTCCCAGCTCTTGTGGGACATGCCAGCCTGAGCGACCTGCAGCACGGGACAATCGGTCTCGGACAATATCCCCGCATTCTCGCGCGCGGTCGCCGTCGCAAAGGCTGTTGCGTTCACGATGATGTCAGGTGGGTGCGCGGCGAGCGCCGTGCGCAGGAACGCGATCGAACGCTCGTCCTTGAGGCTCGTGACATAGAGCCCGACTGCATTGAGATCGCGCGCCCCCAGCGCCGAGCACAGCGCATTGATCGCAGCGGTATCGCCGCCCGCGACGAGGGCGCGGTAGAAGATTACGGCAGCGTTTGGGCGTTGGTCCGTGACAGGTTCGCCGTTCCAGAAGCCGGCGGCCGGCATTGGCCGCGCCGAGGGCGGCCTGCTGCCGTAGCCGATCAGATTCGCAGCGAAGCAAAGCGCCAACTGCGCGTTGTCGATGCCGCCTTCGGTACAATAGCGCCACAGTTCATAGGTCTCGTCGGCGCCCAGCGTGCCGCGCGCAGCCAATGCGGCGTTCCAGTCGGTTTCTCCGGGAATGCAGGCGAACAACGTCCCGCGCTGGATCGCATCGCGCCGAAGGCTTTCGACACCGTGCGGCCAATAGCTTTCGCCGCCGAGCATCCGAAGAACGACGATCTTGGCTTCGCTGAGCGTACGTTCGACATAGAGATCGACAGAAGCGGGATGACCAAGAGCCAGCAGATTGGTCAGACGGACACTCGGGAAGTCCGCAGGCAATGCCGCATGCGCAGCGCCGAAGGCCGCGAGATCACTGTCCGCGGCGGACAATATCACGATGTCGGCGGTTTCCTGGCCGAGGTCGCGAGCGACATCTCCGTCGTCGATGCTGCCACCGCTGTCGAGTTTCAGATGCATTGATCGCCCTTCGAAAGGCTATCCCGCAAGCGCCCGACGTGCGGCATCGGCGTCGAAGCCCTTCAGGCCGATCACGACAAGATGCTCGGCCTGCCTGGCGTCGGGCCGGGCGAACGCCAGCTCAACACGGCTGCCGACCGCCTGCACCACGATCGGCGCAGGCTTTTCGGAGATGCGCGCATGGCCCTTGACGCGCAGCACCCCCGCGAGACTGAGGACATCGCTGACCCGTGCGCGCATCGCCTCGACGCTCTCGGCCGCCGCAGGCCTTACGACGATACTGTCGAAATCGTCGTGATCGTGCTCCTCTTCCTCTCCGTGATGCCCGGCCCGCGCAGCGAGGTCGTTCTCGGCATCGGCCTTCATCCCGATGAGGACGTCGGGCGCAAGCGCTCCATGGGAGCGTACGACACGGACACCTTGCCTCAATTGTGCAGCAAGCCGGTCTTCGATCCCGGCAAGCACATCCGGCGACACCAGATCGCTCTTGGAAACGACCACGAGGTCGGCACAGGCGAGCTGATCCTCGAACACTTCCTCGATCGGGTCGTCGTGATCGATTTCCTCGTCCGCGGCGCGCTGGGCCGCGACCGCATGTTCGTCGAGCACGACGCGTCCTTCTGATAGCGCCAACGCGTCGACGACCGTCACCACGCCATCGACGGTTGCGCGCGTGCGGACCGCGGGCCACGCGAACGCCTTCAAGAGTGGCTGCGGCAGCGCCAGCCCGGAGGTCTCGATCACGATCGCGTCCAGCGGCTCGTCGCGCGTCAGCAGCTTGTCCATGGTCGGAATGAAATCGTCGGCGACCGTGCAGCAGATGCAGCCATTGGTCAGCTCGACGATGTCGCCGGGCGCACAGGCCTTGGCCGCGCATTCCTCGACAAGACCGCCGTCGAAACCGGCATCTCCGAACTCGTTGACGATGACGGCGATGCGGCGGCCGTCGGCTTGCGTCAGAAGCGAGCGCAACAGTGTCGTCTTGCCGGCACCGAGAAAACCGGTGAGCACGGTGACTGGAACACGGGACATATTTCAGGACTCCTTAAGGGAACGTTTGAGCCACAGCGGAAGGCCGGCCGCGACGAACACGACGTTGGGAACGCTTGAGGCGACCATCTGATTGAGACGGCCCTGCGCATCGCGGAAATCGCGGCCGAGCCTGGTTTCGGGCACGATGCCGAGACCGACCTCGTTCGACACCAGGACAACGGGGTTTGCGGCGACGCCTAGAAATTCCGCGAGCCGTTTCGCCTCGACATCGAGGTCACGCCCGGCGAGCATCAAGTTGGAGAGCCAGAGTGTCAGGCAATCGACCAGGACCGCGCAGCCGGGTCGCGATACCTGCGTCAAGGCATCGATGAGCGCCAACGGCTCCTCCACGGTCGTCCAATCCGAACCGCGCCTGCTGCGATGATGCGCGATCCTGTCCTGCATCTCCTCATCGCCTGCGGTAGCTGTTGCCAGATACACGCGAGCAAGGCCGCTTTCGGCAATCATTCGCTCGGCAAAAGCCGATTTGCCTGAGCGTGCGCCGCCCAGTACCAGCGTGGTCGAGAGATCAGTCATTTCGGAGCGCTGCCATCTTCGGGTGACCAGCGAACGGGCGGCAGCCGCGCCACCATCCCCTTGCGCAGGATCTCGGCGCGCTCGCGCCACGGCACCAGGCCGTAGGTCGATTTGCGATAGGAATCGACGAAAGACGCGACGGCACCGGCGCCCTCGGGCTCGAGATCGCCGAAGAGGAAGGTGTAACCATCCGAGCTCGAAACCGCGACCGTGGTCGGCCGCTTGCACACGCTCAAGCACTGCACGCGCCGGACCTGAACGGCCGCGTCGCGTTTGCCTGTAGCGACCCGGATCGCGTCGAACATGGCGGGCCCGGCCAACACGCCCTCGGACGTCTTGCAGGTGACGCATACGCTCACGACGACGGGACCGCCGGGCGCAGTCGGCGGCAAATATTCGCCCGGGCGAGAATCAGTATCTTGCTGATCGACGTCGTTGCGATCCATCACGATGCTCAAGTCAGGGCCATGACGGCCGCGAGCTTTGTTGGATCGCGTTCGACGGGGGAAGACCATCGAACTCATTCCGTCCGGTGCACCCCGCCCGACGAACCTCCAAAGCACAATGCGCGATGGCAGGTCTCCTGGCTCGCGGGTCGTCGCCTTTCGCCGCCTTCCCGGTCATCCCAGTGGCCTCGGCTTTGGCTCGCCGCTTACAGTTGCGGGGGCAGCGTCGGCATTGCACCGACTTCCCTTTTTCACCTTCCCGAAGGAAGGACCATCGCCGCCACGCTAGCTGTCCCCGCGACGGCGGTCAACCGCAGTTGACCCGCCCGTTTGCTTCGGTCACTTAAGGCGCGCACGAGGAGCCCATGACCTTCCAAATCCCATCCGATTGGCAAATTCCCGCAATCGCTCCGCTCGATCAGACGCTTGCCGCAACGATGCGCGCGCGAATCGACGGCAAAGCCAAGCCGCCGGGCTCACTGGGACGAATCGAAGACCTGGCGGTGCAACTCGGCATGATCGCGCATCCATCCGCCGCAGCGCTGCAAAACGCCGTTCTGCTCGTATTCGCCGGTGATCACGGATTGACGGAAGAAGGCGTTTCGCAATATCCGTCCGCCGTGACGGCCGCGATGGTGAGGACTTATCTCGCAGGCGGAGCGAGCGCCAACGCCTTTGCGGCCGCGTCAGATGTCGGGATCCGCATCGTGGATGCCGGCGTCGCCAGCGAGCTGCCTTCCCATCCCGATCTCCTCAGCATCAAGATTCGGACCGGCACCGCGAATTCTGCGCGTGAGGCAGCGATGTCGGCCCAGGACGCGCACAAGGCGCTCGCGGCCGGCTTTGCCATAGCTTCCAGTGAAATCGATGCTGGGGCCGACATCGTCGCGCTCGGCGAAATGGGAATCGGCAACACGGCGTCATCAGCGCTGCTGGTGCATCGGCTGGCGCCCGCGCCGCTCGATGATTGCATCGGCGTCGGCGCAGGCCAGGACGAGCCAGGCATGGCCCGCAAGCGCGCCGCCATCCACAAGGCAGCCAATCGCAGCGATGCGACCGCGCCGTTCGAGGTACTCCGGGAATTCGGCGGCCTCGAGATCGCGATGATGGCGGGCGCCGCGCTTGGTGCAGCGGCACATCGCCGTCCGGTCGTCATCGACGGCTTCATTTCGTCCGCCGCCGCCCTCGTCGCCGTCAGGCTGGCGCCGGCGACGCGTGACTATTGCGTCTTCGCGCATAGGTCGGCCGAGAAAGGTCACGATATCGTATTGGCGGCACTTCAGGCACAGCCGTTGCTCGCTCTCGACATGAGACTTGGCGAGGGCACCGGCGCACTACTGGCGGTCCCGCTGGTGCGCGCCGCGTCCCGCCTGCTGACCGACGTCGCCGACCTCAGCGATGTGCTGGAAGGAAGGATCTAGATGAGCCTGGATCGTCTTCGCGACGCGGTCCGATTCCTCACCATCATTCCTGTCGGCGCTTCGAACGATGCGCCTGATTCCGAGTGGCTGGTCCGCTCGGCGCAGTTTTTCCCGCTGGTCGGTGCGATCGTCGGTTTGGTTTCGGCGGCGGCTCTTCTGCTGAGCTCGCTCGTATTAGGACCAGTGATCGCGGCGCTCATGGCAGTGTTGGCAAGCGTCCTTCTCACCAGTGGGTTCCACGAGGATGGCCTGGCTGACACCGCTGATGGCTTGGGCGGCGGCTGGACGGTCGAACAGCGTCTCACCATCATGAAGGATAGCCGGATCGGCACCTATGGCACGCTCGCGCTGATCTTCGCGGTCGCATTGCGGGTCGCTGCGCTTGCTGAGATGCCGGCATGGATTGGTGCGGCGGCGCTGATTGCAAGTGGAGCCGGCGGTCGCGCCGTGGGCTTGCCGATCATCGGCTGGATGAAATATGCGGGTAACACCTCCGCGATGAAGGTGGCCTATGCGCCCTCTCCGCTCCGGGCAGGCGAAATCGGTTTCGCGACGATCGTCGCGCTGCTCGCGCTGGCACCGCTCGCCGCGACCTCCGACACGCATGCCCCGATCGCGCTTATTGGCGGCATCGCTTGCGGCATCGCACTGGCAGTTGCGGTCACGCTGTGGTCGCGACGATCGATCGGCGGCTATACCGGCGACGTACTCGGGGCCATCGAGCAGGTGTTCGAGGTTGGCTTCCTGCTCGGCGTTGCTGCCGTCATCCGGTCGGCCATGTGATCTGCGCCTATGTTCGAGTGAATCGTCGATGTCTGACGAAGGCGAACCGATCTGGCGCAGCGACATCGATTCATTGGCATTCCGTCCCTCCGGACACATGGGCATATGCGTCATGCACCGGCGCGCATTCCGGACGCTGCTGGGCTGCATGCCTTCGTCACAGCAGTGCATCGATTTCTACCTGATACACCGGGATTCGTTCGAAGCGGCGGCCCGCGCCAAACTGGCCGCGAGAAGCATCCGGGAAACGGACAACTTTCATCTCACCAGCCGCGACGTCCGTCGCCGGCTAAAAAATTCGGTCGCATCTGATGATGCCGTGGGCTAGAATGACTTGCCGAACGAGGATCATCATGCAGCAGACGCAATCAGCCAATTTTACCACCGTTGCCACCGGAACGAATGTCATCGTTCAGGCCGTTCTGGCGATGGCTCTTGGTTTGTTCGTCGTCGGCATGGTCGGCTTTTCGCACATCAGCGCCGTCCATAACGCCGCCCACGACGTGCGCCATGCCAACGCTTTCCCCTGTCACTGACGACAGATGCACGTCTTCAGATCGATCGTGTTTGCGGCATCGCTTGCCGGATTGATCGTCGGCGCGCTGATATCGGTGGTTCAGTTCTTCGGAACGGTGCCGCTGCTCCAGAAGAGCGAGGTCTTCGAGAAGGCTGCGGCCGATGCACACCACAAGGCTTCCCACGCCGGCAGCGCTGAAGCAGACCATCATCACGATGCGGAATGGGAGCCCGAGGAGGGCTTCCAGCGCAGCGCCCTCACCGTCGCCGCCAACGTCCTTACCGCGATCGGCTTCGGCCTCCTGCTCACCGGCATCTATGCGCTTCGGCAACGACCGGTCCATTGGCGCGAAGGTCTGTTTTGGGGCCTTGCCGGGTTCGCCGTTTTTGTCGCGGCGCCTGGTCTTGGCCTCCCTCCCGAGTTGCCGGGCCTGCCGGTCGCCGATCTCACCGCGCGGCAAATCTGGTGGATCGCAACCGCCGCTCTGACAGCATCAGCGCTCTACCTCCTGATCCTGCGCTCGGAGCCGTGGGCTGCGGTTCTCGGGGTCATACTCATTGTCATCCCGCATCTCGTCGGCGCCCCTGTTGCACCCGAGTCTCATGCCGAAGTGCCAGCGTCCCTTTCGCACCAGTTCGTGGTGACCGTCGTGCTCACCGGACTCCTGTTCTGGAGCCTGCTCGGCGTCGCAACGAGCCTCGCGTTCGATAGAGTATCAAGGAAGCGAAGTTAGGCCGCCGATCGTCAGGCTGGGCGCCCGCCACCTCGTCACCGGAATTGCCAGCACCAGGACGGATCGCCGCGATCGCGGCGCTCCGTCATGTCGACGCGCATGAAACGATCATGCGCGAGCGCGGCGCCGACCCAGAGCTCGTTCCAGGCATCGAACACCGCGGGAGACATCGGCCCGCGCTCTGCCATCAGGCGCCATGAGGTCTGCCGTACCATCGCGGTCGCGCCCTGCACGCGCAACTCGGCGTCGTCGCCCTGCCCACGGGCAATGCGCGCGAAGGCGCTGGCGAAGCCCTCGGCGCCGGGACCGACACCACCGAGCAGCGATGCAACGTCGTCAAAGGTGTGCATCCCGACCAGCCGCGCCGCAGCGCCGGCAAGATGGCCGCCCTCCTCGGGACCGAGCACCGCGATGGTTTCCGGCACGATCGACGTGATGTATTCCATCGCGTAGTTGCGCAGGACCTTTTGAAGGCGCCCTTCGGGCCAGGTGTTTTCGGCAAGCCGTGGCGCAAGATCGACCCGAAACGGGGGACATTGCTCGCCGGGCGAGAACTGCAGCCGTTCATCGGGTGTGAGGTCGTGATCCCACTCCTTGTAGTAGCCTTCCAGGCCGGGCTGTCCGTCGACCGTTTGGCCCGTACAGACGAAGCCCAGCCGCGGATTACCGAGGACGACGCCATTATTGGCGTGCCATCCGCGCAGCATCGCGCGCGACACTTCCGACGGAATGCCGCAGATCGCGGTGCCCGACCAGATCCACCGCGGCGGCGGATATCGTACCCAGGCCTTTTGGTCGCTCTCGTAAACATATTCGACCTTAACGCCGCCGACTTGGTTTGAAAGATAATGGTATTGCGCGCACGCGACCGCGTGCGGAAGCTTGTCGAGCCCGAGCTTTTTCAATCCCGGAACAAAGCGGGCCAGTTGCTGGCGTCGGAAGGTCCGAAAGACCACCTCCGCCGCTCGCGCGGCGCCGGCGCGCGACGATAGCATCAGGATGAGGCCCGTGAGATAGGAATGGTAGATCAGTTCGACGGCCCGATAGGCGGCGACGTCATCCTTGGCTCGGCTCTCCGCGCTTCCGCTCAATTTTTCTTCTCCAAACCTGCGACTATGCTTCACTGCCCCGACGGAATGAGAGCGCGCAAAATGTTCCGATTCCACATTTGACGGACGCTATCGAACGCAGCGAAATCGTGGTCGAATTGCCAGTAGGCCCATGCCCAGCCAAATCGGTCAGCGTTTCGCGCCACGAACGACAAGTATCTCTGGCGGCTTTCAGATGGCGCGCGCTCATAAACCCCGAACTCGCCGAGATAGATCGGACGTTTCTCGCGGCGTGACCAAAGATTGATTCTGGTGAAATCAGCGACAACTCTCGCTTCGTCCTCAGAGGTTCCCCAATCCAGCGGGCCGATCGTCGAAAATGTTCGCGACCATGGCGCGCCTTGATGGGTAAACCTTATCGGCGCGTAATAGTGAAAAGTCACGATCAGTTTTCTGTCGTCAGCCGGCAGAGTCAACTCGTGAATAGGCGCATCGTCGGTGTTGAGAACAGCGACAATGACAGTTCGCTCAGGGTTCGCAACCCTGATAATGCCGAGACATTCATTGAGAAGTGAGTTCCATTCGGCCGAGGTCATATGTCCCCCAGGCTCGTTCAGAATTTCGAATACAAGCGCAGGATACTTCCCTGCATAGCGCGACGCGATCTGCTTCCAGAATGATTTGAGCTTGTCGGCGCATCGCGAGATATAACGCTGGCAAAAATCGGTGTCGTGCTCATCCAGAATGGGAATGAGCTTCCTTGCAAGAACCTCTTCGATAACTCTATCGAGGCGCTTCAAGACGGCTTCATCAAGGATGTTATCCGAATCCATATGCTTGAAGCCGAAGAAATTGATTCTGACATGTGAGAAGCCGGCCCTTTGAATTGCGGTCAGGTTCTCCAAACGGAATGGGGCATTTTCGGCGCCCTCCCAGATGCCGTCATATCCCAGGATATTGATGCCGCGTCCCAAGCCCGCGACGTCGCGAAACGCGATCTGCTCGGATCCGTAGGCTCGCGGGATCCACATTGCCAAGACGAAAGCCAGCAGGAGGAACTTGAGGGCCGCTGGCCGGCGGGCAAGTGTGGCGATCATTGCTCCGCCAACTCACGATCGCCGTGATCTTCCGGCAGCACCGGCCGACAGGTTGCGAGGAAGAAGACCAGCAACAGCACCGATGTAAACATCGTGGAACGGAGGAATATCGTCTCCGTAAAATTGGTCTGAAAACTGAGGACGGAGAACCCTATGATCAGGGCACAATGAAACCGATCGATCGATCGGGATGAAATCAGATGGAGCACCTTGTTCGAAAACAGGAAGACGCTTGCCGCAAAAAGCAAATAACCCAAAAGCCCCGTTTCCATGAGAATGGTGATGTAGCCGCTGTGGTAGTTGTCGAGCACCCAACCGTGATTCTGCTCGAAATAATCATAGATCGATTGGGTCGTCCAAAATCCGTTTATTCCAAAGCCAAGCAAGGGCGCATCGTCGAAGTGGCTTATCGCGTACTGCCAAATGAAGGTTCTCTCCGTGAAGTCGATCGTCGTGTCAAACAAATGGATGGAGTCGTATCCGGTCACGTAGAAATACAGGATCAGCAAGCCCGCCATGATGCACATGACAAAGGGCAACACCGCATAGACTTTCATGCAATTCACCGACCGCAAGGAGGTGAACAGCAATCCGCAGGCCGCCAACGCCACCGCACCGGCGCCTCGCGAGCCCGAAGCCAGGACGCACGTTGAAGCGAGCAAGAACGTGACAAGGAAGGGTAGCCATCTTTGCCCTGTCGTCTTTCGATAATAGGCAAAGAACATGAGATAGGCTCCGACGAAGCCTAGTGTTTGCTTTGACTCATAAACACCTTGCCATTGGCCGTTGTGCATCCAACTGCTGTCAACTCCTATGTCCGGCACGAACACGGCGAACAAAGCGGATGCCGCAACCAGTACCAGGAGGCCCCGAGTGACCGATTTGACAATGTCGTCAATATCCAGTCGCGTGATAAGACAGAATGCGCCGAGGGTCGTTATTGCAAGAGCCGCGCTTTTCATGATGGCCGCGAGGCTCAGGTTCGTCCAAAACACGGAAATGGCGGCAAGGACATAGAATGAAACGATCCCGATCAAGTCGGGGTTGAACCCGAGCCGCAGATTAGGTCGCACAAACGCGCTTGCATAAATCAGCACAATCCACATCGACAGCGCAGCGAACTGCTGCAGATAGGTCTGTTCCACCGCCAATAGGGCAGTGTTGAGGGTCCCCATCGATGCCACCACATTGATGGTGATGGACCAATTCATGATGGCCTTTGCGGCCCGCTCGATGTCGACACCGCGCATGTGCGGGATCGCGCCGTCAAGCGCGCCCGCATCCACCTGAATTTGTGCTCCGGTCATGGAATGAGCTTCGTGAAGCGCGGTTAATTATTTGCTATTGCAACCGCTCGGCACGGCACGCAGCGTCAGTCGCGCTCGGTTGGCGTGGAATGGCTCCGGTTAAATAGCAGATAGAGCGCGCGCGGATTGGTAGTCAGATAGCGCCAGAACAGCCGGCGCGGCTCGAGCCAGATCCGCCAGGCCCATTCCAGCCCGACATTCTGCATCCATTGCGGCGCGCGGCGGCGGCTGCCGGAGAGGAAGTTGAACAGCCCGCCCGAGGTCTTGATGACACCGACGTTGGAGAGCCGTGGCGTGAACTCCTCGACAAAGGCCTGCTCATAGGGCACGCCGAGCGCGACCCAGAGATAGTCGGGCGCCAACGCATTGATCTCGTCGACCTTGGCACGTAGCGCGTCGCCGCGCAGATAGCCATGCGAATGGCCGACGATCTTCAGCTTCGGATACATCCTGCGGACATTGGCGACAGCGGCGGCATTCTCCGCCTCGTCGGCGCCGAACATGTAGAAGGAGAGCCCGGCCGCCTCGGCCTTGCGCGCGACGACGTGGAACAGGTCGGTTGTGGCAACCCGCTCCGGCAGCGGCTGCGATGACTTGAACCGTGACACCGTGACCAGCGGCTGTCCGTCGGCATTGATGAGGTCGGCGGCGCGGAACAGGCGGTCCGTCATCGGCTCGGTCGAGCAGCGTGCCACCACCTCGCCATTCGCCGACGTCAGATAGAGCGGACGGCCAGCGCGGCGTTTTGGCGAAACCTGTTCGATCATGAAATCGGCGGTCTGCTCGAGATCGAGTACGGCGAGCCGAAGCCCTCCGACCGTGACGCGGGGGATCTCGGCGGTGGCCGCCCTGCCGATGAGGTTCGCGCGACGCTCGCGCACATTGTCTTTCTCTGACGCTTCACGGCGTGAAGCTGCGCCCGTCGACGACTGCATCGGCGCTCCCCGCGAGGTGTCGCAAATCCGGACGGTTGAGACAGTCCGACCGAAACCGACACGCCAATTGCGTTCGTCCGCGTCCCCTGACATCGAAATCGGGCCGGAAATCAGCTCTTTCATCATGATTCAAGCACTTCAGTTGGAGATCTCTGTCGTTGTCCACTCCAACTGCAATATGCAGTCCATCGGCGCCCCCGAGTCCGCGCGACGGTTCGACGCTGCGCGAACTGGTTAACTATTCGCAAAGGTGTGGAGCGCTCGCTAACCATAACAAAACGTTACACGTCGCGCGGCGGTGGCAAGGTCGGCCCGCTATCAAGACATTTGGTAGGAGTCCGCGCAGCGGGCGGCAACCACGATACATTAATACAGATCGCACTCGGCCCGTGTCTCCGCCAATCTGCGTGTGCTAGAAGGTCGCAGCTCCGGCTCGGCCGGCATTTTCGAAAAAGTCCGGTTTGTCTGTCGCACGTATGAACAAGAATAATAGCGACGCGTTCGATGTCTGCATCGAAAACGCATTTGATTTTTTGTCTCAAGAATACGCCGAACTGTTTGCTGGCTCGGACGCCACGGCGTTCCAGCATCCGGTGTGGCTGGACACGCTATATCGCAAGCTTGCGCCCGTCGCGGCAGCAAAACCCCTGATCGTCACGGTCCGCCGTCGCGCGACCGGAAAACTGGCGATGGTGCTGCCTTTGATGCGGGTGCCGCGTGGGCCGATGCGGACGGTTGAATTCGCTGACCTCCGCGTGTCCGATTATCTGACCCCTGTGTGCACGGCCGAGATATTTTCCGAACTGCTCCAGGACGAGGATGCCTGCCTGACGCTCCGCAGGCTTGTCAGGCCGTTCGACTTCTTGCGTATGTGCAAGCTTCCTGATGGAAGAATGCCGATCGAGAACCTTCTTGCAGCGCCTCGCCGTACGGTCATGGAGATGAATGCCTACGCGACAGCGCTAGTCGCCCCGTTCGAGCAATGGCGGGCGGGCGCGCTGAGCCGCTCCTATCAGAAAGAACTCGCAAAGAAGCTGCGTCAGCTACAAAAGAAGGGCGCGTTGAGCTTTTCATGCTGCGACGACGATGCATCCATCATGGCCGCGATGGAGATGATGAAGAACTTTCGAGGCCCGCGGTTTCGAGCCCAGGGCGATGGCGACCTGTTGCAGCGTCCCGAATATTTCGACTTCTATTCCACCGTGGCGCTCCGCGGCCTCAGTGCCTTTGTTCGTCTCTACACTATGAAAATGGACGGCAACCTGATTGCGGCAGTGCTGGGATTGTGCCACCGCGGCCGTTTCCTCGTCATTATGAGCGCATTCGACATCACGGGATACAAGAGCCAATCCATTGGCGCGCTGATGTTCGAACAAGTCGCCAGGGATTGCATCGAGCGCGGGGATCAGATCCTGGACTTCACCATTGGCGACGAACCGTACAAGAAGATGTTTGGCGGCCAGCCCTCGCCGTTGTCGAGCGTGACTCAGGCGGGTAGCGTCGCCGGCTCCCTTGCTCTGTTCGCGTTACGACAGGCGCCCTGGATCAAACTGGCCGCCAAGCGGATGGCCGAATTCAAGCTGCGGCCGGTCCGTACCTGAGCTTAAACCTGCTCACTAGGCACGAAGCGCGCCACGGACACGTGCGATCCATCCCGGCCTGATACCGTCGACCCGATAGGTGATATTGCGACGAAGAAAATGCACCCTGCGCCGCACGTTCCATCTTATGTCGCTGCTCGACGTCAGTGCCTGCCGAAAACGCGCCATTTGCAGGGAGTGTTGGTCGGCAGCCACTTTGTCCGGATCGGAGTAGAACTCCGATATCTTGTCCTTGCCCATGCCGCCGGTTTCGAGCCAGCGCGGCACATATTCCATGCAAAGACGCTCGACATCCACCAGAAGACGGCTCACTCCGGTGCCGGCTGCAGGACAGTTGGTTTGAAACGCGTCGCCAATCAGCACGACGCCCGGCTGCAGATGGCCTTCGGCGACAGACAGGTCCATCACCCAATTCTGCACCTGACCGATGACGCTGAAATCTCCGAGATAGGACTGCAATCCCGGCATGAGCCGCAGCAACGTTGATCCGGTCTGCCGCCTCAGCTCGCGCATGATCGGATCGGTCGAATCGCGAAACATGAACAGGTTTGCCCGCATGCCACCCCGCACCGGAAACAAACTGAGATAGTCGACGCCGTCGATGGCCCGTTCGCCATAGCAGGTGAGCGCCTCGAATTCAAACGGCAAATTGTCCGGACGGGCAATCGTGAAGCCGAACGAAACCGAATGACGCTCGGCGAGAATGCGCCGCGTGATTCCGAGGCCGTATCCAAGAGCTCCGGCCATACCCGTCGCCAGGACAACGAGACGCGCAGTGACGCGCGCTCCGGACGCCAAAACGAGATGCTGAACGTCATCGCTGCAGCTCACAGCGGTCACCTGGTCGACAATGAAGCCGGAATGACCCGGCATCAGACGTCGTGCCAGGCCAACGAGGTCCGCATAGGGAAGGCCGTAGGTTTGGCCGGCACTGACGTCGACCACCCGGCCTTCTCTGATATTAATCACGCGGTCGTATGCGCACGCGACCGCCTCGAGTTCGCGGATGAAACCCAGCCTGCGAAAGACATCGACTTGTCGGCCGGCGATCTTCTCGACGCGGAATTCTTCCGGATAAACCGCTCGCTTGTCGATCAGGACGACCTGGTAGCCAGCCCTGGCGAGGACTGCCGCCGCGAGCGATCCCGCCAGCCCGCCGCCGACAATCGCTACGTCCGTGGTGATGGTTTCACGTCCCTCTTCCGCGATCGGTTGTATCACCTCATTCACCATCATGTTTGCCGGCTCTGACGATTGATACCGGCCGAACTGCAATTTTCTCGCCTGATATCCACTTCGCCGAACCGGCACGATCATTTTTGAGCATCGCAGTTAACGCCCGCGGCCTAGTCCAGATCTGGCGACGTCCCGGCACGCGCCTTGCTCAAAGAGTATCGTGGAATCTATTTCCCGCTTACTCAGCACTAGGGTGAACCATTGTTTATCGTCAGGTCAGCAGGTCATTTACGTGCAAACGGCCGGTGGCTGTGCAGATTTGGCTTCGGCAATCATCTTCGTGCCGCCGCAGCGGCGATCCTGGGAAACCATCGTTTGCCCTGTCTGAAGACAGTCGGGACAGCGGCGTTCCACAATAGAGCAAGGCCGCAGGTCCGCCGGAGAGGGCAAGTTTGCGCCGGTGCATTTACCGGGTGGGGAGAACGAAATCTTAGGTGCCGAACATTAACACTCTCGGCTCGCGTGCGTGTTAGGCACTGGGCCATTGTCTGCTACGAGCATCTTGAAAGGAAAGATGCCTTGTACTTCGCATGATCGAATCCATTCTCCAATTGATGCGACGCGACGTGACGCGCGGTGTCGCCGGGACCATCCTTCTGAAGGTTGGCAGCGGCGGCCTTGCGTTTGCGCTGTTCTCGCTGGCAGCACGAACCATGTCGCCGGATGCGTTCGGCGCTTTCGCGATGTGGCTTTCCGTCGCTCAGATCGCATCCGTCGTGGGGCTGGTCGGCCAGGAACTGCTCCTGGTTCGTTTCTTGAACGAGTACCAGGTGCGCGAACAGGCCGATCTCGCCAAAGGTGTGCTGCTATCGAGCCTGAAGATCTCCTCCATTGGGATGATGGTCGTCATTGCCGCGATCGCGGCGGGCGCGAGCGTGCGGGGCGATACGTGGCTGCTGATCCTGGCCGTATCCGCCTTTACGGCCGTGAATGCAGGGCTGATGCTCGGCAGCCAGATTGCACGATCGCTCATCAGCATTCTGATGGGGGAAGGCAATCGGGAGTTTTTCTGGCGGGTCGTCGTCGTGCTGTTTTTAGTAGCGATATTGTTCGGCCATGCGCGACTCGATCCCGAACAGTTGCTTACCGTGATGGCGGTCGCCATGGCCATGGGGCTCGTCGTTCAGGTCCTTTCGATCGCACGCGCTCTGCCGAATTTGCGCGATGTGCCGCCGCGCTCGGAGAACTCACGCTGGAGATCGAGCGCGCTTCGCTACTGGGTTTCTTCCATTCTTGAAGCGGCCAATCAGTACTTCGACGTGATCCTGATTTACTGGATGCTGGATCCGGCCACGGCCGGCATCTATTTTGCCGCCTCCCGTCTGGCGAACATCTTCGCCATGCTCTCTGCCGCACTTTATAGTTTCGGAGCGCGCCGCCTGCCCTCGCTCTACTTCAGTAAAAATCATCAAGAGTTCAGCCACACGCTGCAGCTCATGGCGGAGGTGACCGCGCTTTGCGTCATCGCCGGGCTCGTCCTTGTCTGGATCGGCGCACCCCATCTTCTCGGCCTGTTCGGACCTCATTTCGCAGCCCAGCAATGGGTACTGATCGTGCTTGCGCTCGGAACGGCTTTTCAGGCAGCTGGTGGTCCGTCCGCAGCCATCCTGCAGGTGACCGGCCATGAGGGTGACTATGTTCCCGTCATCGCCGGGAACGTCGTGCTGCGGCTGATCGGATTCCTCGTTCTAATTCCCTGGCTCGGCGTGCTCGGCGCCGCGATTTCGGCCACTGTTTCGCTGGCGGTCGCCACCATCGCCCTCAACGTCCTGTGCCGCCGCCGCACCGGCGTTGATGCTTCGATCCTGGTACTTTCTCGCCGCTTGTCCTCGAAAGCCGAACCGTATCCGGTTCGTGCCGCAGACTCGAAGGATTAGAAGGATTAGAGGTAACTCAGCCCGCCAGTCCCAAGGTCTCGCGCTGAGATTGAGCAATGACGGAACTGATGGATACGCGATTGACGACAAGCCCCATCGGCACCGCGCCGGACTTCGACAAGCCAGCCGCAGCCCGCTGAATTGCCGCCGGAGCGGCAGCTCCGTCGCGAACGACCACGACGATCAGATCGGCATGGGCCGCCAGCGTCCTCACGTCGGGTTGTGCAGCAAGAGACGATGCGTCGACGACGATCAGATCGAACTCCTTGCGAATGTCGTCGGCAGGGAGCGCGCCTGTTTGCGTGCCGGCACTCAAGAGCACACTGACAGAGCGAAGATCTGTCTTGGTGATGCCCTGCTCCTGCCGGTCGGCCGCAACCGGCTTTGCAGCGGACAGATCCGATTGCAGCTCGATCAGAACACTCAGCATCCCCTTGTTCACGGCCGACCGATTGAGCGATCGTGCGACAGTGCTGCCTCCCGCGCCGTTCTCGGTCGACATCACGAGGGCTACCTTGCCACCGGATCCCGGCAACTCGTCGATTTTCCCGATCAGCGAGCGCAGGTAGGCACTCAGATCGAGCTCGGCGGCTGCCGCAATCGGCTTTTGCCAGACGCTTCTGGTGAATTCCCGTGCCGGCAGGTCGGGAATGCGGGCCCAGACCGGCAGCTTCGGCAGCAATTCGGGCTGGGGTGGTGATGCCGCCTGGGGCAATTCGGGCTGGAGCGAAGGTGAATTTGCCCGGCGAACCTTCGGAGTGGGCTTCTCTAGAATGTTCTTAATGTCCGGTACGGCAACTGCCGCCGTCGATATCAATATCGAGGCAATCGCAAGCACGGCGAGGAGCAATGCGAGCGGCGGCCGGGTCGGACGAAGCGGTGGAATGGCAAGCGAAGCGATCTTGGTCTGCGAGCTCTGCAGCAGGCGCTGCTCGTTGGTGGTCTTGGACCGCGACAGAAATTGCTCGTAGATATTCCTATTGGCTTCCGCGTCGCGCTGCAGCTCCTGCAGTCTGACGAGCGCCTGGCCGTCGACCAGTATCTGCGATTCGACCGCCTTCAACTGATCTTCCAGCGATCTCTGTTGCTCGCGTTGGGCCTCATATTCAGACTTTGCAGTTTCGATGTTCTTCTTCCGCTCGATCTCAATCTGCCTGTTGAGATCGTTCAACTGGCTGTATGATATGACGAGGTCAGGATGGCGATCGCCGAACACCGCGCGTTTCTGCGCGATCTGGTCGTTGAGCGCCGACCTCTGAGCTCGCAGGGCACTCAGCAGGTCTTGTCGAACCGGCCCATCGACATTCGCTTTGAGGTCGCGTTGCGCCTGCTCGTAGCGAGCCCTTGCTTCTTCGGTACGAGCGCGAGCGGCTGAAACCTGCTGCGTCAGATCGGTAACGCGCAATTGCTGGGTCGTGGCGTCCTTGCCGGCATTGACGATCCTGTGCTCGAGCTTGAAGGCGGCAACGGCATCCTCTGATGTCCTCAGCCGGTCATTCAACGTCTTGAGCCGGCCACTGAGCCAATCGGCTGCTTCGTCGGTCGCCTCAGTGCGGACACGGCCCTGGTTAGCGACGAACGCCTCAGCTATGGCGTTGGCGTAGTAAGCCGCTCGCTCCGGACGGTTCGAAGTGAATTTGAAGCCGATAACGTAGGTGAGCCCACGGCGGGAAATATCGAGCCGGTTGCGGAATCTTTCGAGCAGACGCGTGGTGTCGGATTGACCGCCGGCGATGTCTTCATCCTCTCGAACCTTGAGCTGCTCGATAAGCGGGCGGAGGAAGCCATCGGACTTGGCGATTTCAACCAGGCTCTGAAGCGCGGCGGCATCCTGGCCGATACCCGGCAACACGTCCTGATCCGTGGTCACGCGCTGCTCTCGGGGATCGACAACGACCAGCGCTGTGGCCGCATACCGAACCGGAATCAGCAACAGAGCGATGACACCAATGGCGAAGATGGCCAGCGCGAGCATCAAGATGCGTCGACCGTTTTCCCGCAGAAAGGAAAGCATGCCGGAGAAGGTTAGCAATCCCTTAACGCGTTCCGCGGGTCCGGTGCCAGGCGGCGGACGCGGAGCCTCCCACGACGCCGCCGTGGGCTCCGTCTGACCGGAACGTCTCGGGCCTGCGCGGCTACCGAACATCATGGGTTTTGACTCGAATTCAACTGGCAGACACTGTTCAGTGGCCCTGCCCCCAACGTAAATATCTATGGTTAATCGGCGGTTACCCTCTCTCGCCAACGCCGTAACCAATTAGTTAACGAACTGGCTCTATGTTGCGCGCGGATGCAACGACATCTCCCCTGTGAGCGAGATGCGCTGCATTAACCCCATTGTGCGCTGGCCGGTGTAGGACCGAGCATCGCGTGATAGGCATTGCGAAAATCGGGGAAGAATCCCCACTCCCTCAACCGTTGAGGAATCCGTGTTCCGTTACCAGCCAAGCACAGAATTGCGCGAGGCACCGATACGATCGTCGGCAGCGTCACGCGATCGGTCAAACAGCATCAAGCCAAAGCGACGTGTCGTTCTGGTGCAGACCCAGGCGGAGAACGCCGGTGCTCAGGAGATCACAAGGCTGCTTGGTGCCGGCCTGACGGCGCGCGGCTATGAGGTCTTCAATCTCTTCTTCTTCCGCAAGTCAGATTCCTTCGACGAGCCGCCGAACACGTTCTATTGCGCGCAGAACCGGCCAGGAAATCCGCTGGCGCTGCTCCGCATGCTGTGGACGCTCGGCGGCCATATCAGGGCCATCAGACCCGATGTCGTCCTCACGTTCCAGCATTTTGGCAATGTGATCGGCGGAGGCGTATCGCGCCTCGTCAGTCGCGCTCCGGTTATCGCCAACCAGGTTTCATCGGCGATGTCGATGAGCTGGCCGGTCCGCGCCGCCGACATCGTCATGGGCAGCGTCGGCTTCTACAATTGCATAACGCTCAACTCGCGGGAGATGGAGCGTGAGTACGCGCGTTACCCCGCCCCTTATCGATTGCGCATGAAGCATGTCCCACACGGCTTCGACGACAAATCGCTTGATCTGCCGAAGGATGTCGCGCGGCAACAGTTCAAACTGCCGCCGGATCGCGTGCTGCTCGGTTGCGCTGCAAGATTGCACCCCCACAAACGGCTCGATGCGGCAATACGCCTCTTAGGCAGTGAACCGTCCTGGCATCTCGCGCTGGCCGGCCAAGGCGCCGACGAGGAACGGCTAAGGCTGTTGGCAGACGAGTTGAAAGTATCCGACAGATTGCATCTTGTCGGCGAGATTCCGCCGCGGCGGATGGCCGACTTTCTCGCCTGCCTCGACGTGTTCGTGTTCCCGACGCAAGCTGAAACCTTTGGCCTCGCCGCGGTCGAAGCTGCAAACGCAGGTGTTCCTTCGGTCGTGAACGATCTCCCCGTTCTGCGAGAGGTGCTGTCGTTTGAAGGAAAACCCACGGCGCTCTTTGTCGATGCCTCGGACAATGCGGAATTATCCGCCGCCGTTTCCGCAATTTTAACAAACAGAACGTTGCGCGACGAACTGCGGCAAAACGCCAAGGGCCTGAGGTCGCGCTATTCGGTAGACAGCATGGTGGAGGAATACGTCCAAATTCTCAGCCAGGCTGTTTGATCGGCACGCATTAGGCACATGAGCGCAGATGGGCCGGACATGATTATCGAATTTCGCTGCGAACGCGAGCATGCACGGCGGTGGATGTCCCGCGAGGCGCTGTCCGTCGGCGGCCGGGATGTCCCGGTTCAAATCGCGTGGACAACAACTTCGGAATCTCGGCCTGCTGGCTTGGAGGCGCTGTTCGAACTTGAACGGATGGTATTGCGGAGGGGCCAGCGCAGCGGCGCCGACAAACTGAAAGTCATCCCGGAACGGTCGCAGGCCCAGGCCGGCAAGGCCGACGTGATTGTCGACTTTACACGCGCCGGCCGCGATCCGGACTGCTCCGCCCGGCTATATCTGCGCCCGCAGTTCAATGGGATACCAGGGGAAACTGCAGCGCTGGCAGCCATACTCGCGGGTGACTTGCCGATTATCGAAATCGTCAATGAACTCGACGGCAGGGTGCTCGATCGCGGTCATCCGTCCGGAGAAATTGCAGTCGGCTTGAGCGGTGCGCTCGAAACAGTCATGGCGCGAACCCTGACCATGCTGACAGCGATCCTGTCAGGAGCGCCAAGACTAGTTCCGGAGCTGGCTTCGTCAGCCAGCAAAAGCACCCCACGACCGGCGGCCACCTATGTTCTGCGCGGCCTGGCCGTATCGATCGCGAAAGAAATATATCGCCTTTGCTGCTATGCGCCTCATTGGCACATCGGATGGCGCTACAGTGAAAATGCCGACGTGTGGCGATCCGGAGATCTATCCGGGCCCGACTGGAAAGTGCTCGGGGATCCCGGAGATCATTTCTACGCCGATCCCTTCCCCGTCAAATGGAAGGGAAGGACATTCGTTTTCTTCGAAGATCTCGATCACCGGGTGGGCAAGGGCATCATTTCCGCGGTCGAGTTCGACCGCACCGGTCCGGTCGCAAACGTCGTCCCCGTGCTGGAAGAGCCATGGCATCTGTCCTATCCCTTTCTGATCGAGGACAATGGCGAACTCTGGATGATCCCGGAGAGCACAGAGCATCGGGACGTCGCGGTTTACAAATGCGTTCGGTTCCCGGACAAATGGGAGCGTCACTGCACGCTGCTGTCAGGGCTTGAACTGGCCGACGTGACCATCACGCGGCACAACGGCATGTACTATCTGTTCGGCGCCTGGCGCGACGGCACCGGAGGCTATTCCGATACGTTGGCGATCTTTTATGCCGAGCAACTCTTCGGACCCTGGCTGCCACATGCGAGCAATCCGGTTCTGATGGACCGCGCAAGCGCGCGGCCGGCGGGCAACTTTGTGACCATCAATGGAAGCCTGTGGCGGCCGGTCCAGGATTGCTCCGACGGATATGGCGCAGCGCTCGGTCTTGCCGAAGTTCTCGAACTGTCGCCGACCACGTTCAGACAGGTCGTTCGGCACTCCCTTAAGCCAGGGCCTGCATGGCCAGGCAGGAAGCTGCACACGCTGAACCGCTGCGGCCAGCTCGAGGTGATAGACGGATCGCGGGTGCAGCCGAAGATCATGGCTTTCGTGGACGGACCTGCACCGGCCGTTTCGGCATCCTCTGGGAGTGATGCAGCTCGACGGGAGCCAGCCCGATCGCGAAGCGCCCCTAACAGCGTTCTGGCCGCCGATTAGTCTTTGCGCTGGTCGGCGATGATCACCGATACGGTTCGCGCTTATCAAGTCAGCCAGATGTAAGAAGAAAGCCCGCGCGTCGCGGGCTTTCTTTCTCCGCTACCAGCCGCGATAACCGCCGGTACCGAAGCTGAAGGTGACACCTGGTCCGCCGCCGTAGTACGGCCGCTGATATCCATAGCTGTTGTAGTATGGGCGATAATAGCCATGGCGGTGGTAGCCATAGCGATGATAGCCGTAGCGGTGGTAGCCGTAGTGGTGGTGATGACGGTGCATTCCGTAGTGATGGTGGTGATGGCCCCTTCCACGAGCGCTCAGATCGGTGGACCGGCTCTCATAGCTGCCCGCCTTCGCCGCCGCCTGCCGATCCGCCGCATTTGCGGCCGAACTACCAATCAGCGCTGCAGCCCCGACCGCCAACGTGATCGCTAACCTCTTCATGGTCGCACTCCATTTCGTGTGTGAAGTTCAATCCCACAAGGAGCGCCACGTTCCGGGCTGCGACATAATACCCAGCCGTTTAGCTGCGGTTCATCTCCATGAACAAGTCCCTTTCGCGAAGTGGATGATGACATTACTTACGGCCTCATTGCGCAATCCTTCAGGTCGCGACCGCTGACAACAACACATCGCGTTCTTCAGCATCCGTTCGCCCCTCCTCGAGCGGTAGCGCGTGACAACGATCGGAAAACGGACGCGTCGGTGCGCCAGGCCTGCGGGCGCAGTGAAGCCAGCCGACGCCTTGCCTGCGACCCGCAGGTCGCCATCAACAGCGAATTCATACGCGATTGAAATTCCTGTGCTTTCCAGACTGCCCGCGAGAGTCGACGGCACCGATTTCGGCTTCACGCTGCACCGCAATGCCCATCGGTGCGCTGACGACAGCTCACCCCTTGCTCCCGCGAAGATGATATAACATCGGACATCAGGAGCTATCGAGGCTCCGCGACCAAGGATTTGGCTTACGCAATCAACTGAGATCAAGACGACGGCGCTCGAAGAGGTGCACTCCGAAATCAGGCAGGCGATCGCGACTGCGGTCGGCCGGCGCGGGAAATGGAGGACGTTAATGGCGTGGCGTGACGACAAGGCCCGAGCAACCCTGATCCACGAGGCCGGCGGGAGCGTGCAGCCGGGCAAGACGCCACGAGCCTTTGCCGAGCTTCTGTTTGGCCACAGCAACATCGAAGACCTCGCCAACTACGATGCCGTGTCGCTGGCCTTTTTGGCAGAACAAGCCTGGGAACATGTGCAGCGGCGTACCGCTGATCGTGCCGACATCCGCGTTATCAATCCGATGATGCCAGACGGGCGCGAGATCTCCGTGCTGGAAATACTCAACGACAACATGCCCTTCCTGTTCGATTCCACGATGGCGGAGCTCGCCGAGCAGGGCGTCGAGGTCACGCTGGTCGCCCATCCGATCATTGCCGTGGAACGCAACGAGCAGGGCAAGCTGCTGCATTTCTACGGCGAGACGCTCCCCGAGGGGGTAAACGGCGAGCGCGAAAGCCTCATTCACTTCCACATCGCACGCCTGGACGCCGAGGCTGACCGCCAGAAGCTGATCGACGGCCTCACCAAGACGCTGAGCGACGTGCGCGCCTGCGTCACCGACTGGCGCGCCATGCGCGCTCGCGTCGAGCAGGCGATCAAGACCTTCAGCTCCAATCCGCCGCCGATGCCGATCGACGAGGTCGCCGAAGCCACCCAGTTCCTGCAATGGCTGTGCGCCGACAATTTCACTTTTCTCGGCCTGCGCGAATACCGCTTCGCGCCGGATAGCGACGCGCCGGACGGCATCACCACCGGCGAAGGCCTCGGCATCCTGCGCGATCCCGATGTGAAGGTGCTGCGCCGCGGCGCCGAAATGGTGGTGATGACGTCGGAGATCCGCGCATTCATGCGAGAGCCTACCCTGCTCATCGTCATCAAGGCCAATGTGAGCAGCCGCGTCCATCGCCGCGTCCGGATGGATTATGTGGGCATCAAGCTCTTTACGCCCGACGGCCGGCTCGACGGCGAATTGCGCCTCGTCGGCCTGTTCACCTCGGCCGCCTATACCCGTTCGGTGCGGCAGATTCCCTATGTCCGCCACAAGGTGGCGCAGGTGCTCGAACGCGCCGGCTTCGAGCCGGACAGCCATTCGGGCAAGGCGCTCCTGCATATCCTTGAAGAATATCCGCGCGACGAGCTGGTCCAGGTCGACGTCGAGACTCTCTACAATTTCGTGATGGAGATCCTGACGCTCTATGAGCGTCCCCGCGTGCGCGCGCTGGCGCGCGCGGATAAATTCAACCGTTTCGTCTCCATCCTCGCCTTCATTCCGCGTGACAAATACGACACCGACGTCCGTACACGCGTCGCAGGCTTCCTGGCGCGGGTCTATAACGGGCAAGTGGCAGCCTCCTACGCAGCTTTCCCTGAAGGGTCGCTTGCCCGCATCCACTACATCATTGCGCGCTTTGAGGGCGATACGCCTGTCATCGAGCGCGCCACGCTCGAATCCGGAATCAGCGCCATCGCCGCAACATGGGCTGACAAGCTGAAAGCCGCGCTTGCGACCACCGCTGACGGCATGCGAGCCCGCCTGATCGCCAATCGTTATGCACGAGCCTTTACCGGCGGCTATACCGAGGTCTTCGACACCTCTCAGGCGATTGCCGATATCGCCATCATCGAAAAGCTCACTGCCGCTCGCTCCGTGGCACTTTCGGTTCACCGCATCGACGGCGACGATCCGACGCGCTTCGGCCTCAAGGTCTTTTCGCGCGGCGCGCCCTTGTCGCTGTCGTATCGGGTGCCGGTGATCGAAAACCACGGCCTGCGCGTCGTGAACGAGCGCACCTATGAGATCAGGCCGAGCGCCACACCCTCACCTGCACCGGTTTGGCTGCACGACATGACGATCGAGACCAATGATGGCAAGCCGATCGTCATCACCGCGGAATTCGCCCGACGTCTGGAAGCCTCGATCATGGCGGTAGTGGGCGATCGCGCGGAATCCGACGGATACAACGCGCTGATCCTGCGCACGGTCCTGAGCTGGCGCGAAGTCTCGGCCATCCGCGCCCTCTCCCGCTACCTGCATCAGATCCGCGTCCCGTTCACTCAGGACTACATGTGGGAGACTCTGCGCAAGAACACCGCGATCACCACCAGCATCGTCGCTCTGTTCCAGGCTCGCTTCGACCCACGCCTCACCGCGACCGATGCCGAGCGCTCGGCGCGCGAGACGGCCCTGCTCGCCGAGATTGAAGAGCAGCTCAAATCCGTCGCCTCATTGGATGAAGACCGTATCCTCCGCCGTTTCACCAATCTGGTGCAGGCCGCCATCCGCACCAATCTATGGCAGCTCGGTCCGGACGGGCATCCGCGGCCGGTGATCTCCGTTAAATTCGACGCGCGCAAGATTGAGGAGCTGCCTGCACCCCAGCCGCTCTACGAGATCTTCGTCTATTCGCCGCGTGTCGAGGGCATTCATCTGCGTTTTGGCAAGGTCGCGCGCGGCGGACTACGCTGGTCCGACCGGCCGCAGGATTTCCGCACCGAGATCCTCGGTCTGGTCAAGGCGCAGCAGGTCAAGAACGCCGTCATCGTGCCGGTCGGCGCCAAGGGCGGCTTCGTGCCCAAACGTCTGCCACCGCCTTCCAATCGGGAGGCCTGGATGGCGGAAGGCACCGAAGCCTACCGCATCTTCGTTCGCTCGCTGCTTGAACTCACCGACAATCTCGACGGCGACACCATCGTGCCGCCCGAAGACACCGTGCGGCACGATGGCGACGACCCCTATCTCGTTGTCGCAGCCGACAAGGGCACCGCGACCTTTTCCGACATCGCCAACGCGATCTCGACGGAGAAGGGACATTGGCTCGGCGATGCTTTCGCCTCCGGCGGCAGCCAGGGCTATGATCACAAGAAAATGGGCATCACGGCACGCGGCGCGTGGGAAGCGGTCAAGCGCCATTTCCGCGAACTCGGCACCGATATCCAGACCAAGCCCTTCACCGCTGTCGGCGTCGGCGACATGTCCGGAGACGTCTTCGGCAATGGCATGCTGCTCTCGCCGGCGACCAGGCTCATTGCGGCTTTCGATCACCGCGATATTTTCATCGACCCCTCACCCGATCTCGCCGCCAGCCACGCCGAGCGCCAACGCCTGTTCGACCTGCCGCGGTCGAGTTGGCAGGACTACGACAAGTCAAAGATCTCGCCCGGCGGCGGGGTATTCTCGCGTTCGCTCAAGGCGATCCCGTTGGCGGTGGAAGTGCGGACCTTGCTTGATCTCGACAAGCCGCAGGCCACGCCTTTCGAGGTGATCACGGCGATCCTCAAGGCACGCGTCGACCTTCTCTGGTTTGGCGGCATCGGCACCTATATCCGCGCATCAGGGGAAAGCGACGACCAGGTCGGCGATCGCGCCAACGATCCGATCCGTGTCACCGGCGCTGATATCCGCGCGCGGGTGATCGGCGAAGGGGCCAATCTCGGCGTTACGCAGCGTGGCCGCATCGAAGCCGCGCAGAAAGGCGTCAAGCTCAACACCGACGCCATCGACAATTCGGCCGGGGTCAACACCTCCGACGTCGAGGTCAATATCAAGATCGCACTGGCGCGTCCCGAACGCGAAGGACGTCTCAGTCCGAACGACCGCAACATGCTGCTTGCCGCGATGACCGATGAGGTCGGCGCCCTGGTGTTGCGCAACAATTATCTGCAGTCGCTCGCGCTTTCGCTGGCCGAACGTAAGGGCCTCGCCGAGACCGGCTTCCTCACGCGGCTGATGCAATCGCTCGAGCAGCGTGGCCTGCTCAGCCGCGCCGTGGAATTCCTGCCAGACGATGCGGCGATTGCCGAACGCGCCCGGCGCGGCCAATCCTTGACTCGGCCAGAGCTGGCCGTTCTGCTCGCTTACGCCAAGCTGACACTTTACGACGATCTGCTCGTCACCCGCGTGCCTGATGATCCATATCTCGCCCGCGAACTATCCGAATACTTCCCGCGCGAGGTTCAGGACAAATTCCCCGCTGCAGTGGAACAGCATCGCCTTCGCCGGGAGATTATCGCAACCAATCTCGCCAATGCTTTTGTCAATCGCGGCGGCCCGGCCTGTGTCGTGCGCCTGATCGACGAGACGGATGCCGATGTGTCGACGATTGTCATGGCCTTCGTGGCGGTTGACGAGTGCTACGGCCTGAAGCGGCTCAATGACGCGATCGATGGGCTGGATACTCGCATCGCCGGGCAAGTGCAACTCGGCCTCTACGCGGCGATTCAAGATCTGCTGGTCTCACGTATGCTCTGGTACGTGCGCAACGTCGATTTCAAATCGGGTCTGGACGCGGTCATCGCCCGCTTCGGCCCGAGCATCAGCGAAATCGCCGCCGGATTGGATAAGACCCTGCCGGACGACGTGCAGGCCGGGCGCAGCAAGCGGCGGCAGGACCTGATCGATGCCGGCGTCCCGGGCGAGCTCGCGATCGAGCTCGCTGATCTCGACGCCCTGGTCTCGGCACCGGATATCGTAACCGTCGCGGAGCGCACCGGCCGGACCATCGGCGACGCCGCTACGACCTTCTTCGCCGCGGAGGCCAATTTCCGCCTCGATCGCCTCATCGCCGCCGCGCGCAGCGTGTCGGCAAACGACAATTACGAACGTCTCGCCATTGATCGCGCCGTCGACCAGATCGCCGCCGCCGAAAGAAGACTGGCTGCGGACATGCTGGCAACCGGCCAATGCGGCCAGCAAGCCGCGGGCGACTGGCTCGCCGCTCATCCTGAAGCCACGCGCATCCGCCGCTCGGTCGAGGAAATCGCAGCCAGCGGCCTGACGCTCGCCAAGCTGACGGTCGCGGCAAACATGCTGGGGGATATGGTCAAGAGCTGAGCGGGCTCAAGCTGTCGGGAAGCGGGATTCCAGGAGGTCGACTTCCCTGACCAACTTGCGGGCAATCTCGTCCGAGAGCTGCCGGCTACGCGCGATGCGGTACAGTTCGGCCCGTTCGGCGCGGAGTCCGATAAGACGGAGGCGGCGTTCGACGTCGTCGATTTTCTGCGCTAGTTCGGCTTCCTGTCCGACCTTGGAACGCCCGTCGATACGCTGGCGATATAGCGCCATGATGCGAACGCCGGCATCGGTATAAAGATCGGCGTCAACTTGCCCTTCACCCATGTCGTGCTGGGCCTGCTCGATCGCCCGGATCGCGGCTTCCGCCGCAGCGATGCGCGCGCGATCTTCTTCGGCCTGATGCGATGGCTCGGGTGGAAGCTCCAGATCCCTCAGCAAGAACGGCAGCGTCATGCTGGCAGCGACCAAAGATACGATGATGACGCCTGCGGCGAGAAAGATCGCGAGATCGCGTGCCGGAAACGGCGAACCATCGTTCATCGTCAACGGCAGTGTCAGCACGCCCGCAAGAGTAATGGCGCCGCGCACCCCGGCAATCGAGGTCGCCGCGATCAGGCGCCAGCTCGGAATATAGGGCTTCTCGCCCTTCAGATGTGCGCGAAACAACGTAAATCGTAGGGACGTCCAGACCCAGACGAACCGCAATGCAGCCAGAGCGAGATTGATCGCGACGACATAGACGAGGAGCCAGAGCGGCGCATGATGCCCGGTCTCCTGGACCACTCTCGCCGCGCCATCGAAGAGCTGCGGGAGCTGTTCGCCAAGCAGGACGAAGATCACGCCGTTCGCGGTGAATTGCACCAGGTCCCAGACGGCACTCCGGCGAATGCGGGTCGCAGGTAATGCCTGCCCGCTCTGCTCGACGTAGCTCATGGTGATCCCGGCGGCGACGGCTGCAAGAATGCCCGAACAATGCACGTATTCGGCCAGGAGATAGGCGCCGAACGGAATCAGTAAACTGATCAGGATCTGCGAGCCCGTCTCTTCGCCAAAATGGCGCGAGACCCAATTCTTCGCGACGGTCACCGCCCATGTCACAACGACGCCGATGGCGATGCCACCGGTCGCAAGCCAAAGGAACGTTCCGAACGCGGCGAAGGCCGAAAACGAACCGGTCAGAGCTGCAGCAACGGCAAACCGCATACAGACCAGGCCCGATGCGTCGTTGAGCAACGATTCTCCCTCGAGGATGTGCATGAGCCGGCGGGGAATTGGTATGCGCGCGGCGATCGCGGAAACGGCAATCGGATCGGTGGGGGAGATGACTGCGGCGAGCGCGAAAGCGACGGCGAGAGGCATCGCCGGAATGATCCAATTAACGAAATATCCGACACCGACGACCGTGAATACGACGAGGCCGAACGCCAACTCCAGGATCGTCCCCTTGTCGCGAAATAGTCCTTCCTTGGGGATGCGCCAGCCGTCCAGAAACAACAGTGGAGGCAGGAACAGCAGGAAGAAAATGTCCGGTTTCAATTGGACGCCGAGGTCGGCCACGGCAGCAATCAGCACGCCGATGACGATCTGAACGAGCGGCAGGGGAAGCGATATCGGCAACATGCGGGCAACTCCGCCGCTGACGACCACCGCCAGCAGCAGAATCAAAGCAACGGTAACGGTCTCCACGCTCTCTCTCGCATGCGCAATGCCCGGGATTTACCGCGCATCATAGCGACGCCACCCAAATCATTCCACCATCCATCCCGCGCCCCACCTCCACCCGGGTCTGTCCTCGCGTTCCAATTACAGGTATGGCAATTTACTATCTCGTTCCTCAGGTTCTGGATGAACTTCCTGATGAACGATCCGCGGGCCGACCACCGCCGGTGTTTATTATGGCTTGGCGCCGATCTTGATATGGATCGCGTCGGCGCTTTCCTGATGATCCGGGACCTGTTTCACGATTGCGGTCAATCCCTCGTTGCGCATGGCGTGCAGAAGGACAGCGGCTGGCTTGCCCGCCGCTCCCCAATCCGAGTGTCGCGATTCGGCGATCTGCACCTCGACGCCCTTGAACACGACGATGCCGGCCGCAGGCTTTCCCGGCGGGATGTATCCAGAGCCTTGTGCAACCGCCTGTCTCTTCCAACCAGCGACATCAAGCGCCTTTCCGACATCTTCCATCAAGGCAACAGCTTCGGGGTCAAGCTCGACCGAGAAATCGAACGGAGTGCCACGAAATTCCTTGAGGGCATCGGCAATCCGCTGTTGGGATGCGGGACCGAACGTCCGCGGGCTGTCGGCCCAATATGCCAGAGCGACGCCGACCAGGACGAGAGCGGCAAATGTGATCGCCAGTCCTCGCTCCCAGGCGCCTTTCGAAATCCCGAGAACCAGAAGAGCGACCTCGCCGCTCAACCCTATCAGAAGCAGGATCTCCCCGATCTCCTTCACCCAGCTGAAGAGGACCAGGGAAAAGGCGGCAGTATTTAACATCAAGCTCTCCAAGTCGCAGGCTGGCAGGCGGCTTGGGGGACCGCATCACTCGTAACTGCGGATTCGACATGCGAAGGTCTGGACCTAAGCAACGGGAGATTAATAAGTCGCTAGCGGTCAAGGCGCGCATCGTGCGGTGGTTCGTCGCGCGGATCCGGCGCGGGTGCGCGGGGATCCGATAACTACCGCAGTCCCGCTCGCACGGCCATGGCACGCACATCGGAAGGTGTGAGACCATAGGCCCGGCGGAAGGTTCGGTTGAAATAGGACAGATCACCAAATCCGACCTGAAAGGCGATTGCGCTGATGGCTCTGTCGGCAAACCGCAGGTCTTTGAGCATGCGATACGCGCGAGCGAGGCGCTGCTCGAGCACGAAAGCTGAAAACGATGTCCCCTCGGCCTCGAATAGCTTGCGGATATAGCTCGGCGAGATTCCCTGACGCTGCGCGATAGCGACAATATCCAGATCAGGCCGGCAAAGATTGTCGTCGATATCTGCCTTGATGGCCTTGAGCCGCGCGGCGCGCAGTCCACGCCCCCTGGCCGCCTCGGCGAAGTCTTGGGTCGCACCGATTGCGAGCGCGGCGAGGTCGATAACGTGGGTCGCGGCGGTTCGCGTGAGACCCGGTGCCTCGGCCGGCCCTCCCTGCCGCAGGGCCTCGACATATCGGATCAGCAGCCGCAGCGCATCGTTGTCCGGCGGAATCTGGCGTGCATATGCGGCACCGAGATCCGGGACCAGGGCGGCCAGATCTGGTCGCGGGAGCGCGATCGTGAGAAAGCTGCCATGACAATGCATGGTGCTCACCGATGGATCGGTGGCCGAGAGAACGACACCACCTCCCGCACGGCCCACGATCTCCCGGCCGAACTGCAACGTGCTCGATTTGCCGCTGATCAGAACGGAGATGCCGACGAGATCCTTCGATTTTGCGAGATGTTCTCGGGTGATGTGATAATGGGCTGCGGAGCGGGATCCGGAAACGATCCCGACCCCAGGCAAGGCCTGAAACGTCACGCTCGCCTGGAACGGAACATCGTCGATCGGTTCGATATCGACATTCGCAATGTTGCGGCCATAGATCTCGCGCCACATTACAAGGCGCTTGGCTTCCGGAAACTCATCAGTCGACACCGTGAGCGGCGCAAGCCGTCCCGAATCGTTCATTTCAACCTCATCATCGGCGGGACGCGCGGGCGGCGCTTCTGCTCCAAGATCAAAAGCACGCTGCAACGGACCAAGATCGCGCCGTCATTTTGAACGCTCTGTCTAGACCAATTCCTCCGCAAATGGCTAAGGAAGGTCTGCCGGCGGGCCTTCGCCGCGGAACTGGCGCGGCTCCAGTCGCCCCGCAAGCTGCCCGCGGGCTGGCACAACTTCTTCATGCTGGGCGGCGGCCCGGTCATCTTCAATGATATCGGCAATGGCGCGATTGCCATCGAGCCGCTGAAGAACGCCGGCATTCTGCAGCGCCCCGTCGGCATCGAACTGAAGCCGCAGACCAAACTGAGCTGGCGCTGGATCGTCGAGGAGCTGCCGTCTCGGCTGCCGGAAAACCAGCTCACCTCGCACGACTACCTCTCCATCGCCGCGGAGTTCGACGACGGCCAGGACCTCACCTACTTCTGGAGTTCGAGCCTGCCGATCGGCACCGCGTTCCGCTGCCCGATTCCGCGCTGGACACCGCTCGAGTCGCACATGGCGGTCCGCAGCGGTTTCGCCGATCTCGGCAAGTGGGTCAGCGACGAGCGCGACATCTACGCGGACTACAAGGAGCACGTCGGCGGCCCTGCCAGAACCGTCGTCAACATCTGGCTGCTGGGCGTCTCTCTCTTCCAGCGCCGCAGCGGCTCGTGCCGCTTCGCCGACATGCAGATCTCCCATCCGGGCGCCGGAGCCCTGAAGCTTTGCGACAACGCGGGAGTGAACCGGTTCAATCGGCTCGCCGCTAGCAGTTCTTAGGACGTGGAAAATCGCTTAAGGCCCGAGGCTCGACCAGCAGGCCCTGTCGTTCGTAGCGGCGGCGCGTCCTGCTGAAGCGCACGACGACGGCATACCGGGCACTGTTCGCCTTCGCGCGCCGCGTGAGCAGCGCATCGCCCGCCGGCAGAAACTCGAGATCATCGAGGCCAACGCAGTGCAGGCATGCCGGGCCGATCGGTCAAGCGTCGCCGCTTGCGCAGGAAAAGATTCGAAATTATATGGTGGCTAAGATACAAGGTAGCACATGACTTTCCTCTTCGCGAAATTCGAGATGCGAATGCCCGTCCCGCAGGAGATTGGCTGGAGGGATTAAGCGCGCACACGCGCCGTTCGGACGAAGCGGACCCGAGCCCTCCCATCCTGCGGAGGGCTTTTTAGTGTCCGCGTCCTCTCGGCCACACGGAGTGCGTCATGACGAAGTATCTGATAACAAGCGCGTTACCCTACATAAACGGCGTCAAGCATCTCGGGAATCTGGCGGGCTCTCTGCTGCCAGCGGACGTCCACGCCAGATTCAGACGACAGACCGGCGCGGATGTTCTCTTCATTTGCGGCACCGACGAACACGGCACGCCGGCGGAACTCGCCGCGGCCGAAGCACGCTGCGATGTCGCCTCCTACTGCGAGCGTCAGCATTTCGTTCAGCGCGACCTCTATCGTCGACTTCATCTATCCTTCGACCACTTCGGAAGGTCGTCGTCGCGCCGCAATCATTCCTTGACGCAGCACTTTTTCTCGCAACTCGATAGGAACGGCTTCATCGAGGAGCGCACGCTCAATCAGGTGTTCAGTGCGACGGACGATCGCTTCCTGCCCGATCGTTACGTCGTCGGCACCTGCCCGCATTGCGGATCGAGCCGCGCCCGCGGCGATCAATGCGAAGTCTGCGCGCGACAGCTCGATCCGACGGATCTGATCGCGCCGCGCTCGGCGATATCCGGCGCCACCGATCTGGAGGTGCGCCAGACACGCCATCTTTTTCTCCGACAAACCACCATTGAAGCCGATCTACGCGAATGGCTATCCTCGCGTTCGGGCTGGCCGCCGTTGGTGACTTCGATCGCCAACAAGTGGTTGGACGAAGGCATCCGCGATCGCTGCATCACCCGGGATCTTTCATGGGGAATACCGGTCCCGAAACCGGGCTACGATGGGAAGGTCTTCTACGTTTGGTTCGATGCGCCGATCGCGTACATCGCAGCGACTCAGGAGTGGTCGGACGCCGACCCCGAGCGGAGGGATTGGAGATCGTGGTGGCTGGACGCGTCGGACGTTCGATATGTGCAATTCCTGGGAAAGGACAACATACCGTTTCATGCCGTCAGCTTCCCTTGCACCCTGCTGGGGTCCCGCGAGCCCTGGACCACCGTCGACGTTATCAAGGGCGTGAACTGGCTCAACTATGAGGGCGGCAAGTTCTCGACCAGTTCGGGTCGCGGCATCTTTCTCGATCAGGCACTTGAATTGCTGCCGGCGGACCGATGGCGATGGTGGCTGACGGCCAACGCGCCGGAAACATCCGACGTCGATTTTTCATTCTCCCGGTTCGCGACTGACGTCGATCACGATCTTGCCGACACGTTCGGCAACTTCGTGCAGCGCGTCTTGAGCTTCGTGGTCTCGCGATACGACGGCGTGGTCCCAGGCGGCGTTTCCGATCCGGTCGATGGCGAACTCTCCGCCCGGATCGAGGCCTTAGTCGGTCAGTTGCGCGAGCGCCAGGAAGCTCTGGCCCTGCGGGGCACCGCGGATGCCGTACGCACGATATGGAAGACGGCGAACGCCTACCTCGTCGCAAAAGCACCCTGGTCGCTTATCGCTTCAGATCCGGACGAGGCCGCTTTGGTGATTAGAACCGCCGTGAATCTCATCGGCATTTGCGCGCGCGCCGCCTGGCCGATCGTTCCGGATGCTGCGGAAAAGGCGCTCGAAGCGATCGGCGACTTGGAAGCGGTGCCAGCGTTCCCTTCGACGGATCACCTGACCCGAATTCCGGCCGGTCGCCGGATTAGCCATCCCGGACCACTGTTCGCGAAGCTCGGGGCCGAGTGGGCAGCTTCGCAGCGTCAGAAATTCGGCGGATAGAGCGTGCGCGATCGGGCCGCTTTACCCCCCGGTCCACGAAGTGCGCCCTGGTGAATGCTAAGCAGCCGCTTCGTCGCGAGAGCTCAAACCGGCTCTCACTGTCTGTTACAAAGTCGATCGATCAGCCGATCGGTGACAGCGCCGAATATCTTGGGATCGTCATAGGCACGCGCCGACAGCATTGCTCCATGAACGGTCGCCATGAAGGCCTCCGCTTCAATTCGGGGAGCATCAGTCAGCGCAAGTCTTCCCTCTCGCTGGCCACGCGCGAGGACCGAGGTCAGCCAAGCTGAGAGCGCCCGGAAATGGGCTCTTACTTCGAGGGCCACTTCCGCCGGGAGAACAGGAAGTTCGCTCGCCAAGAGAGCGCACACACAGAATGGCGCGCTGGCGTCTCTGATGCAGGCCGCCCAATAACCCGTATAGCTCCGAAGCAGTTCGAGCGGATCGGAAGTCTGTCGTTCCAGGTGTGCGATACCGGCGACGGCCTCCTCCCGATATTGAGCGATCAGCGTACGCACCAAATCCGCTTTGGTCGGGAAATGATGATGAATGCTTGGCTTGCGAATGCCGACAACCTCCGCAATGTCGGCGTAGCTGAAGCCGTTGTAGCCACCGGCTATGATCAGGGTCCGCGCGCAAGCAAGGATGTCGTCTGCGGTGGTGGATAGGTTGCTCATGCTTGGCATCACTACCTTCTAGTTGGTAGAGTGTCAATCGATGAAAGCGGTTGGCTTGCGGCTATTGACACCCGCCACCATCCTACCTACTAGTAGGAAGACAAATAGCGGAGTTATCACACATGCAAAGTCAACGATCGCAAGTTCCGACCGTCTCGGCGTCCGGTTGGTTGAAGGGATATTACTATGTTCGCGCGGCCTTTTCGCTGATCTGGGTAGCTCTCGCCTTCACCCTTGGACGCCACGTTCCGCAAGTCGCTGCGGTCATGTTGATTGTCTACCCGGCTTGGGACGCGGCCGCGAACTATGTGGATGCGGCGAGCAACGGCGGCCTCGTCGGCAACCCGAGCCAGACGCTCAATCTCGTGGTCAGTACACTCACGATGTTCGGTGTCGCCGCCGCGCTTACGCAAAGCATGAACGCCGTTCTGGCCGTCTTCGGTGTGTGGGCCGTTCTGTCCGGCGCATTCCAACTCGCGACGGGCGTCCGCCGCTGGAAATCCTATGGAGCACAATGGGCGATGATTCTGAGCGGCGCGCAATCCGCCCTGGCTGGAGTGTTCTTCATTCACGCAGCGGGCGGCGCGAACGTGCCGAGCATCGCCGACATCGCACCCTACGCTGCCTTTGGCGCCTTCTACTTCCTAATTTCGGCGATCTGGCTGACGGTAAGGGACGCTCGTCGCGGAACGATCCATACCGCCGCGTAGGGACGGTCGCCCTAACGGGAAACGGAGCGTTGCTCGACGCGTAGCGGGCAGCGCGCCGAGTAGGCGTCGGCTCATGGGTTTGTTTTCGAGGAGCGGATGCCCGTCGAAAAAAGGCTTTATCGGTCAGCCTTCAGCTCTCGGTGCGAAGCGGGCGCGGGATTACGCTGTGAGACAATCTGATCGAACGCGGATCGAATTCGCCGAGCCACCAACTACATCAGCCGCCCCTCACGATCAGCTTGCCATCGTCCCATTGTACAGCCTTGGCAAAGTTTTTTTTCAAATCCGTCGACGAACTTCTCGCGATACTTGATCGTCCTATTCCGCCTTCCACGCTCGCAAGTGATGTCAAACGGAGCCGAACGATGGTCCGCGGCGTCCAGCGGGCTGTTTTGGTCGGCGCTTCGAGCGCAAATCGGCGCCGAACTGCCATTTGCAAAGATCGCTTCTACAGGTAAATCGAGCAAGCTCCTGATTGCGAGCCGAGACCCTGCTGCAAGAGCCCAAACATGAAGCGCGAACAATCGACCAACGAAAATAGACCTGTCCTCGGGAGACGGCCTGCGCCAGGCGCGCGGGCGCGGACTGACGAACAAAAAAAGGATGTCAGAGATAATCTGATCGCTGTCGGACGGCACTTGTTTGCTGTCGAGGATCCATCGACAGTCTCTTTGCGCAAGATTGCAGCCAAGGCCGGTTACTCACCAGGGACGGTCTACAAGTATTTTAGGGATCAGCACGAGCTATTCATCGCGGTACGCGAACAGGACATGTCCCGCGTGGTGGACAATCTGGAAAGGATAGCGAAGCGGGTTGCCGACCCGAAAGAGCGGTTGCGGACGGTCTTCCTCGCTGCCATCCGGCACTGGCTGAAACGACCCGAAGAGTTCAGGGTCCTGTTCTCAATTCGTCCTGAACAGTCCGCCAAGCCGGGCCGGTCGCCGTTCGGACGTTCGGCTGTAGTGCTCCGGTCCTACTCACTCTATCGGCAGCTGGTAGACGACCTTTTTGCTCCATACGCTACGCCCCCATGCTCGCCACGCGTGGCGACCGACACTCTGATCGCCGCGACCCACGGAATCGTCGCTTTCACCCTGCACACCCACACTCTCGAATGGTCCAGCCCGATCAAGATGGCGGAAGAGGTGCTCGATGCCCTCCTCTCCACCTGGCTTCGGCACGAACGCTAGACATTTCCGCAAATAGCAGATGTGCAGCGGATGTGCCTGCCGATACGTTGAACCAATTCGTCCTCGTCGCTCGGATCGGTGAAATGCGTGATATACTTGCCGTCAGGTCCGACCAGATACGTGAAAGCCGTATGGGGCATTTGATACCCGGCCGCGTCATCCGGATCCGCCGCGCGCCTCGCGAAGACCTTATAGAGCCTTTTGACGTGCTCGATGTTGTCCCGCGAGCCGGTCAAGCCGGTGAAATGCGGGAATTTGCCTTCCAGGAAAGCCTTCATGACAGCCGGAGTATCGCGCTCCGGATCGACCGTGATGTAGAGCGGTCGGAGGTGCGTGGCCAACGGCCCGAGTCGGTCGATGACCCGCGATAGACATAAAAGAGCCGCCGGGCACACGGCCCGGCAATGGGTGAAACCGAAGAACAGCAACATGAATTGGCCGCGATAGCTACCATCGGTTACGGGGTTGCCGTAATGATCGATCAGATCGAAGGAACCTCCGACCCGGGCGGTCTGACCGCTGCCCGATTCTCCCATACAACAGTCAGACATCGCCAATCTCAAGAATGAGCGTGGTCGGCTTCTCCAGCCGAAGGCCCACGGCAAGAGTCTGGTCGCGCGCTGCGACGTGCACGGAATCCGCACTCACGAGCGCCCCGTCGCGACTGTCGGAGACAGCGACGTCGTCGATGAAGAGGGTCCAACTCGCATTCGGCGCCAGTGGTCCAATGTCAAGGTCAACATCTAGCGCACCCGCGTCTCTCGGTTGGAGCGTCGCGACCAGACATCTCTCAACTTGATCGTACACTGCGCGCGTTACGTCGACACCGGACGTGATCCGCCGCAGGGCCGGAAGAGCAAAATGCTCACCGTTCCAAGGCTTGTTATAAAGAGCCCAAAGCCCGTCGGGCACGTTGAGACGAGCGTAGGCCAGCATCGCGTTGCCGGTGAGCCGATCCATACGGATGAGGTTGCCAGCCTCATCATAGGATTGATCGCTGCGCGGATAGTAGAGGCCGCCGTCGCTCCAGGTCGGCGACATGTGTCGGTCGGCATGCGCGAGCAGACCTTTCAGGTCGCTATCCCCCATTTCGGAGAGCAGCATGGCGACGTAACCAAAATCCGGCATTGGCCATGGATAGGCGCGATCCTCGATGCCATCGACCGAACGACCGTTATCGAGCGCCTTGCGCGCTTGCGGCACCACGGAGTTCGGGTAAAGCGATACTAGGCCGTCACGACCGTACTTCAGGACTCCCCGCAATTGATCCCGATAGATTCCGTGTACGAAATCGCGGTTCCATGTGTTCATGACTGCACCGCCCCATGCTGTCCAACCGACGCTTTTCGGCGGCACGAAATCATCTTGCTCGACGCGCCACCAACCGTGAAACCAACCTTCCGCCGAGAAGATGCCTTTCTTGCCCCAAGCCGCGCGGTAGCTCCGCGTTGCTTCGTCGGCCACCGAGGTCCCTTTGCGCACGTCCGAGAAACGGAAACCAAGCATGGGAAATTGATTGCAGACGATGAAGATACAGTTCGGTTCGCAGGCTACGCCCAGCCAGCCGTTTTCGACCATCTGCCAGTAGATGACCTCGTTGAGTGAGCTGCGACTATACTCGAACTTTTCAGGCCCCATCCCCCAGAAGATCGGGTTATGCACGAAGGTCAATGCGGCGGGCTGATCGTAGCTGTCGTCGTTGAACAGCATGCCATACATGCCCACCATGGCCGACAAATGTCCGCTATACATAATGTTCTCGCGGACCACCGGATCGGTCCATCCCTGTCGCAGCTCTTTGATGTCCGGATTGACGTACAGCCCCGACTGGCTCGTGTCCTTCCAGTACCCCCAGACCTCGCGGCGCAGCATCTTGTGGATCAGCCTGTCGAAAGTGCCGCGAAATGCTGCGGGCGCCGCCGGCAATCGGTGATAATGGGCCAAGCCGATCGCATAAGCCATCTGCGCAAGCTGATAGCGATAGGAGTCCAGCCATTCCTGCCCAGGGTCCGGGATACCCATTTTGGACCATTCGCCGTCGGGCTGACTGGCAAGATTCTGGATATGACGCAAATGGCCGAGTTGCAGCGGATCGAGGACAGGAAACCGCGAAACGTCGGGCGCCTTCCGATTGACCTTTCCTAGCTTCGAAGCCGGCATGTTATCGCTCCTTCGGTTCCTAGATGTGGTCGAGATCGCGAAATGGGGCCTGCTGACCGTCAGGCATCAGGCTTCTGTCGTAGTATTCCGAGCACCTGGCTATTTTACCATCGTCTGCGATGGCCAATACGGCGCACAGACGAGCACGAAAGGTCTTGCCCGTTACGACTACTTTGCCTCCGCCGAGGCTCTCGCCGTCGAAGGTCCCCTCACCGACTGCTTGAACCACCACGACAGAATCACCGGCTATGATTCTCTCGGGGACCATTCGAAAGCCGGAAATGGCGCGATGCCAGAGTTGATGATGACGCCTCATGAAGTCGCGGCCGCGACGCAACGCGGCGAAGGCCGTATCCATGTACTCACCATCTTCTCTGAAGAGGCGCGCGAACTCGTCGGCGTCGTGCTTGTTCCATCCCTCCACCCAGGACCGGCCGACATTCTCCAGTGTCTGTTTGTCCAATCTGGTCACGCCGAATTTTCTCCCTTTTTCATCATCCTTGGTGCTTGGAGAACGACCTGAGTCCCGCTTTGATGATACGATGGTCGATGTCTATCACCTGAGCCTCTACACTACATTCCGAGATATGCGCGCTTCACGTCATCGCTCTGCAGCAAGTCGGGTCCGGATCCCGACTTGACGATCCGGCCGGTCTCTACGACGTAACCGACGTCGGCGATCGCCAATGCAGCGCGCGCATTCTGCTCGACCAGGAGAATGGTTATGCCATCCTGTCGCAGCCGATCCACCACGCGTAAGATCTCCGCCGCGAGAAGCGGCGCAAGTCCGAGCGACGGTTCGTCGAGCAGCAGCAGCTTTGGCTCGCCCATCAGGGCGCGCGCGATCGCAAGCATCTGTTGCTGACCGCCCGAAAGCGTTCCGGCCGGCAACTTGCGCTTCACCTTCAGCACAGGGAAGAGCGAATAGGCCTGCTCCATGCGCTGGTCGATTTGACCGTTCTGCCGGCGATAGGCACCGAGACGGATGTTGTCCTCGACGGACATCGGACCGAAGACTTGGCGCCCCTCCGGAGCCTGGCAGATGCCGAGTGCCACGCGCTTGTGGGACGCAAGCCGCGAAATGTCGGCGCCCTCGAAGCGGATCGTCCCGGTTGCGGCACGATGCACGCCGGAGAGGACGCGCAGGAGCGTCGTCTTGCCGGCGCCGTTGGCACCCACCAGCGCGACCAATTGTCCCCTCGCCACGGCGAAATCGAGTCCATGAAGCGCTTCGATCGGTCCGTATCGAGCTTTGAGCCCGCTAACTTCGAGCAGCGGCTCGTCTTCTGTGGAGGGCATGGCGGATGCCAACTGATGAATAACGCTCATGCGGCAGCTCCGAGATAAGCCGCAATGACCTGCGGATCAGCCCGCACGTCTTCCGGTCGGCCTTCGGCAAGCTTTCTGCCGTAGTCGAGGACCAAAATGCGCGTCGATACCCGCATCACCAGCTTCATGTCGTGCTCGACGAGAACGATGGTCACTCCTGTCGCCGCGATGCGTTCGATTAAGACGGAGATTTCTTCCGTTTCGACGTGATTGAGCCCGGCGGCCGGCTCGTCGAGAAGCAGTATCTGCGGCTTCGCAGCCAGCGCCCGCGCTATTTCAAGGCGTTTCAACGCCCCATACGGCATTTGCGATGCTTGCGCTTTCCGGTACTGGGACAAACCAACGAAGGCCATCAGTGCGTCCGCTTCTGCGCGCAAATCCGCATCTTGCTTGCGGATATGCCGCAAATGCAACAGCGCGCTCACGAAGCCTGGATCCAAACGGATATGACCGCCGATCATCACGTTGGAGATGGCGTCCATGTTCATGCATATCTGGAGCTTCTGAAACGTGCGGCTAAGACCCAGTCTGGCGAGCTTGTCCGGCGATCGACCCGAGGTAGGCTCACCTATCATGGTGATGGTGCCCGCAGTAGGTAGATAGATTCCCGACAGCAAGTTGACGACCGTCGTCTTACCGGCTCCGTTGGGCCCGATGATCGAGTAAATGGATCCGGGTTCGACCGTGAACGACAGATCGTCGACTGCCGTAACACCGCCGAATCGCTTCGATAGATTTCTGACCTCGAGCGAGTTCATGTCTGGACCCTCGCCACTAGATCGCGCACCGTCGGCACGAGGCCATTGGGCATGAAGATCATAGTTGCGACCAGTATGATGCCGAACACCACTGTCTCGCCGCCCTCGAAGGCTGAAAGAGCTTGCGGAAGCACGGTCAGCATGACCGCGCCGATCAATGAGCCCGCGATAGATGCCATACCGCCCACGATTACCATCGCCATCAGCGTAATCGAACGCACGAAGCCCGCGCTATCGGGCGTCGCGAACTCCAGATAGTGCCCCTCGAGACTCCCCATGACGCTCGCTACAATGGCGGAAAGTACGAATACCTTCACCTTCACGCTGGTGACGTCGACGCCGGCGACACGGGCGGCTACTTCCGAGCCACGGATCGCCTGTAGGGCACGTCCAGCGGGCGAGTGCACGAGGTTTGTCGCCGCCCAGACGGCGATCAGCAACAGCGTGGAGACCAGAAGATACCAGTTGCGGTCACCTCTCAGTTGCCATGGGCCGATCGCCAATGCCGGAACGGACATGCCGTCCGACCCGCCCGTGTATTGCATCTCGTTGTTGAGCACGATGGAGACGATGATGCCCATGCCGAGCGTTGCCATCGCCAGATGGTGACCCTTCAGGCTCAGGATCGGCCGTGCGATCACGAAGGCCAGGATGCCGGTACCTGCTGCGCCCATTCCAAGCGCGACAAGCGGCGGCAAGCCGGCATGCGTCGTCAAGATCGCGGAAGCGTATGTGCCCAGGCCGAGAAAGCCGGCATGACCAAGACTGATCTGTCCGGTGTAGCCGAACAGCAGGTTCAACCCGATCACGACGACCGCGTTGATGATCGTTCGGATCGCCATATCGTAGACAAAGGCGTTGGGTCCCAGCAGGGGAAAGATCGCGAGCCCAGCAACCAAGACTCCGAGCCCGGCGAAGCGTGGTGAGATATTCATACGCGATCCGAGGTCTTGGCACCGAATAGGCCGTGCGGTGCGAGAAAGAAAAGCAGGATGATCAGGACGAAGGCGACCGCGTCCTTATAGGCGGCGGAAATGTACGCGGCCGTCATCGCCTCGATCACTCCGAGGGCTAATCCGCCCACGACCGCTCCGACCGAACTACCGAGGCCACCGAAGGCGGCGGCGACGAAGCCTTTGAGTCCAAGCATGGTGCCGGCGCTGTAGCTAGTGAAAGTGAGCGGGGCCAGCAGCACGCCCCCGATCGCACCTAGCGCCGCCGAAAGGGCGAACGAAAGCGTCAGCACTCCCATCGTGTTGATGCCAACGAGCTGAGCGGCCAGTGGATTGTGTGAAGTGGCGACCAGAGCCTTGCCGTGCATAGTCGCGTTGAAATACCAGAACAGGGCAATCACGATGACGAGTGAAATCCCCATGATCCAAAGCGCCTGCGGAGCCAGCGCAGCGCCAAGGACATTCAGAGGGCGGTCATCGGAAAGCCCGGGCAAGGCATGGTTCCCCTTGCCTAGCCCGATTTCGACAGCGCCTCGGATTACCTGGCCGGCTCCAAGCGTGATGATTATCAGCGAAGTCATCGAAGTCGTACGTGCCGGTTCAACAGCGAATTTGGCCATAGCGAAGCCGACGAGCGTGGTGAACGCGATAGCGATGGCAAGCGAACTCGACAAGGGAAAGCCGGCTGCGACCAACGCCGAGGCCGTCATCGCGCCCAGCATGATGAATTCACCCTGGGCGAAATTGATCATTCCGCTCGCGTTATAGACGAGGGTGTAGCCGAGAGCCGCGAGTGCGTAGGTCGCGCCCACGGTCAGGCCTGCCAGTAGGAACTGAAGGAATTGCGATAGCATTGGTTGCTCCGTAGGCGCTGAAGAGGCGTTCTTCAGCGCGCACACATCGGCCGCTGCGTCGACGCCGCGGCATCCCGTCATCAGGGGATGTCGGCGAGCCGTTTCGCGGATCGGACTAGTTTTCCGGCACGAATTTTCCGTGTTTGACGACGTGCATCCGCAAGGACGTCAACGCGAGACCCAGATGGTCTGTCTCAGACATCGTGAACACGCCATTAAGGCCTGGGAGCTTGCGCGTTTCCTCGATCGCTTGGCGTACCTTTGCCTTGTCGGTCGAGCCTGCACGGCGGATCGCGTCGACTGCGATGACAATGGCGTCGTACGAATTGCCGGCGAATGGCGACGGCGTTTCCTTGTACATCTCCTTGTAGCCGGCGTAGAAGCCGTCGATCACGGGCTTCTGTGGATCGTCGGCTGCGACGCCATCCGGAACGACGAAGCCAGCCGTCGGCATCCGCGCGCCTTCGGAAGCGCTCCCCGTCAGGTTCAAGAATTCCTGATTGACGACGGCATGCGGCAGGTAGAGCGGCAGCTTGATATCCAGTCTTGCCTTGTTCTTGACCGCCATCGCCGGACTGGTGCCGGCGCCGCAGAAGATCAACAGAGCCTCAACTCCTGGCGCATTCTTGATCGTCGTTAGCTGCGGTGTAATGTCGGTGTCCTTCGGACCATACTTCTCGTCGGCAACCACCGTGATGCCGTAGCTCGCGGCATTCTCCAGGATTTCCTTGCGGCCGGATTGCCCGAAGCCCGCCGTTTCGGACAGAAGGCCGATCTTCGTGTAGCCCTTCGCCTTCATGTCCTGAAGAATGCGCTGAGCGACCTGACGATCGGTGTGTGGTGTCTTGAACACCCACTTCTTCACGGGATCGACGATCGGCAGCCCTCCGCCGACCGAAATGTAGGGAATCTCAGCCCGTTCGACCAGCGGTATCATTGCCATTGCGCTCGGCGTGATAGTTCCTCCGATGATGAGGTCCACACGGTCCGACTCGATCAACCGCTTGGTCAGTGAGCTCGACCGAGCAGGTTCGGATGCGTCGTCGTACGATACGAGTTCGACTTTGCGTCCGAGCACCCCGCCGCCATCGTTGATCTTCTTGACATATAGCTCAACGGCCTTCTGTTCGGGATCGCCGATGAAGCCAACGACTCCCGTCGTCGACAGCAGAATGCCGATCTTGATGGGATCGTCCGCCGCGTTTACAGCATGCGACGCGGCAACCACAGCCATCGCCGCTAACAGATTCTTAAACAGTCTCTTCATTTTTCCTTCCCCCGATTGGTTCCGATCTTCCGTCGGCTTAGTCCGCGATGCTGAAGTGCACTTTGACGCTGGCGGGATCTCCGGCTCCCATCAAAAGTGCGGCGAATACGTCCGCACTCCGACGGAATGGAACGGAAGCGATCCAGCGTGTGTCGAGGCTTTTGGCGAGGCCTATCGATTCGACGAACTCGTCGTGCGAGTAGGCGAAGGAGCCTCGTATGGTGCGTTCACCTGCAACCACAGGCCCGCCCGCGACCGCAAATTCGGGAGAATGCAGACCTACCAGGATGGCTGTGCCTCCCGGGCGAATATTTTCGACTGCATTTCGGCGTGTCGTGACGGCGCCGACTGTGTCGAAGGCCGCATCGTAGATGCCTTCCGCCGTCTCAGTGGCAACATCGGCACCGCATTGTAATGCCATGGCCCGCCGCTCAGGGGCGATATCCGTGACGGTAATGTTCGCTACTCCGTTCTCCTTGAGCACATGAAGCAGCGACATGCCGATCGGTCCGGCACCCAGCACGGCAACGTCGCGCCGCGGCATCGGCGACAGCCGCCACGCGTGCAGCGCCGTCGCGATCGGTTCGACCATTGCGGCCCGCGTCAGGTCTAGCTGGCTTACTTCGACGAGACTAGGCGCCGGGACCAAAACGCTTTCGGCGAACGCGCCATTGCGATGAACACCCAAGACCTGACGCTTCTCGCAGAGATGGCGACACCGCTCGCGGCAGGCACGGCATTCTCCGCAGGACAGGATCGGATTAGCGACGACGAGCGCACCGTCCCGCTGCCTGCGACCGACGAATTCGTGTCCGATGGTCAAGCCGATCGGTAGCGCTGGCCGGCCACTTCGGACCGCACCGAGGTCGGTTCCGCAGACCCCGGCGACCAGGACGTCGACGATCTCCTCGCCTGCGGCCGGTCGCGGCGAAGGAATGTCGGCGAAGCGCACCGAGTGGTCGCCTGCGTAGATTAGCGCCTTCATGAGGCGGTCCTCGGAGCCGACCGGGAAGCCAGGCTGGGATAGCGACGGTTAAGCGCACCGCCGTCGACATAGATTGTATCGCCGGTGATATAGCTTGCTTCATCCGACGCCAGAAACGCCGCAACAGCCGCCACCTCATCGGGCTGACCGGGACGGCCCAGCAAGATATTGTCGACGAACTCGGCGCGAGCCTGTGGCAACGACAGCAGCCGACTGACCATTGGTGTTTCGGTGAGCCCTGGCCCGATCCCAACGACGCGAATTTTGTGCGCTGCCAATTCCATGGCCGCGACTCGCGTCAGCATCGCCGCGCCGGCTTTCGAGGCGCAGTAGGCGGACAGACCTTCACCCGGCTGCTCTGCGTTGGTGGAGATGAAGTTCACGATAACTCCGCCGCGCACCTTCATTTGCAGCGCCTGGTATTTGCAGCACAGAAACAATCCGGTGAGATTTACGTCTTGCACGCGCCGCCACTGCTCAAGCGTCTGATCGGTCAGCGCCAAGCTGATTCCGATTCCCGCAGCATTGATGCCGATATCCAGACGTCCGAACGATTTCGCGATTGCATCTGTCGCATTCGCGACGGCGGCCTCACTGACCACGTCAGCGGCGAGGGCCAGCCCCTCGCCCTTCAACATACCTACCGTAACTTTGGCTGCGTCCAGGTCGCGATCAACCACCGCAACGCGCGCTCCATCTTGCGATAGTCGGCGCGCGACGGCCTGCCCCATGCCGGATCCCCCGCCGACCACCATTGCGACTCTGCCATCCAAACGAGGGTTAGATGCCATCGTCACACCTCCAAAACATCGGCATAGGGAACGCGCGCTTTGCCTTCGGGACTGCGCAAGCCTTGCGCGGCAAGTCCCATGAAGCGCTGAGTGATCGGGTTCATCACCGGCTTGGTCATTACATTGATGCAGGCCGGCCGGTTGGCGGCGAGTGCACGCTTTAAGGCCGGTCCCAGTTCCTCGAAGCTGGTTACGTATTCCGGGTGCGCTCCGAACCCGGCGGCCGCGAGATCGTAGCGCGTCGCGGCAAGGTCCGACGCGACGCGCTTGCCAGGCCCATAGATCAGATCTTGGCCGTGGGCGGACATGCCCCACTGCTGGTCATTGTTGACGACCACTACGACGGGGAGATTGTGACGCACCATCGTGTCGAATTCCGCGAAGTTGAACCCGACGGCACCGTCGCCGCAGAAGCAGATCACGCGCTTGTCGGGGTGGGCGACCTGCGCGCCGACGGCGAGCGGCATACCTTCGCCCATGATCCCCATATAGCCATGACCGAGCCAACGATCGGGCTTGCTGCTTGCGGCGAAGCCATCGAACCAGGCCGGCGTTTCGCCACCATCGAGCACAAAGATCGCATCGTCCGGAGCCGCCGAGGCGAGCGTGGAAGCCAACAATGCAGGGGTGAGCCCCTCACTCGGGCTTGGAGCCGGAGGTGTCGGCGCATGATCCCCTCGGAGACCGGCCAACCACTCGCGGCGGTCGGGCCACGGGCCATTGCCTGCTTGCGCGATCAGCGCCTCCAGCATTTCCCGGCAGTCGGACACGATGCCGAGCTCCACGCCGCGCACGCGGCCGATCTCTTCAGCCGCAATATCAACTTGAATGATCTTGGCGTCAGCCGGAATGACGGACTTGCGGCGGCCTCCGGTGTAGAGACCAAGCCGCGCGCCCAGCAGCAGCACGACATCCGGCTGCCCGGCTCCGCGGGCTGCGGCTGCGCCCAGCGTTCCGAAACCCCGCACCCAGAGAGGATTGTCGGTCGCCAGCGCGCCGCGCGACTTGTTGTTGGTCGCGACGGGGATGCCGGACAAATCTGCAAACCGCGTCAGTAGAGGGCCGCCTCCCGAATAAGCGACGCCGCCACCGGCGAGTATGACGGGACGCTCGGCACTTCGCAGCAATTCGAGCGCGTCCGCCACCGCGGCCGTTGACGGCGCGGGCCGCGATACCCTCGCCTCGCCATCGGGATAAGCGACATCGCCCTCTTCGACCAGAGCGAACAACACGTCGCTCGGGAGATCGAGATAAACCGGCCCGGGCCGCCCCTCTCGCGCGATGTGGAAAGCCCGCCCGAGGAGGTCTGGCAACCTCTCGACATGCGTGACACGATGAGACCATTTGGTGATACCTCCCATCACCGATAACTGGTCGTAGCCGCTGTTGACCGGCAGTGCGTCGAAGTCTCGCAATGGCGGCGCCCCTCCGAGAAACACGCTTGCGACGCAGTCGGAATAGGCATTGGCGACCGCCGTGACCACGTTCGTAATGCCACCACCTGCGGTAACCATTGCCACACCGACCTTTCCGGTCGTTCGCGCATATCCGGTCGCGGCAATCCCCGCCGCCTGTTCGTGTCGATGATCGATGATGCGGAAGCCTTCCGCCACCGCCGCCTGATAGACGCAGTCGAGGTGACCGCCATGCAGCGTGAAGATGGTGTCTACGCCGAACCGCTTCAGCGTTGCGACCAAAGCCTGCCCACCATCAATTTGAGCCACCGCGAGCCTCCCATCGTTCTTTTTGGACGGCCGCACCGACCGCCGAAGCTTTCGAAAAACTATCTGAACGCGTTCAATAATGTCAATCACAAAAATGAACGCGTTTATTTATTTGGGCACGGCTTGTTGCGGCAAGGCTTCCTCACCGGATAAAAGAGGCAGCACATCCAGAGGTTCACTTGAGCAAGACACCTCCAGCGAAGCTTGCGAAGGCCCGGCGAGAGCCGCGAGCCCGCGCCAACACGACCAAGGCTAGGAACGAGCTCCGTGCGGCCTTCATCAAAGCAGGTCGCAAGCTTTTGGCTGATCGGGGATCAAAAAACGTGTCGCTGCGCAGTATCGCGGCAGCAGCCGGCTATTCGCCCGGAACGATCTACCAATACTTTGACGATCATCGCGCGCTGCTGCTTGCAATCCGCGAAGAGGACATGCTGTCGGCCGTAGTCGCCTTCGAGGGAATCGCCGCGAGCGAGCCAGACCCCGAGCAACGGGTGATCAAAGTCTTCCTTGGAGTAGCGCGGTACTGGCTCGACAATTTCGACCATTATCAAATGCTGTTCTCTCTTCCGCCACACAAGATTGCGGTCAAGGACGCAACGGGAGTCCCCTTCGGACGCTCTGCGATCGTGGCACGCTCCTATTCTCTCTACGATCGAATAGTCAGGGATCTGCTCGCCGACTGCGGCTCCTCCTCGCTCGACGCCAAGTGCGCGGTTGACAGCCTGATCGCGGCCGTACACGGGATCGTCGCGTTTCCGATTTACACGCGCACGATGAATTGGACAGACCCGTTGAAAATGACGGAATTCGTCGTCACTTCCCTTATCGACTCGTGGCGGCGGCCGCCTTGTCAGGATCGCGCATAATGCAGCCGCAAAATGCCTTGTGGGCTTGGACAAGCGAAGCGGCGTTGCGAGATAGATAATAGGTACCTTCGCCAAGTCCGCTATTCTCGTCCACTTTCTCCGACGCGAACTCTTAGCTTGGGATCAACACCTCGACATTGGTACCGACTACGCGAGTCATGAACGTTTCAAGGTCAACTTCGGCGGGGCTGCTCAGCGCTTCTCCGGTCCGTATATCGAAGCGAGCGTTGTGAAGCGGGCACTCGATCTCGCAGCCCTCCATCAAGCCATCGGTGAGCAGCGCCGAGGCATGCGTGCAGATATTCGACGTCGCGTAGTATGTTCCGTCAACCAAATAGACCGCGATCTCATGCTGCCCCACACTGCAGGCAGCGGGCGCGTCTACCGCAACATCCGTCACCGCCACTGCCACGCACCACGTGCCGTTCGTCGTTTCGACGGTCATGTAAACGCCTCCTAGATGCTGTAAAAATCGACGACAGTTGGAATGCAGTCGTTCATGATGACAATCTTCTTGCGAGCGATGCGGTAGCCCTCGGGGCTGCGAACCAGCGTATGCTCGTAGACCCCGAAATGCAGATGCTGCCGCCGCGTTCGCGGATCGAACACGTGCGTTGTCCAAGAGGACCGCGCCTCGACGAAAGATTCGTCCCGCTCCGACAACACTGTGTTCGTAATAACGTGCAGGGTACGAGGTAACGGCAATGCCGTGATCGACTTGCGCGACTGGATGCGGCCGATCCGCTCCTGCAACTGGGCTCGGGAGGTGTGATAGATGAAGGATATCTGGGTATCCGGATCGGTCACCAGATCGTATTCGTTGAGCCACGACGGCACCCAGAACACGGCATCGGCGCGATAGAGCTCGGCCCAGGCGTCCCACGCCTTGTCGTCGAGAAGATGCGCCTCGACGAACAACAGCCGCTCCACCTCGGCATGATCGTGAAGTGATGCCGAACGATGATTGAGGGGCGCAGCGTCAGGCATTGTTCGCCCCCTTGGTCGCGAGTTCCAGCAACCGGCGCCATTCCCGGTAGCCCGAATGGAAGTTGGTTTCACCGCCGAAGCCGGGTTTACCGAATGCGTACTCTTGCGGCGAGATGCCAAGCTCGCTCACGTGATCGCCGGCCACCCCCATGGGTTCAAGACCTCTCAAATGCCCAAGCGTGTCACCGGCCTGCGCCGCGTATCCGGTCTGACAGAATTCGTACATCACGTTGTCGTCGGAGGTCGCAAGCCCGCTTGGATTGAAGAAATCCTCGTATGCCCTGATACGGAAACGACGCGCATCGGCGCTCTCGCCGACCGGTGCCAGGCAATGCGAGGTCATCTCCGTCTTGTCGACCGACAGCGGCCTCCATGTGCGCAGCTGCGCGGAGCTGATGTCGATGATCTGCAAATTTGGAAAGATGGTAAGGTTGCGCTGCCGCAGCATCCACTTCAATCTGATGTCGCCGACCCGGCTCTTTACTTCAGCCAGGCCTGCCGGATCTGCAGCCAGCGCACGCCCGTAGCGCATCTGTCGCTTGATCGACCAGTTGACCGCGTGGCCGTTCTTGAAATTGAAGCTCCCTTGTCCCTCAACTTCGTCCGGCTTCTCGCTCGTGAATCCGACGGTATCGCCGGATTTGACGCGTTGCGCCAGGATATCGACGTATGAACTGTGCGTCGATGCGAAATGATAATAGTCGAGGCCGTTCTCGAACTGCAGCTTCCAGTTGGCGTCGAAAGTGTAAGTGATGTCGCCGGGCACGAACTCGAGCTGGCCTACGGGGCTTTGGTCGGCAACGAGGTCGATAAATGTCCTGGCGTCATCGAGGTATTCCGGCAGCGACGGCACGTCGGCCGACAGGCTGGCAAAAATGAGTCCGCGGTAGCTGTCCAGCCGCGCGACCGGAACGAGGTCGCGATCAGCTCCGTCGAAGCCGGCGGGGTACTGACCATCCTCCCGGTCGGTCACCGCGATATTCTTGCCTGCGCTGTCGTAAGCCCATCCGTGATAGCGGCAGACATGGAACTTCTGCCGTCCTCGCTTAAAAGGGCAAACGACGGTGGCGCGGTGTCGGCAGGTGTTCAGAAAGCATCCGATCCTGCCTTCCCCGTCGCGCATCAGCAATACCGGCTGACGGCCGATAAAGGTGGTGACGTAGTCGTGCGGGCGCGGAATCTGGGACTCGAGGCCCACGAACGACCATGTCGCCTCGAAGATGTGCTTCATCTCCAGATCGAAGATCTCCGCATCGGTAAAGGCATCGCGCGATACATGAAACGCCTTGTCCGCGGGACGGTCATCGACGAGGCATTCGGGACGATGGTGAACAGTCATTGTCGGCTCCTTTTCGTCGGTCAGTTCAGCCGAATGCTGGCGTCGGAGGCGATCTTCTTCCATTTGTCGATTTCACCGACCACGAAGCGATCGAAGTCCTGCGGGGTCGAACCGACCGGCTGCATGCCGAAAGCCTCGGCCTTGGCAGCGAAGCCCGGCGACTTAACGAACGCAATCAGGTCGCTCGACAAGGCGTTGACTGCCAGGTCCGGAGTCTTGGCCGGCACCACCAGCCCGAACATCGAGTTCGCCTCGTAGCCGGGATAGGTCTCGCCGATGCAGGCATACTGCGGCGCATTGGGAATGCGAGTGGCGTTGGTGACGCCCAGGACTTTGATGGTCTTCTCCCGCACGTGCTGCTGTACGGAATGCCATACGTCGAACATCAACGGCACGCGGTTGGCGAGGACGTCGGTGAGGGCGTTTGCGCTCCCGTTGTAGGGAACGTGCAGCATCTTGATATCGGCCATCTTCTGCAACAGTTCGGCTGCCATATGAGTAGCGGTCGCCGGACCCGGCGTGGCGTAAGCCAGCGGCTCATTCTGCGTACGGGCGGCTTTCACCAGGCCGGGAATGTCGTCGGCCGGGAACGAGGGATTGGCCACGACCACCATATGGGCCTCGGCCAGTTGGGTAAGCCCGCGCAGGTCGCGCACGGTGTCGAACGGCATCTGGGCGCGCACCGCAGGATTGATGACATGGGCGGTGATGACCACGCCGATGGTGTGTCCGTCCGGAGCCGACTTGGCGACGGCGTCCGTACCGATCAAGGTGCCCGCGCCCGGCTTGTTCTCGACGATCACGGGTACGGACCATTTCGCGGCCATTGCATCGCTAATGATTCGAGCGATGACGTCGGTCGGCCCGCCAGCCGTGAATGGCACGATGAAACGGACGTTATGCGAAGGAAACCGATCCTGCGCCGATGTCTTGGCGCCGGAAAACCCGGCGAAAGCCGACATTGCAGCGAGAAGCCGTCGACGGTCTATCATGGTGTTCCTCACCTTCGGGCCGTCACGCGGCCGCATACGCCCTCTCGGTCGGGGCACTTCGCGAGGCACCATAGTTGCTTTTACACCTATTGCAAGAATGACCGATCCGGTACGTTGAGCCGTCAGGCCAACAGAACCCGGGACATGGTCTCGCGGCCGCTCCAAGGCGCAGACAGAAAATTGGCGATAGTCATGGCAAAAGCGAAGAAGTCCTCTGCGACAGGTACGATGAAGCGGAAGTCGAGGGACCTCAGGCCGTCGATCGATCACGATAGGCGCGTCATCGACTTCGACCGTTACATTCCCACTGTCGTTTCGCGCCTCATGACCCGCTTGAGGGCATCGGCCCAGATCTTTTTCGATGAACGGTTCGGGATAACGCGGCTGGACTGGCGGATCATATCGTTTCTTGCGGCAAAGGGGCCTTCGAGCGCCTACGATATCTGGACGCTTGGAAGTCTGGACAAGGCCGCCGTCAGCCGCGCGCTTCGCGTTCTGTCCGACCGCAAGATCGTCACGATCAAGAACGTGTCCGGAAGCTCTCGGCGGCGGACCGTCATTGCCTTGACGCGTCAAGGCCAAGAACTCAACGATCGATGTTTCGTCGAGATCGTAAAGCGACACGACAGGCTGCTCGGAGGCCTTAGTCGAAAGCAGATTGAGGACTTCATCCTCACCGCTCAGCATTTGGAGAGCCGCATCGCCTTCATGGACAAGGATGATGAATGTCCCTCCTCGAATTTCGACGTGACCAAAGAGCCCGAATATCGAAAACAACCCCATGCAAAGGTGCAGGCGGCAGCTAGCGCTCGAATGGCAACTTGACACGTCGGGCAAATCAGGGGCATTCCTTCATCATCCCGCAATCTTGTAAACGCCTGTCGCCCCGCAATAGCGGGCGCGTCGGTTGCGACCTGCGGTCCAAGAATCCTCACCCGCATCCTCACCCACAATTGAAATTGCACCGGCTCCGCGCGGCGAACGATGGCCTCGCGCGTGGCCGAACCGCGCCCGCTTGCCGCGCGCATGCCAGGGAGTCTCGACATGAACACCGCCCAAGCCTCACCATGCCAAACATGATCGCCGCAACCGACCCGGCCAAGGCTGCCACGGCCCCGCGGATAAGGCTCTCGTCGCACGGATTCTCCATCGACCATCCCGACCCGGAGCTCGGCGAACAGCTGATGGCGAACGCGCTGGGGGCAACCGATCGCGACGCGATGGACGGCATCCTCCGGCAATTGGTCAGGGCCAGCGTGAGCGACGGAAGCCCCGACGAGGTCAACCTGTCCTTCATGATTTCAATGGTGAAGAGCATTCGCCCAAGGGATTCCATCGAGGCCATGCTGGTGGCGCAGATGGTTTCGGTTCATGTGATGGCGATGCGATGTGCCCATCACCTCGCCAGCGCCGACGACCTCGCCCAGCACGACAGCGCCGCGCGCGCCTTGGGCCGGCTCGCCCGCACCTTTCCCGCCCAGATCGAGGCGCTGAACCGCTACCGCAGCCATGGCGAGCCCGCCATCACCGTGCAGAACGTGAAGGTGGAGGACGGCGGCAAGGCCATTGTCGGCAACGTCACGCAGCACGCGAGCGTGATCGTTTCGGACAAGAACCGGGCCTCGGCAGCGCGGAATGCGCCGAAGGCCTCGGGCGCCAAGCGAGGGCATGCTTCCGCTGATGCCAAGCGGGAAGCGCAGCCATGAGCAATCACATCAGAAATACTGGCCCGATGCTGGCGAGCCCACTTTGTGGCGCCAAAACGCGTTGCGGCTGCGCGTGCCGCTCGCCGGCGGTACACGGCAAAAAACGCTGCCGCATGCACGGCGGCGCCCAGGGATCCGGCGCGCCAAGGGCAAACCAAAACGCGCGCAAGCACGGCCTGTTCACCAGGGATGCGATCGCCGAGCGAAGGCAGATTCAGGCGGTGTTGGGGGAGGCGCGGAAGCTGCTGGAGGAGATGAAGTGACTTGCAGGCGACGATTCATCATCGCGCCTTCCGCTGGATCCGCTTTGAACCCTGCCGACGTATCGGTGGGGTCTCTTCGTCATTGGGATTGGAAGCGGCAGGGCGCACCGGCTCCGCCGCAATCGCACGCGCGATCTCCCAGCCACGGCCTGTCCGGATGGTCCTCGCATACCCGGCTGCAGCTAATCGCACCTGGCGGAACTGAATCACGAGAACAGTTCCTTCACGCGCCTGAAGCTCGGGTGCGTCAGATCTTAACCTCAGTGTGAGCCCGCTTCAGGCGCCATTCAGCGGATAGTTCGATCGTCCGAGCGCGTTTAAGCGTACAACGAGCTTCTCGGCTTCCTCTGTCAGGTATGATGCAACAGCGCCACACTTCAGGTGATTTGTCAAAAGTCGGGTGGTTCCGATTGTCGAAAATGCGTTGGGCGCGTTAGCCCGTGCAAGTTAGAGCTTGCTAGTGGAGAAACGTATGAAACGCGCTCTTTTGACTTCCGCCGCACTGCTTATGTTGGCGGGTACTGCTTCGGCCGCTGATCTTGCCGCCCGTCCCTACACGAAGGCGCCGCCCCCCGCGGTCGCTCCGGTCTACAACTGGACCGGATTCTATATCGGTGGTCACATTGGTGGAGCCTTCGGTGGTGACAGCAACGTCCTCGATCCGAGCTTCGGGAACAACGACGACGGCACGTTCATGGGTGGTGGACAGGTTGGCTTTGACTATCAGTTCTCGCCGAACTGGGTATTCGGCCTCGAAGCCAACTATAGTTTTCTCGATACCAACAGCAGCTTCGCCAATCGTGGCCTCGGCTCGGTGACCGGCCGTCTAGGCTATACCTGGGGACCGGCTTTGCTGTACGTCAAAGGCGGTTATGCTTGGGCTGACACGCGCTTCACCAATGGCTTCAACGGCGACAATGATCGCAACGGCTACACCGTCGGTGCCGGCCTCGAATACATGTTCGCCCAGAACTGGTCGGCCAAGCTCGAATACCAGTACTATGACTTCGGCAACGTCGATGTGTTCTTGGCGGGGTTGCCGGTCGGCAGCTTCCGCAACGACGAACACACCGTCAAGGCGGGCCTGAACTACCGCTTCAATTTGGGCGGCCCCGGCCTCGTGACGTACTAACCCGAGCGACAGCTCGAAGGCAAAAGGTCGGCATCTGCCGGCCTTTTGTTTTGCGGCGAATGAGGCGAGGCCGCCAAGGCCTCGCCTCCAAGACCGGCCCCGTTATAGCGTTCGGATAGCGGCGCTTTTTATTGCGCCTTAATTTTTTCCTGCAGCCACAGCGGCTGCCCTGTTCGAACTGGAATGAGAAGGCTGGGTTATCGATTCCCGGCTTTCAACGGAACCTTGAGGCTCAGATCGCGTTGCAGGGTGCTACCCCGCGATCTTCTGCTGGTTTTCTTCATCGCTCGATATTGAGGTGATCAGGATGTCCGCCGATATCCTTCCGGCATCCGCCTTCCAGAATCCCGCCGTCGCTCTCTCAGGGGTGATCGACTACAGCATGTATGTCAGCTTCCGCCAGCAATTCGACAATGCGGCAGGCCAGCATCTCGTCGTGATCGAACTTTCAACCCTTGGCGGCGATCCGGAGGTAGCGCGCATGATGGGCGAGGACATCCGCTATACGAGCGAGATGGAGCCGGCGCGGCGTTTGGTATTCCTCGGCAAGGCTGCGATCTATTCAGCCGGGACGACCTTTATGAGTTTCTTCGCCCGCGAGAATCGGTATCTGACCCGCGGCTCCCGCCTCATGATCCACGAGCGCAAACTGACGCGGACCCTGAATATCGACGGGCCGCTCACCGTGTGCCGTGCCAACGTGCAGGCGATCATCAACGAAATTCAGTGCTCGATCGATATCCAGAACGAGGGGTTTCAGAACCTCATCAGCGGTTCGAGCGTGACGCTTGAGGAAGTCATCCGGCGCGCCCCATCGAACTGGTACGTCGAGGCGAACGAGGCGCTGAAGCTCGGGCTAATCGCGGGGGTGTTATGACCCAAGCGACGAGAGCAGGTGATGCATCGGCCGGCATCCGCGGCGCGGAAGGCGCCGAAGGCCGCTAGCGCCAAGCGAGGGCAAGCTTCCGCTGATGCCAAGCGGGACGCACAGCCATGAGCGATCACATCAGAAATACCGCCCCGATGCTGGCGAGCCCACGTTGTGGCGCCAAAACCCGCACCAGTGGCGCGTGCCGCTCGCCGGCGGTGCACGGCAAGAAGCGCTGCCGCATGCACGGCGGCGCACCGGGATCCGGCGCGCCAAAGGCAAACCAGAACGCGCGCAAGCACGGCCTGTTCACCAGCGATGCGATCGCAGAGCGGAGAGATACGAGCGCGGTATTGGGTGAAGCGCGGAAGCTGCTGGAAAGGATGAAGTGATTGGCGTCCGCGAACGGCGCGCTAACAAAAAGAAATCAGCGAGAGATTAATCCCCTCGGGTAAAGGGTCAGTCTGAACGGCAACCCTTGGGGGTCGCCTGCGCCGATATCGCAAGAATCGGTGGTTGCAGGAGCTGCACAACACCCGATTCTTGCGGTAGATTAAATAGGAAATTCCGAGGCTGGCTGCATGAATAGATCGCAGATGAGTTTTATCTGGCGCGCCGTTCAGAATAAAACTGCGAACTCATATGTAGTTGAGATTGCAATGTAATGCCGGAGCGTACTTGCCACGCAGAGCGCTCCTCCTTCCGTCGAATTTGTCCCTCGGGGTTACCGGATCGCCATGGCATCGATCTCTGCACGCCTCTCGTAAATGGCCGAGGCCATAGCCAGTAGAGTATCGACGCTACGGCCGTATACGGAAACGCCCCCTGAGCTGTTATACTCGAGGCCTGCGCCTGCCTCTTCGGCCGCCCCCTCGATAAAGGGGAAGACCGCGGGACAGCAGAAAAACGCAACCAGCGGGTACTCCTCGTTGTGATCCCCGCCGAAAGCTCCGCCATTGCAGCTGTAGAACGGAAGGCACCGCGCCGCCTTCAGTGCCGAAACTAAGGCGCTCGTGCCCAAGTCGAAGCCGGGAGCTTCGAAATCTTCGTAAGATTCTTCAAGCCAATTCGCATAGGCAGCCTCCCAATCTTTCGCTTTCTCCAACGCTTCGATGGTCGCCAATTCTTGCGTCAGTGCATGCTGGGCTTCAGTCCAAGAGATGTCGTCTAGGTCGATGTACTCACGATTGCCGCCTAAGGTCTCCGACTCGCGTTCTTTCTGGCTCGGCCAGTAACAGCCCTCGGCATTGGCATCGCGCGAAACCGAAATGTCGAAAAGCTTTCCGCGAGAACCCGTCATTTCGCACCTCTCTTTCGTCTCCGGTCTGACGTTCTTGAGGCGGCCGGTTCGGCGCGCACCTTGAGTTTCGGCAGTTCGCGCGCAATCCGGGCCGTGGCCGCGTCATCGTCGGTTATCCTCGACAACGGCCTCCTTCCATTCACTGCGCAGCAGGTCGAACTTGGCGACGAAACTCTTCTCCGAATCATCGAGGAAGGAGGCGATAGCGTCGATGTTGGCCTCGATCCGCGCCTTGACCACGTCGCCGGGTTCGTCCGCGCCGATGTCGGCTTCGGCCTGCGAGACGGCGGATCTGAGGTCGGCCATCTCGTCGCTCGCCGCTCCGAAGAGATCGCGGTATTCGCGGTAGGACGCCTCCAGATTTCCGAGTTTGCGTGGCGCTGCAGGCGGTTTGAACTCCTGAAGTTCGCGAGAAAGGTTTCGGACTTCGTCGTAACCGAAGACGTCCTTTGAAGCCAAAATCCGTCTCACTCGCTGCCCGAAATGCAGCAAGACTTCGTAGGTGAAATCCGGCTCCTTGCGGGCGAACGGATCGATGAAGCCGGACAACGTCCGGAAAAGGAGATCCTGGACACTCTTACGCTCATCGTCGTCGGCAGGCCCTGGTTGCACCCATTGTGCGAGATCATGGTGCACGCCGATCATGTATAATGCGGTTCCGTGTGTCTTCAGACCGGTATAGACGGGCCATTCCTCGAAATGACGCCGCTCGATTTGCAGCGGAGATGACCAGAACGAGGTCAATTCGTCGTGGGTGGCTGAGCCGATGTTCTGGGAGTTTTCATAATCGGAGAAGCGTCGCCAGCCGGCATGAAGGCGTGCGACCCGCGAGTCGGGGTCCCGTTTCGCTTCCGCAGCAGAAATCCCGAAGTTCGAACGGAGGATGTCGGACATGCTCTTCAGAACGCCCGTGATGTCCGCTGCATCGTTGAATTCGACGATGGGGATGCGGATGTCCTGGATGAGGAGAAACGGGTTCTCGAACAGCCGCCAATCGACCAGGACCGCCGCGAAACGGTCTCGGATGGTTTTGGAGAGTACGAGCGTAACCGGCGCGAGGAAGGCCGCGGATAGCCGCCCTATGCCCTTCTCGCCCTGTCGGACGCGTTCGCGGAGACCAAAGGTCTCCTCCGGCTCGTCAACATCATCGTCCTCGATCTTGGACTCGGTGCCGATGACCAACCAGCGGTCCCGGAATGTCTCGTACGACATACCAGCGCCGTCATCCACTACGAGTGCAATCTCCGGAGATCCGTCGAAGATATGGAGCGAGGCGTCACGGGCGTAAGCGTCGTACGAATTCTTCCAGAGTTCGCTGACGGCTGTCGGTGCGTCGGCGATCTGGCCTCGTCCTAGGTGGTCGATCGTGCGTGCGCGGGTCTGAAACGTGACCCCGCTCGGCGGTTGAGGTGTCGCCGTCTGCTTGGTGGGCTTTGCGGATAGAGCCATCAATCATTTCCACGTTCGTCAGAAGCCGCGAATCGCAGCCGTCGGATTTCGGACGAACATCAATGCATACAATAAGTTAGCGGAACCATACCACCGCAATTATCTCGAGGTGTAGCGTAACAACATGACAACCTTGAAGAATTTTCTACGATCGCGGAATCAGACGATGGTCGAGGTCGACTGCCATAATCAAAGGCACACCATCCGATCTTTGCCAATGACGCTCGACACGCGAAAGGCAGCCCTTCCGGGTCGCCTGCGCCTATATCGCAAGAATTGGTGGTTGCGGCGGGCTGGATTTAAAACCTACACGAACTTAGCGAGCCCACCGCCGAGCATTGCAAATCTGGAATGGTGGGGGAGAGACATCCGCGAGCGCGTTTCGCGTCAAACCGTCCAGCAAAACGCAATCGCGCAAAATCATAGTCTGGCGTGAAAAAGCGTAAGCATGGCGCGCCACCCAGAACAAAACTGCGAACTCTTATGTAATTGAAATTAATATATAAATCTTCGTCGCCTCAAAACGGAACCGATGCTCGTCCACGGAACGTCCAGATTTGCACGTTGCTGCCGATGCCGCCGAGTTCGGCGCCAAGAGCGACGGTGGCCTCGTTGCCGAGGCGCGCCGCCAACCCTCCCGTTACACGCGCGGACCAGCCATCGAGCAGCGGGACGGAGGCGAGCGGCACGGCCCCGGCCAGCGCCAAGGCGGCGGCATCATCGCCGGTAAAGTAGTAATCCGCGTACAAACCGGCATAAGGCGCGAGCGTCACGGCGGCTCCGGTGAGCCAGGGATAGCTGAGCTTGATGCCGGCCGAGGCGCGCCCGGTGAAGAAAGTGCGGTCCGCCTGCAGAGTGCCGAGCGAGTCCGTATAGGCGTTCTCCCGCTCCCACAGCGCATAGAGCTTCGCCGAAGGTTCGATATCGAAACCATGGGTCTTGTAGTTGCCGGTCAGCCCGCTCGACACCAGCCAGCGATGGCCGCTGAAGGTGCCCGTGGCGGTGCCTGCGGTGCCGTCATAGCCGATCCCGGAATACGCCGCGGCTGCGTCGAAGCGCAGTCCCGGCGCGAACCTCCAGCCGAGGTATGAACCTAAGGTCCAGCCATCGCCCTTGAGGTGCCCGCTCAAGGTATCGGACCGGTAGTCGAAGGTCTCGTAGCCGCCGAGCGCACCGACCAGAAGATTCGGTGTGACCCTGCGCGTAAGGCCCAGCAGCGCATTGATCTGGCTGCCGTACAGAATCGGTGTCGATGTCGACGAGCCCCAGCGATCGATGCCGCTGCCTCTGACATCCGCCCACAACAGCCAGTCCTTCCGCGCGACGTAGCCAGACGCGGGCGCCTTGGCGGGCATCGCATTGCGATTGATTGCCGCAAACGCGTTGTCGACCCGGGATGCGCCCTGCGGCAATTGCGACTGCACATAGCCGTTGGCGCCGCCCGGCAGGCCGCCGCCGCTGCGCCCGTACGATCCATTCCATCGATCCGACACGTCGGCGCCGGCGGTAGCGGCCTGCGGCTGATCGGGATCGGCGGAGAAGTTGAAACGGATGCTGCCTCCGCCCGGCGAGACCAGGCTGCCACCATCGCTGAAGCCCTCGGAGATCGCGGTGTCGATCGCGCCTGCAATGGCTGCGCCGGAGTTTTGCGCCACGGTCTTGGTTGCGATGATCTGCAAGGCCCGCAGCTTCAGACTGTCCTGTGGCGTGTTCACCGCCTGCAGCAGCGCTGCCGACGTGCTGGCCTTGAACGTGCCATTGCCGGCATAGGTTGCGGTGATGGTATGGGTGCCGGCCGTCAGCGCCGAGGTCGTCAGGCTGGCGACCCCGCCGGCCAAGGTGGCGCTGCCGATCGCAGCGCCGCCATCGTCGAATCTCACCGTGCCGGTCGGCGTATCGCCCCCGCTTGACACCGTTGCTGTGAACGTCACCGCCTGTCCCGGCGTGCTGGGATTGGCAGATGAGACGAGGACCGTCGACGTCGTCCCCTGGGTCACGGCCTGGCTCAGCACCGATGATGTGCTGGACGTGTTGTTGGCATCGCCGCCGTAGACTGCCGTGATCGCATGGGTTCCGGATGTCAGCGCCGATGTGGTCAACGTCGCCAGTCCGCCAACGAGGGGGCCGGTGCCCAGTGTCGTCGTACCGTCCATGAATGTGACCGTGCCGGTGGGCGTGCCGCTGGTGCCAGTCACGGTTGCGGTGAAGGTGACAGCCTGTCCCGGCGTGCTTGGATTGACCGACGAAACGAGGACTGTCGCCGTCGCCGCCTGGTTGACAGCCTGGTTCAGCACCGATGACGTACTCGACATGTTGTTGGTATCGCCGCCATAGACTGCCGTGATCGCATGCGTTCCGGGCGTCAGCGCCGATGTGGTGAACGTTGCCAGTCCGCCACTGAGGGTGCCGGTGCCCAGCGTCGTCGTGCCGTCCTGGAACGTCACCGTGCCAGTGGGCGATGAGCCCGACACTGTCGCGGTGAAGGTGACGGCCTGTCCCGGAAGGCTCGGGCTGGGTGACGCAACCAACGTAATGCTGCTGATCGCCCTGGCGATGACGATGTCCTGGGTCACCTGGCTCGCGGCCGCGACGGTGGTTCCATTGCCGGCCTGATCGGCGGCCACCGTGCACGTGCCTACGCTGATCATGGTCACGATACCGCCGAAAACCGTGCAGACGCCCGGGGTCAGCGAGGAATAGGTTACCGCCAGGCCGCTGCTTGCCGAGGCCAGCGGACTGAGCACAAACGTGCCGCCGCTGACAAAGGTCCGTCCCGTCTGGGCGCCGAAGGTGATGGTCTGGCTGATCGGTCCGACTGTATAGTTATTTGAAACGGCGGTGCCGATGCCGGCTTCCAAGCCTAAGTTCACCACCCCGGACAGGTCCACAACGACCTGATTGGTTGCCGCCGGCGCACCCGAATTTGCAGTGAGGTCGACGGTGTAGGTGATGTTGTCCGAGGTTCTGAGAGTGGACGCGGTCGCATTGGTGAGCGTCAAGGCAAGGAGAGTAAAGCCGGTCACGGCTTCAGAGAACGAGATTGTCACGTTCGCCGGCTCACCATACGCCAGCTGATTCGGGGTAACGGTGACAGTCGCTGTCGGGGGCGCCGCATGGGCTGACGTCGAAACGGCAAGAAATGCGAAAACAATCAGTGCGGCCAGCTTGATGCTGCCGACAATGCGACCAAACCCAGACACAAGGCCCCCAGCACGTCTTCTTGCGATATTCCCAGTCAGTCGCAATTGATCGCATACATGTCGGGACGCGTCGAGCGCAAATAAATGCGCGCCGTCCCGCGGGCGCATGGCGGTGACGGCCGTTGCGGCGTTATGGCGCTCGATTTCTCACAGGACACTGTTCGAGGTCACAATCGAACGACCGCTCTGCGGTCCCACCCGCGTCCCTCCATGCAGCACCGCTTGGCGGCTTGCGCCGCATTCGAAGCGGTGCCGAACTATCCCTTACGATTGCTGCGAAAGGCGGCTCCCGCGCGTGATCCACACGGCAATGGTGGGACCGACGACTGCCACTACGCAAAGGGCCGAAAGCACGGCGCTGATCGGCCGCGTGACGAAGATCGTGAGATCCCCGCCACTCAGGAACAGCGTTTCGCGCAACGCCTTCTCGAAGATCGGGCCGATCACCAAGCCGAGAATCATCGGCGCGAGATCAAAACCGATCTGGCGCAAAACCGACCCGACGGCTCCGAAGCCGACCAGAACGCAAAGGTCCCAGTAGCTGTTTCGCATCGTGTAGACGCCGATGAAGCTGACGGCGAAAATGAAGGCGATCAATGTGTATTGCGGAACGCGCAGCAGCCGGACCCACATCCCGACCAGCGGCAAATTCAGGGCGAGCAACGCCACATTTCCGATATACATGGACGCGAGGAGGCCCCACACGACGTTTGGGTGTTGGGACAGCAGCAGCGGCCCGGGCTGTATGCCTTGAACGATAAGCGCCCCGAGCATCAACGCCACGTTCGGCGTGAAAGGAATCCCGAGACTCAGGACAGGCACCAGCGCGGAGGTTGCGACCGCATTGTTCGCCGCTTCCGGCCCGGCAAAGCCCTCGATCGCTCCCTTGCCGAACTCGTCCCGGTGCTTTCGGGCGATGGCCTTTTCGACGCCGTAGGAGGCGAAGGTCGATGTGAGAGAGCCCGGGCCGGGCAACAGTCCGATAAGAAAGCCGATGCCCGACCCTCGCACGATGGCTGGCCACGCACGCGACCACTCGCGGCGCGTCGGGATCATTTCCCGCAAACGCACGGTGGTGGCACGCGGAAATCCTTCGTTCGAGGCGAGGACGTGGAACAGCTCGCTCAGTCCGTACAGGCCCAGCGCGACCGGCACGAGATCAAAGCCCAATGCCAACGTACTCGTGTTGAATGTAAAGCGCGTGTCGCCACTGACGGCATCGACGCCGATCGTCGCCAGAGCCATGCCGATCAAAAGCATGACCATGTTCTGGGCTGGATCGTTTCCAGTGATGCGCACCAGCGTCAAACCGCCCAAAAGCGCCAGAAGGCAGAACTCCGGAGACGAGAAGCGCAGCGCAACGTCGGCTAGCAGCGTGGCGAACAGGCTGAGCCCGACAATGCTGATCGTTCCGGCGATGAACGATCCCACGGCGCAAATCATCAAGGCAGCGCCGGCTCGTCCCTTTCTCGCGAATTCGTAACCGTCGATCGTCGTGACGATAGATCCGCTTTCGCCGGGGATCCTGAGGAGGATCGCCGTGGTCGATCCGCCGTACATGGCACCGTAGTAAATCCCGGCCAACATGATCAGACCGGTCACTGCGGAAAAATGGATCGTGATCGGCATCAGGATTGCCATCGCGCCCAGCACGCCGAGACCTGGCAGAACGCCGGTGGCGGTGCCCACAAGCGCCCCGAGCAGTGCGGCCGCAATGTTCACGGGCTGGAGAGCCACGGCGAAGCCGCCAAGCATGTTACCGAGCAGATCCATGGTCAGCCCCTGAAAATGACAGCGAGAAGGGAGCCGAACGGCAGCGATACCTTCAAGCCCAATGAGAAGACAATCCAGAACGCAACAGGTGTTGCCGCGCTGAGAACGACGGCACTCGTCCATGGTGCGCCGGCAAGACGTCCCATCAACAGGAGGAAGATCCCGGTCGTCAGGAAAATCCCAAAGAAGGGCAGCCCGACGATGAATATCACGCAAAGGAAAAAGGCGACCCCGACGCGCAGCGCCGCGCTGCCCCGGGGCCAGGGACCGAGATCAGCAGATAGGCCGCGGTTACGAACCGTCACCAATGCGCCGAATAGCACCCAGCAGACCGCCACCAGGACGGGTACGGCGCCGACGCCCGTTCCCGGTGGGTCGCCCATCGGCAGTTCGATGGCCTGATAGAGATAGAACAGTCCCGCGACCGTCAGGATGAGCGATGTGAGCCTGATTCCGGTGGTCGATGCCGGAGCATTGGCCGCTGTCGAAGCGTCGGTCTTGATGACTATCGCCTGGTCCATCTGCGGCCTACTTTCCGCTCGCGGTCGATGGAGCCGTGGCGTTGAATATCTCCGTGAACTGACGGGTCATCTTCTCGCCATCGGTGAATTGCACCTGAATGTTCTGAGCGGTGAGCACCCGCATAAAGTCGGGATCGGACACGGCCTGCTTCACGGCCTCGACGAGAACGCGACGTTTGGCCTCAGGAATTCCCTTCGGAGCATAGACCACGTAGTCGCTGGTGGTGACGACGTCGTAGCCCAGTTCCTTGAACGTCGGGACATCCGGGTTCGAGCTCATCCGCTCGGGACCGAACACCGCCAGCGGACGCGCTTTTCCGACTTCGACCTGGGCCTTCAGCCCCGGCCAAGTGAGCGCCGCAAGTTCGGTGTTCTTTCCGAGGAAGGAGGCAACGCCGTCCGCATCGCCGCTATAGGGGACGAACCTCACGTTGATGTTCGCCTTCTTGGCGAAAGCGTCCCAAGTGTACTGATTGATTCCGCCCGCAATGCTGGCGACCTTCAGCTTCCCGGGGTTCTCCTTCGCGTACTTCACCACGTCATCCAGCGTCTTCAACGGCGAGTCCGCCTGAATGCAGATGGTGTTGTAGACGATGCCAATGCCGCCCAGAATATCGTACGTGCTGGGGTTTCCCCAGGACAATCCCTTGACCGTATGCACGGCGATCGTCATCGGACTGTTCGTTGCGACACCGATCTGGTATCCGTCCGGCTCGGCCGTGACGACGGCGGTGACACCGCGCGTTCCGGCTCCCCCGGCAATGTTCTCAATCGCAACCGGTTGCTTGAGCGGCTTTTCAAGTGCTCGTCCGAGCGCGCGGGCAATCGCGTCCGATCCGCCGCCAGCGCCGTAATTGACAGTCAGGGTGACCGGCTTCGTAGGAAACGGGTCGTCGGCAGCTTGCGCGAGAGACCCGGCAGGGGAAAGATTAGCAGCGATGGTCATTACAACTAACATGCGCATCTTGAGTGATCCTCGAATTGTCCGACGAATGATCTGAGGCCGGCTATCGACCAAGCGCGCGCTCAACTCCGGACGCGCAAGTTCGCCCCTTATCCAGGAGCCGTTGACCCAAGATCAGCGAGCGTAACGATATTTTGATCATCACTTGTGTACAAGCACAAAACTTGTTCGCAAGCGCAAAACTTGCAAGCAGTGCCTGGCGATTTTGAAAGCGCTGTGCCGTCCCGTCAGCGGGTGTGCATGAGTTCCGCCGCATGCATCGACGAGACAAGCGGGTCGACAACGCCTATCTCGCCGGTCAAGCGTCCCTCCACCAGGGTCAAACACCCGACACCGAAGCGGCCTTCATTGTGGGTTCCGTTTCCATGTCGACCTTAAAGCCCTTCGCGGACAAATCGCGACCGAGGGTCTCTGGAAGCAGAAGAGAGGCGATAATGAACACAGTCGCAGCAGGAAGGGCCACCGCAACCATGCCGTTGAGCAAGCTTCCACCGAAGTGAGCGGCCGCAAGAGGCACAATCACAGGCGCTATGCTGCCGAGCCCGCGACCGCCCATATAGAACGTCGACACCGCCGTCGCGCGCAGGTTGACCGGATAGAGCTCGGATATCCAGACACCGGTCACGCCCAGCGCCACATTGCCCATGCCGAAGCCGATGTAGAGCCAGAACATCGGCCATTCAGTCTTCGATCCGGCGTAGAGCTGGCTGCCCCAGACGGCCATACCGACCAGAGACCCGACCCAAAACAGCGCGGGCACAAGCGCTCCGAAGCGGCGGCCAGCCCGGTCGTTGAAAAAGCCGTTCGCGAGATAGCAAATGCCGCTGACCACGGAGAGCAGAACTGCCGTCGTGCGAACAACATCACCCGGCGTATGCATATCCCGCAGCAGCAGTGTCGGAATAAAGGAGACGACGCTATAGTAGCAGAGCATGTAGCTCATCAGCCATACGAAGGCGATGACGGTCTGCCGTGCCAGCCCGTTGCGGAATAGATCCGCAAGCGGAAGTGTACGAGCTTCTGCAGTAGCCCGGCCGGCCTTGCGTTGCGCCTCATACTCCAGCCAGATCTTGGATTCAGGCATGAAGAAGCGAATGAAGATAATCAGCAGGATGGGTACGCCGCCACTCAGCAGGCCGATGCGCCAGCTCCACTCGTCGCTAAACGTCGCAATCAGCCAGATGCCAACGATTGAAGCTGTGGATGACGCGATCACAGCACAGCCTTGAAGGGCAGCCGCACCAAAACCGCGGCTGTTCTTCTTCCAGGCCTCGTTGAAGAGCACCATGCCGACGCCGTACTCGCCGCCAAGACCAATGCCGGTGATGAACCGTAGGACGGCAAGGGACCAGTAATTCCATGCGAACGCCGAAATGATCGCGGCAACCGAAAACAATGCGATTGTGAGTTGAAGCGAGGTCTTTCGGCCAAGTCGATCACCGATGACGCCGAATAGCGCTCCGCCGATGGCCGATCCGAACAATGTGAGAGCTTGCAGCGAGCCGACCTCGGTCAACGATAACGACATCGATCGCTGAATCGCAGGCAAGAGGAACGGAAATATCAGAACATCGTAGAAATCGAGTATGTAGCCCAGCATCGCTGAGATCATAATCGAATACCGTTGCCCCGGCGTGTAGTCTTCCGAACTCGAGATGGTTGCCGACATGTGACGCGTTTCCTATTGGAGGATTGAAGTCGATAGACGTGCCCGAGACGCTTGCCGCGTCTTTGAGAGCCGAAAATGCAAACGTTCGGCTCCATTGGGAGCCGCCAACGCGACTCCGGTAGCATTCGGTGTCGCCTTCACGACTCCCGGTTGGGTGGTTGATACTCAGCGCTTAGCGGCCCGGCGCCCTCAGCTCCGGATAAGCAAACTCGCCCTTGTCGAGGATGTGGATATCGTCGAGCCACAGGCTGCAGCCGCGAAGCGGGATGTCCAAATGACACGGCGTGTCATTCGTACCGCCGAGCTCCGTGTTCGGACCCGTCGAGAACAGCACGTTTCCGTAGAAGGAGAGCGCATTCATGATGTGCTCCAACGACAGCTCCTGGGAAGCCGCGATGTGGTGCCAGGCGGCACGCTCGTTCGACCCCCAGCCGATATGCGAGATCGCCCAGCCGCGCGGATCGCCGAAGCTGTCGATATAATTCTTGATGAGCAGCGCGTCGGTGCCTTCGCCCTTGAGGTCGACGATATAGCCGTCCTTGATGGTCAGCGTGACCGGCGACTGGATGTAACGCTTGAACGCACAGAGGATGTCACCGGGCATCAGCACCACCGTGCCGTTGACCTCGCCGTCGGTCGCCTGAGTGAAGGCAAAGCCTGACGGGAAGTGATCCCAGCGCCCAGGCTCATCCGTGTATCCGTATTCGGAAATGACGGGGTATTGCTTCAGGCCATAAGTTACGTCCGTTCCGCCCGGCGACGTGATCCGCATTTTGCGGGCCGACTGCAGGAGGGTTCGAGAGAGCTCCGTTCGCCGGCGCAGATCTTCAGTCGGAAACATCTTCTTGAGGATGTGGAATGGCTCCATCACGCGCAAGATGCGCGTGCCCGCTTCCTGAATTTCGAGCTGCTCACGAGAGAACAGCAACCCGAGGAGATCGATCACCATATCCACGCGCTTGAGCGTATCGATCGCCGGCTGGTTGCCCGTGAGCGCATGCCGGCCCTGCAAGCCCGCGACCTTGCCCTGGCCGTACTTGGGCACGTTGAGATGAAAGGTCGTTGCGCCCAGGCTCTGCGCGGCCAGCATGAAGGCCTGGGCGTATTCCTGCTGATCCTCGCCGCCGCTCAGGACCGTAACGACTTCGCCCTTCTTCACCTTGCAGAGTGCCAGCTCGGCCTTGAAGAGCTCGAGCATTTCAACATCAACGATTTGTCGGGACATCTTCACTGATCTCCTGTTTGCCTAACCTAGACAAGCGGCCGTCGAACCGATCGCGCGGCCGCGCTAGAAGCTCTTCAACGATCGAAAGGAAGCCCTCGGTATCGTCGATCTGCATTTGGTGACCCGCGCTTTGCAGCGTCCTGATCGCGATTGACGGCAGCAATCCGCGAATTTCTTCTTCATCTTCGGGCAGAATGACCCCTCCCCGCCCCGCGACGATCAACGCGGTCGGAACGCTGAGATGGGCGAGATCGCGATGAATGTCATCGTGATGAAAGCCCTTGTGGCTCTCGATGAGCGCACGCTCGTCGCAGGTATGCATCCACTCGGCCCGGGTGCGGATGTGCTGCTCGGGCCACCGCGGAGCAGAGGGGCTTCGCAGCGCCGCGTCGGCTTCTCCGCGCTTCGCGCTTTCAAGCAATTTGAGAAGCGGTTCGACCGGAATCGGATAGGCGCGACGTCCAGGACCTGAGACCGGCGGGTCGACCAGTATCAGTTGCTCCATGGACGATGGCCGCCAACGCCCGGCGCGGATTCCGATGCGGCCACCCATCGAGTGGCCCAGCAGCGTGTAAGGGCCCGTTCCGAGCGCTTCAGCAAACCCGATGAGGTCGGATGCGCATGCGTCGAGCGAATAGTCGAGATGCGGGCCGCTTTCGGAAAGGCCGCGACCGCGGACATCGAGCACGAAAACGTCGTGTCCGGAGCACAGACGCTCTGCGATGAAGGCCCATTGCGCCGCAGTCGTCGAGATGCCGGGGACAATGATGACCGCCGGCCCGGACCCGCCGAACCGCAGATAATGCTGCCGAATGCCGTTGGCACGTACATGCGCGCCGTAAAGCAATCCGGATGCCGCGGCGCCGCTCACGTTCTCTGATCCTCTGTGTGGTCATCCGACAGCGCGTGAAGCCGCTCGATAGCGGCCTGCGTCGGCATGACGTCCGCGTATTTGCTGGCGATATCGAACAGGTTGACGGCGTGGGACGTGGGCGAGCGGTCGTAGACGGCGTCGCTCGGCACAATTGATTTGAAGTTCAGCGCGCACGCATCCACGACCGAGGCCCGCACGCAGCCGCTGGTCGTGCAGCCGGTCACCACCAGCGAGTCGACGCCGGCACCGATCAGATACGTCGCAAGCGGAGTGCCGAAGAACGCGCTTGCCTGAGTCTTCGGCAGGAGCAACTCGCCGGGCTCCGGAGCCACCTCGCGGACAAAGTCATAGCCCTCAGGCGGGATCCGCATGATACCGGGAATCTTCGAGGAGAACGCGCCCTGGTCCTGGCCCACCTTCCGTGCGACATGCGGGAAAATCACCGGCCACTTCTTTTCGCGAAACAGCCGCACCAATTCGGCGATGTGTGCGATGGCGTGCCAACCGGCTTCGCCGCAGCTAGTCGGGTATTGCTTGATCGCTTCGCGGATCGGCATCGGCCGGTTGCCGACCGAGCGATACTGCACGTCGATGACCAGCAATGCCGGTCGTTTGCCGAATCCCGCCGCGCCACCCAGCCCGGCGAGGGCATAGGTCTCGCGCTCGTCCAGCGGTATCACATCGTCCCAGGGCTGCTTGGTGCCGGTCACGGCTGCGCTCCAGCGGTCACACTCGCGGGCATGTCAGTGAAGCGGCACGGTGGTCGCATCGTACTGGTAGATCCAATCGTATCGCGCAGCCGATGCTTCCGGCGCCCACTGGGTCTTGATGTAGTCACCCGCCGTCTCCGGCTTGCTCAGCGCCTGGTTATGGAAGATCGGCAGCATGCCGGCCGCGGACTTCGTGACCATGGTGGTGCGATCGAGCCGCAGGCCCTGATACGTCTTGAATGCCACCGCGATGTCATCGGGATTCTCCTCGAAGCAGCGGGCGAGGACGGATGCATCCTCCAGGGCCATGTTCACACCCTGCCCGAGGTACGGCAGCATCGAATGGCAGGCGTCGCCGAGCAGGGTGATGCGTCCCTTCGACCACGTACCCAGCGACGGCCGCACGAACAGGCCCCACTTGTTCAGGGTATCCACGTTCCTGACCAGCTCGACGATGTCCGGATGCCAGCCCTCGAAGTCCTTCAGGCAGTCCTCGACCGAGCCCTTCTCCGACCAGGATTCGAGCAGCCAGTCGTTATGGTCGACTTGGCCCGAAAAGGTCATCATGACCGTGTTCTGCCAGCGCACCGGGTAGGCCGTGACGTGAGCGGTGGGCCCGATCCAGGTTGCCACCTCGGGTTCGCGCTGATGCGGCGCAAGGCGGTCGACCGGCACGAGACCACGCCAGGCGATGGCCTTCGTGTACTGGCTCTCGATGTTGCCGATCAGGCCAAGACGGACCTTCGAATGAGCACCGTCAGCGCCTATCAGGGCGCGCCCTTCGACTTCGGAGCCGTCAGCGAGCTTGGCCCGAACCCCTTCGTCGTTTTGACTGAACCCGACAACGTGGGCGTTCAGATGAATGGCGCCCGGCTTCAACTGGCGCACGCCGTCAACGAGGATCTTCAGCAGGTGAGCACGCAGCAGCAAATAGGGCTGGTTGCGCGCCGCGTCGGAGCTGCGGTTGTAGAGGGGCCACCTATCACCGGTGTTCCAGAGCCGGATCGAGCGTCGCTCGGCCGCGATGCAGTTCTGCTCGACCTGTTCGGTGAGGCCGAGATCCCGAAGAACGCGCACGCCGTTCATGGAGATCCAAAGACCCGCTCCCACTTCGCGCAACTCAGACGCTTGCTCAAATACGTCACAATCGATGCCGCGACGAAGCAGCGATAGCGCCATCGCCAAGCCGCCAATGCCGGCGCCGGCAATGAGGACGCTTGATTTATTGACCTGTTCAATGCTCATGACATCTCCAAACGATAATTGCGCTGTCTCGCAACGGGTTAGGCGGCATCTTCGGAGACTTGCTCGGCGGCAAGGCTCCTTACGGCCTCGAAAATCTTGGTGTAGCCGGTGCAACGGCAGAGGTTGCCGTGCAGGTAGTGACGGATTTGTTCGTCGGTCGGGTGCGGCGTCGCCTTTAGCAACGCCGTGACCGCCATGATGAAGCCCGGCGTGCAGAAGCCGCACTGAAGGCCCCCGTGAAGCACGAACGCCTTCTGAATCCGTGACAGGCCATCGGGCGGCGTCACGCCCTCGATGGTCGTGACCTCGCGCTGATCGACATCGACGGCGAGTGTGGTGCAACTCGAAATCGGCTCACCGTCGAGCAGAACGGTGCACGCGCCGCACACCTCCATGTCACAGGAACGCTTGGTTCCCTTCAAGCCAAGGCGATCCCGGATAAGGTCGATCAATAGCGTATGGGTTGGAACGTCGATCGCGATCGCCTGACCGTTCAACGAGAATGAGATTCGCAACACATCTGTCATTTCACGCGCTCCCGGCTGCGGCGAGCGCCTCTTCCGCGTTTCGCAGAAGCAAGACACCCGCAAGGTGGCGCTTATAGTCGGCGCCGCCATGCCGATCCTCGTTGACTTCCAGCTCACCCAGCGCCGTCGGGAGCACCGCCTCGATAGCCGGGCGGACTTCGGCGACGGATATGCCCTGGAGGACATCTTCGATGGCCTTTAAAGGCTGAGGTCGAGAACCGAGCGCTCCGACCCGCACGCGGGCGCTTCTGATCGTCCTTCCGCCGGAGCCCAGCGACCAGGCCATCGCGACATTCACCGAGGGCCTCTCACCATGCTTGAAGCGCCGATAGGTCACAGGTCCGGTCGGGCGCGGAAACACAATGATCGTCAGTAGCTCATCCGGCTCCCGCACCGTTTCCAGCTCACTCCGGATGAAATCGTCAGCGTGAACGACACGCGTGCCGCCGGGGCCATTAAGCACCAGCCGAGCGTCCAGAGCCGCGAGCATAGTCGGCGGATCGGCGTGGGGCTCTCCGAAGCACAGATTGCCTCCGATCGTTCCGACGCTGCGGACCCTGACGTTCGCGACGTTGGCACAGAGCGAGGACAGCGCCGGCACATGCTCGCGAATAACAGGATCACTGGCGATCTTGTTGTGCGTACAGCGCGCACCGATTTCGATGTCATTCGCATCGTTGAGAACAATGCGATCAAGTCCAAGGATTCCCTTGATATCGATAAGCCGGTCCGTATGGATGACGCGCAGCTTCATCGCCAGCAGCAGTTCGGTTCCGCCGGAGTAGAACATGCCGTCGCCGGACTCTCCGACCGCACGCACGGCGTCGGCGATCGTCGAAGGCCTCTCGAATGCGAAGGGTGAAGGCAGCATGATCAGGCCGCGCCCAACATTTCTTTGAGCCGCTTCTCGAACTCCTCGAAGTTCTGATCGACGCGACGCTTGATGACGCCGAACCCCATAGTCGCGAGGCGACCTTGCACGTCGACCTTCGCGTCCACTGCGAATGTGGACCCCGCCCCTTCCGGCGTCACGGTCACGTCGAGAACAACCGCCAGCCTCGTCCCGGTGATCTTGTCGCGACCCGTGGCGCGCGTGCGGACGTGAGACGGCTCCGTTATCGATTCAACGATGATGTCGGCCGGGACCTCGAGCTTGAAGGGGCCGATCTTCTGTTTGACGGTCGCTTTGTAAGTTGCAAGCCGCTCGATTTCCTCGACGTTTTCGCAGCCGGGGATGCAACCCGATATGCGAGGGACGTCGAGCAGCGTGCTCCAAAGCTCTGCCGGTGTCGCTGGCACCACCATCGACATATTGAATTCCATGAATTCAGCTCCTCTTCTGCAGGGCGCGCCATACCTTTTCGGGCGTCATTGGTAGGTCGGTGATCCGAATGCCGTAGGTGGAGAACAGCGCGTTGGCGATCGCTGGCGCGACCGGAAGGATCGCCCCCTCGCCCATTCCCTTGGCGCCGCCTGGACCAGGACCGTCGCCGTTTTCGACAAGGATGGTGTCAAACACGGCAGGAACGTCGGAGATGCGCGGTATCGAATAATCGATCGGCGTCGCATTGATCGGCTGGCCATCCTCGAACTCCAGCACTTCATAAAGCGCGTGTCCGAGGCCCATGATGGCAGCCCCCTCGTCCTGCCCTTCCGCCGCGACGCGATTGATCACGCGGCCGACGTCAGCGGCGCTGGCATATCGGGGGACATGGATCTCGCCGGTGTCTTCATCGACAACGATTTCAGCGAGGCCCGCGGAAGTCTCCCAGAACAGAGGGGACTCGACCAGGGCGCCGTTCTTCGAGCGCGGCGTAATCGCACCGCGGCCGATGACCTCTCCCGAATCGACACCCAACGTGCGGTGAAAAATCTGATGGAAAGTGAGAACCTCTGATCCGGTAGAGACACCACCCTCAACAAGCGACAGGTTCTCCCGGGGAAGCTCCCAGACGTCAGCGACCATGTCGAGGATCTGATCGGCTGCGTCGAGTGCGGCATTTTCGACGGAAAGGCCGACGACAACGGTCGATCGGCTTGCGCCTGTGCCCCAATCGTAAGGGGCCACGGAGGTATCGGTGCGCAAGACGGTTACCGCCGAGATCGGCTGCTTCAAGGTCTGCGCCGCGATCCGCCCCATAGTCGCGTGCGCCCCCTGGCCGACTTCGATGCTGGAAACCGAAACGAGGATCGACCCGTCGATCTTGAGACGTACGATCGCGTTACTGATCGGCGTATTGGCGGGATCGGTTGCTGCGACTGCCAGTCCGCGCGCCTGCCGGTTGGACGCCTTCACCTCCGATGCGAACGACTGGGTCACCCGGCCCATCAGATCGCTCATATCCATATCGAGCGCCCGCAAATCGGGTCGGATGCGCTCACCGCGGGACGCCAGGTTCAGCAACCGAAACTCGGCCGGATCCATGCCGATTGCCGCCGCGACATTATCCATGTGCGATTCTTTGGCCCAAACAGCTTGCGGCCCCCCGATCGAGCGGAAAGCTGCACCTGGAACGGTGTTCGTGTAGACCGCACACGCCTCGAGGCGCAGATTGGGCACCACGTAAGGGCCGATGATGCGATTTGCCGATTTCGTGGCGACGGCTGAGCCTGTGTCGGAATATGCCCCGCCATCGAGCAGCAGCTTGGCGGTCTTAGCGAGGATCCGCCCCTTGGCGTCCACCGCCGTTCGGATCGTGATGTCGGCGCCCAGCCTTCGGCAGGTGAGCATTGATTCAGTCATGGATTGGGCAACGCGAACCGGGCGCTGCACCTTCCACGAAGCGGCCGCAACCAAAGGCTCGATCTTCACCGAGGCCTTGCCGCCAAACCCTCCGCCGACAAACGGAACGATGACGCGGACCTTGGCCAACGGCAGTCCGTAGAGCCGCGACAGCACTTTCTGAACAGCGGTCGGCGTTTGTGCACCTGCCCAGACCGTCAGGGAGTCCCGCTGGAAATCCGCAATGACCGCATGCGGCTCCATTGCGAAGTGAGAAATGGCCGGGAAGGTGAAACGGTCTTCGTGGATGTAGGCCGCGGCCGCCTCCGCGGCGTCAACGTCTCCGACGTTGTTCCGGTAAGTGTGGAATATATTGCTGTTCTGGGTCGGCCGGGCCCCGCCCTTGAAGTAAAAGTCTTCGAGATTTTCGTGGCGCTCATGGATGAGCGACGCACCTTCCGCAATGGCTTCCTGGATGGTCGTTGCGCGCGGAAGCTCCTCGTATTCGACATCGACCAGTTCTGCGGCATTTTCCGCGATCTCGATCGTCTCCGCGATCACTACGGCGACGGGTTCGCCCACATATCGCACACGGTCGGTGGCGATGATCGGCCGATCCTTGAGCACAACGCCCCAGCAACCGAACGAAGCGACATCTTCGCCGATGAGCACGTCCACGACGCCGTGCATCGATCGTGCAGCGTTCGTATCGATCGAAACGATGCGGGCATGAATGGCCGGCGAGCGAACCACAAACCCATGCAGCATTCCCGGAACCGTCAGGTCGGTCACGTACTCGGCGCGCCCCGTGACCTTCTCAATCAGGTCGGGTCGAACGGAACTCATGTTGTCAGTTGCCGACATCCGCAAATCCGATGGTATCCAGATGCCTCCGCCGAAGATTGCGGGGCCTGCTTGGCTCCTTACGAAGGCAATCCGCGGACGCTAAGCCATTTATCACTCGTATGCAAGTGCTACGCTTGTACACAACTAATGAGATCGTGTGCATCGGCCCCAGAATGGAGACAGGGCGCGACAAGTCGCTTGCACCCAATGTTCACCGCCGCGCGGTTTCAATCCTTCGATGTCCTAGATTTCAGCGCCCGGAAGCCGATGCGCCGGAAAAGGGGCCGGCCATCGCCGAAGCGCCTCGACGCGGCAGAGCGCGATAAAGCAGACTGAGGTCCAACAAAGATGGATTCCTGAGTTCAACGAATGTAGACAATCGACCAGCGCCGAAGACTTTCGGAGCTGAACAGTCACACTCTTCTAAAAATGAGCTAAGGCAACGTACCGCGAGGGGACGAAAGTCGTGCAATCGAAAACAAAGGCGCGCTCGGCGGAGAAGCTGAAGCAAGCTGTACAGTCCTACAGGCTGGATGACGCACCGGGCTTCTTATTGCGCGTCGCGCTCCGTACTCACACGTCCATCTTTGCCGCGAAGATGATTGAAGAACTAACTGCACCCCAATTCTCAACGCTGGCGAAATTGAGAGAGGTCGGACCCTGTTCTCAAAACCACCTAGGACGGCTGATTCACTACGACTCAGCCACAATCACCGGCGTTATCAATCGTCTCAAATCACGCGGCCTGATCAAGAGCTCCAAGGATCCCTTGGATCCACGACGGCGGGAAATCGATTTGACTGAAAAGGGCAGGCGCGTAGCGGATGCCGCGATCGAGACTGTTGGTGAGATTTCAAGCGAGACATTCGCTCCCTTGACCCGGGAAGAATTTCGAACGCTGACCGAACTTCTCAAGAAAATCATACGCCGCTGAACCGGCAGTGGTCCACATTGACGATCATCGATGAGCCGAATCGTTGGCCAATCATTTCAGCCGACTGCGGTGAGACAAGATGGCCCGGCGATGGAGCCGGGCCAAGTAAAGGGAGGAAGCGAAAGATGGTAATCTCTCGCGAAACGCCGAATGCGGATTTCGATCGAAGACAGCTCAACGAACGATCTCAGCAGCAGAACTATCAGACATTCCGCACAGCATTTTGTGCTGAAGACGATGCCACTGCATAACTTTTCCGGCATCTCCATCGCACAGATCTCAGTCACATACCGACTCCGACACTGCCACGCGAAGAACACGACGGCGCGAGTGAGCGGCGAACGCCTCTTCCACAACGTTGTCTAAGGCCAAGAACTCCACGTCCTCCTCGCCAAGCCGGCCGCCGGCCGCCTCCCGCTCCGCACGAGGTGATGCACTTCCCTCCTACACTTGGCAGGCAGCAGCGCGGGCGACTTCCGCAACGCGTGCAGGGCAGGTCAGGTGCGATCAATGTCGCCATAGTGAAGATATTCTCTGAGTGGCTATCCTCAATTGTTTCTGCGTAGCGTGCGGATAATCTTTGTTCTGAAGCGCGCCAGGTCGAAGAAAAGTTTTGGCACTCTCTTAACCGCAACCGCTTTGCCATCGATTGCGAGATGTAGAACTCGGACCAATCTAGCGAGACCGATTTCCATAAATGCCTCCCGAACATGTAGGTCATTGGCTATCGTGAGCTGGTTGTTCACTACGACGATGGACGACGCTAGATTAGGCTCCCTCTCCAGAACGAAGTCTCGGCATGCTGCCGCAAACTCCTCCTCTTGAGCGCTCAAAGGGATGCTGAAGACACTCCAAGCATCTTCCGCCATATTCCAGGTCCTTTATGGCAGCCGGCGGCGGGACAGCCGCATGCCGCCTTTCGCTTTTCGATTTCTAATGGCTCACGCGCTTCGGCGCTTTCTTCCCGCTCGGCAACACGTCCATGCAAACACCTTCATAGATTTCCGCAGCCATGCCTATCGTCTCTCCAAACGCGGGATGCGGATAAATGGTGTTGCCGATATCAATCGCATCGGCGCCCATCCCAGCTATATCTCTCCGATCATGTCGCCAGCGTGCGGGCCAACGATGACGCCGCCGACAATGCAATGCGTCTCCTGGTCGAAGGTCAGCACTTCGTCATTCCACGATTGCGCATCGGCCACCTTGATCAGCGGATCGCTGTGAACGGTCATTCTGGTTGGTTCTAGCGAACTCCTTCCTTGGTAGCATTGAGTTGTCCGGCATGTTTGCCGAAGATCCAACCCATCTGACAGAATGCGCAGCTAAAGGGGACGCGCTATCGCCTATACCTGGCATTCTCTGCCGCACCGCGCATAGGAGCAGAGCCGATAAGAACTCTTCTGCACGGAGACGGGTGAAACGCGCCATTCTGCCGCGGCCGGATTCGCACGCATGAATTGCAGTCGCTTTCGTCGCGCAACCGGGTCGAGGCTCTCTCAACGATCCGCAGGCAGGATGCCAAGCGGCGACCGCGACCACCAGGGACCGATCGCCTCGCGGCCGCGCGCCGGACGGGCCGCATTCAGTGTTCTGCCGCGAAATTTTTCCTCCGCCGCCCTACTTTTCCGTGACGATCATGTTTCAGCGAGCTATCCTTTGAGGGGATCCTTCGCCTTATCGCCGCCCGACAGATTGGAACTGCAGTTTCAACGAGTGAATTCGATGCGCAAGTCACCCGCTTTTGAAACGGATGACGGCTTTGCCCGAATGAATTTGCCGGACCTTCGGATCAATTACGATCCGATCGATCCAGACCAGTTCGACCGACCAGTCGTCTCCTTCTGCCTCGAGACAGGTCAGGACAACGACGAGCTGCCACTTCATTCGCACAAGAAGGGGCAGTTGGTGGTCGCCTCTCATGGATCGGTCATGTGCCGTGTACCGGGCGGATTATGGATCGTTCCGCCGCAGGGTGCCGTATGGATACCCGCCGGCGTTCTGCACAGCAACTGCGTGTCAGACAACGGAAAAGTCTACGTCGTCTTCATCGATCCGCAGGCGAGTACGCTTCCAACCACCTGCTGCACATTCACGATATCGTCGCTCGTCCGCGAGTTGATACATCGATTGTCCGTATTTCCGCCCTTGTATCCGATCGAGGGACCGACAAGTCGACTTGGGCGCGTATTGCTCGACGAACTGGTGCAGATGTCCACCGAACATATGTACCTACCTATCTCCTCCGATAGTCGACTTCAGCATCTGGCCGCCTCCCTTCTCAATGATCCTGCCGATCGGAGTACGGTCGAGGAGTTGGCTGCTCGATATGCGATGAGCGAGCGCACATTCGCCCGTCTGGTATTCAAGGAAACCGGGCTGACGTTCGGGCGCTGGAGACAGCGGCTCCACATCTTGGTCGCGTTGCAGCGACTATCGGACGGATCTTCCGTCCAGGCCGTGTCACTCGATCTGGGCTATGAAACGCCTAGCGCCTTCATAACCATGTTCAAGAAGACAATGGGTAAGAGCCCCCGTCGCTTCCTCGCTGAGCGGTCCAGCTTCGCCAGCCGGGAGCCGTTCGTATAACGCGATAATCGGAGAGTCAGAGAGCTCGACCATCGAAGAGCTGCGGCCCCGGCGCGATTGTCGGGGCCGCATCGCTTCTCTCGTTTACCGCGCGTTGAACGGAACCAGCGGATACTGCAGTTCCGCCTCCGCAACGGCCCGCGGCGAGACTACACGAGGCCTTCCATTCTGGGCCTGCAGCATGGTTATGTCGCTGCCCATATTCTGGCCGGTAGCATCAAATTTGATCTTGCCGCTCGACATCAGGAACGGCGTCATGTCAGTCGTCTTGAGCGCAGCATGGATTGCTGCAGATTCCGGGGAAGCTGCGCGGGTCACCGCATCTCCGACAATCTGCACGGCTTCGAACGCGCATCCCGCGTTTCCATCGAACCAGTCGTTTGGATAGTCGGCGGCGAACCGCTTGAGAATGGCTTCGGTGTCCGGTGCCTTCGGGTTGCACCACAAGCCTGTCGCGATTCCGCCGTCGCCATATTTGCCCAGCGCGTCGTAATACGCTTTATCCTGCACGCCGTTGGAGTTCGGCGAGAAGATCATCTTGGGATTCCACCCCTGCTTGATGCATTCCCGAATGATCATGATGGAGTCATTGACGCGCGTCACCGAGACGAGCGCATCGGCCCCCGACGCCTTGGCCTTCGCGACCTCAACCGAGAGGTCCTTGGCCCGCTCGTCATACGGAACGTACTGAGCGATCTTCACCGGAACGTTCTCTTCCTTCCAGGCCTGATCGATGCTTGCCGCGGTCGATTGGCCCATCGTGTTGTTGAGATGTAGAACGGCAACGCTCGTCGGCGGATCCTTCAGCGTCGACAGGACCGACTTCAAGTCGGCGAGAGACTTCCTGACGATCGTCAGCGACGTGGGGTAGTAGCGAAAGACCTGGGTGAACCCTTGCGATGTCACCTGGGTCGCGCTTGCGATATGCACCACCATCGGAACGGCTGCGGCCTCCGCGGCCTGAAGCGCCGAGATGGTTGCTCCTGAGTCCCAGGCTCCAATGAGTACCGTGCAACCTTGCCTGATGAGGCCTTCGGCGGCGATTCGCCCGTTCTCCGGTCTGCTCTGCGTATCCGCATGGATGACTTCGATGTCGATTCCGAACTTCTCTTTGGCGAACTTCACACCGACGTTGATACCGCGCACGCAAGCCTGTCCGGGGAACGCCAACACACCGCTGCTGGGCATGATCGCGCCGACTCGCACCTTGGCGGGGGTCGCCGCCTTGACCGGCCACGATACAAGCCCGGCAGCGATGGCAACGCCACTGCCGAGTACGGTGCGGCGCGTTATCCCGTTTCCGATGCGATTCTTCATGTGATGTCCCCTTCTGTTGACTGCAATGAATATTGAGACGGTTCGGTAGGAAACTTCATGGATGACGGTGCGCGCTGAAGCTCGAAATCTGCAGCGACACGCGCCCTGCACGTATGATTTGCGTAAGCGGCAATGGTTCAGATCACATTCCCATCTCGGTCTTGATCAGGTTCTCTTCGGTGTCGTCGTAAAGCGTATCGATCAGCGACCGGTATCGTTCCATCAGTTGCTTTCGGCGCTTTTTTCGTGTCGGCGTCATCACGCCATTCTCCGGAGACAGCTCCTCCGGCAGTATTCGAAAGGCCTTGATTTGCTCGGCTCTCGCCAGCCGGCTGTTTGCTTTGGCAATCTCGCCTTCAATCATTCGGACGACCACCTCGGAATTCGCCAGGTCCGAATACTGCGCGATCTTGAGATCGCGCGATTTCGCCCAATCCATCGTCGCGGTCGCGTCGACTTCGATCAACGCGGTGAGATACTTCTTTCCTTCTCCAATGACCGCCGCTTCGGAGATGAACGGACTATGCCGGATCTCGTTTTCGATCTGGGTCGGGCTAATTGACTTCCCGTTGGAGGTATTGATGATTTCCTTCTTGCGATCAATCAGCTTGAAAAGCCCGGTCGGCCCGACTTCGACGATATCTCCGGTATAGAGCCAACCGTCCCGCAGAGCCGACTTGGTTTCCTCGGGCTTGTTCCAGTATCCAACAAAGAGTCCCGGTCCGCGGGTGATCATTTCCCCGTCTTCAAGAACCGCTGTCTCCCACGCCGGATCCTGCAAAGGCACTCCGACAGTGCCAGCCTCGGGCCATTCTGCCATCTGGACCAGGTTGGCTCCGACCAGTTCTGTCTGGCCGTAGCACTCCTTGAGCTGAAGTCCCCACAATTGCCACAGAGACATCAGTTCGGAAGGCATCGCCGCCGAGGACGTGAAGGCAACCGTGAGCTCTTCGAATCCGACTTCGGCAAGCAATGGACGGAATATCTGTTTCCGGCAGACCTCGAAGAGCCCGGATATGAAGGGGTCTGGCTCACCACCAGCCTGACGATCATCAAGCGCCTTGCGGGCGATCTTCATCGCGAATTGATAGTCCTGCTTCTGCCTCGCAGATCCGGAATGAACCTTGCTGAGGATCTGCGTAGCAAACCGCTGAAAGAACCGCGGCGGCGCCATGAAGTAGGTCGGCCTGACTTCCTTGATCGTTTGAGCGAAATCCGCGCTCGTCTCGCCAAAGTACGGAACCATTTTTGCGATCAATGGCATTGTCGTGGCTTGCGCGCGCGCGACGGTATGCGACATCGGCAGATGGACGACAACGCGATGCGTGTCGGTGCGCATGCGCGTGGTAAACGTCGTCACGCAGTGCGCGCCGGCGAGCAACGAGAGATGGGTCAGCATCGCACCTTTCGGGAAGCCTGTAGTACCGGAGGTATACCCGATGCTCGCCAGGTCACTGGCCTTGGCTTTCGCCGCCTGCTCCCGCAAAAATGCGTCGGTGTCGACTGGAGCCGTCCCACAAAATTCCTTCAGGGAGACGACATTTGCCGCTCCGCCGGCCCCGTTCCATGCACCATCCAGCATGATGATCTTTTTCAGCTTTTCAGCCTGGCCGGATCCAAGGACGATGCCCAGCTGAAGCTCGCTGCCGACGAAGGCAAAGGACGCTCCGGAATCGCTCAGATAGTAGCCGACTTCTTCCGGCGATGAGGTAAAGTAGACACCGACCATTACTGCGCCGGCGCAGATCGTCGCCATGTCCGCAAGCAGCCACTCCTGGGACACGTCCCCCATGATGGCGATGCGGTCGCCGCGCTCGAGCCCGGCTTTCTGCAGGGCGACCGCCAGGCTCGCGACCCGATCCGAATACTGCTTCCACGTCACGGCGATCCACTCGCCGTGACGCTTCTGATGATACGCGACCGTATTCGGACGTTCCGCTCTTCGCGCGCCCAGAAGCTGCGGAATGGTCACGTCGACGAGTTGAGCTCCCGACGTAAGGGATTCGACGTTCATCTTATCGCTCCGCGAAGCGCTTCCGCTTCTCCGCAAATGCGGCTACAGCCTCACGACGCTCTGGCGAGGCGAAGGTAAGCATCTCAAGCGCGGCCGAAGTATCGAGAAGCAGGTGTGCGTACTGCTTGATGATCTTGTTGACGCTGTATTTCGTCCAAATGATCGATTCCTGCGGGCCCCCCGCAAGCATCTCGGCGTATTCGATCGCAGCGTCTTTGACGTCCCGGTTCGAAATGACTTCGTTGATCATCCCCATCGACGCCGCCTTCTCTGCGGAAATGAAATCGCCCGTCATGAGATAGTGTTTCGCGCGCACAGGCCCCATCAAGAGAGGCCAGATCACCGCACCACCGTCGCCCGCGACGACGCCAGCGGTTACGTGCGTATCAGCAAATCGCGCGGTCGGGCTTGCGAAGATGACGTCGCAAAACAGGGCGAGCGTTGCGCCAAGCCCGACGGCAACGCCGTTGACCGCCGCGATGAGCGGCACCTCGACTTCGAGCATGTTGCGGATAAGGTGACGTCCGCTCCTTGTCGGCGACGGAAGCTTGCCCTTGTCGAGCGACTTCTGATCGCCGCCCGAACAGAAGCCGCGCCCCGCGCCGGTCAGCACGATCGCACGGACCGACTTGTCCTTATCGAGATCCACGAAGACCTGCTCCAGTTCCTCGTGCATGTCCCAATTGATCGCGTTCAGAATTTCCGGCCGGTTCATCGTCACGACGGCAACGCCGCTGGCGCGCTTCTCGATGATCAGATACTTGTAGCCATGCTGTTGCATTGGTCTTTCCCTTTTATTTCTTTACGAATTTACTTCTGAGGCCGCATCGCTCGAATTTGCCCCAGGATGTCTTCCGTGGGCCGCACGACGTTGTTTCTGTCGTTGAAATGGGGAATCACATAGCGCCCGACCATCTCGATCGCTTCCATGATCTTCTCGTGGTTCACCGAATCGAGATGAAGAAGCACCTCATCGATCCCGAGCGCCTGGAACTTTTCGATCTGGCGAATGACGGTGTCGGGGCTTCCGCAGACCGTCGTCGCGGAGTGGTTAAGCAGATAGTCCCAGTCCTTTGCGGCACGTTCCATCGCTGGGACGCTTTCGCTCATGTACGCATAGTCATCAGCAAGTTTCGCCAAGCGGGGATACGCGTCGGTGGAGATCCTCGCATAGTGCATCAGAGGCTCAGCGTAGTCGTCCTTCGCCTTCTGGTCCGTGGGGCCGATGCCGAAGAAGAGCGGAATGCCGATGCGAGGACGCTCGAGCGGGCCGAGTTCGTCCCGTCTCCAAGCACTGCGATACGCGTTGATCAGCCTTTCCTGGATTTCCCACCCTTGGTAGATGTTGCTGCTCATCACGGCCAGCCCTTCGGAGCCGGCCCAGCTGTGACTGCGTTCGCTGGTCGCGGCAATGCCGATGACCGGATGCGGCTTCTGAACCGGCTTCGGGACGAGCATTCGCGGTGGAATCTGGTAATATTTGCCCTCGAAAGTGAAGATATCCTCGCGCATCGACTTCTTCAGAAGCGCGAGACCTTCCTCCATCTGCGCAAGCGTTTCACTTGGATCGACATTGAACGCGCGCATTGCGATGGTCGTATTGGCACGGCCGCCGTAAAATTCCATGCGGCCATGGGATAGGATATCGGTGACCGCCAATCGCTCTGCCGACCGCAAAGCGTGATTGATCCTGTGCGGCATCAGGGTAACCGCGGACCGCAGCTTCACGCGCGACGTCACGGCGGCGAGGTAGCCATATACGACTTCAGGCGCTGAGCTCGAGATGCCACCGAGCGCTACGTGCTGCTCGGAAAGCGCGACGCAGTCGAACCCGACCTTTTCCGCGAGGCGCACCTCGTCCACCAATTCATGAAGTCGGCGAGCATAGCTCTGCCCGACCTGGGTTTCTTGCTCCGACCAAAACCCGAACGTAAGTGCCATCTTTTAAAATCCTCTGGGAGATTCGAGATCGGCACAGCGTTTCATAGGCGGAGCAACATTTTCGTTCGAATGCTGGTCGTCGTTACATAACTTTCCAAATTTTGTGCTGTAAGCAGCCAGACTACGCTCCCGTCCCCGACCAACACTTGTTGCGGGCCGCAACGTCGTTTTCCTGCGCTGGCAGCTTCCTGTGTTGGCGGCACGCATGAGGTGCAACCGGCGTCAACTTATTTACCGAACGAGGCGGCCAGAAGATCCGTTATCGCCTCAAGGCATCGCTCGCCGATTTCGACGGTCGAACCATGCGGATCGCCAATGACGCCGTTGTCCGTGATCGACTTGATCCCATTCTTCCACATGGAGTGAAGCTGCTCTTCAGATAGCCCGCCTAGGTGTCCCACTTCGAACCGATCCAGCCGCACGCTATCGGGGCGGAGACACATCATGAGAGATGTCTCCGCTATATCGGCATGCCCACCGACTGCATTCGGGTCACCTCCGGCATCTTCAACGGCGCTTCGCCAGCTGTCGATCCAAGCGATAGAGTCACAGAATGCGTCGATCTCAACATCTTTCGGAACCGCGCGCCTCAACCGAGGAAGAATGTCGCGCAGGACGGGAAAGTTTCCGATATGTCCGGAGAAGAGCAGAATCCGCCTGAAACCATGCAGCGCGAGACTTGTGCAGTAGTCCAGGCAGATTGCTTCAAACGTTTCCGGTCGAAGGGAGATGGTGCCAGGAAAGACAAGATGGTGAGCTGAACAGCCGACCTTGATCGTAGGGGCTATCAGGGCATTGCCAAGACGCCGCGCCACTTTCGCCGCGAGCGCGTCAGCGTGATCGGCATCCATGCAAAGCGGAAGATGCGGTCCATGCTGCTCGACAGCGCCGCATGGGATTAGGACCGTCGAACCTCCTTGCGCCAGGGCAGCCGATACCTCCTCGAAGCTCATGAACTCCAGGCGGATTTCTTCAGGAGATGCCAATGCGGTCATTCATTCCTTCTTTGAATTCTTCGATAGAAAGCGGGCACGCGCGTCCGCTGAACTATTCTCGGTCAGATAAGCGTTGAGATCTTCAATCGTCATCACCTCGAGCGAGGCGTCATCCATTTGTCCTGTCAAGTTCAACGAGCGTTTGATCGCGGCAAACAGCTTTTTCTCCTTTCCGCGAAGATGCTTGCATACCTCCACGGCACGGCCCAGCACTTTCGCGGTGGTTGTGATCTCGTTGATCGCGCCAATTTCGAGCGCTTTCTGCGCGTCGACTAACTCGCCCCAATAGAGCAATGCTTGTGCTTCACGAAGCCCCAGCTTCTGGACTGCTTGCCGCATTCCTTTGGCTGCGGGCAAGAGGCCGTGGTTGATTTCCGGAAACGCGATCTTGCACTCGCGATTTGCGACGACGTAGTCGGCATGAAGAAGAAATTCGAGCGCCCCTCCGACCGCATACCCTCGCACGGCACATACGACGGGGCCTGGATATCTCTCCATCTCGCAAAGAAGCGCATGGAAGACCCTCATGCGGGGTCTAGATATTTCGAGGCCGGCCACTTCCTTTATGTCGCCGCCCGCACTGAAGAAGCGATCACCTTGACCCGTCAATACAATGCCTGGCGGCGACACTTGAGTAGACAATGCACGAATAGTGTTCAGCAAGCGATTGATTAGTCCGTTATTCACGGCATTTGCTGGTGGCCTATTCATGGTCAGCGTGACTATGTCGAGGTCGCGCTCGATTATGAGGTCGTCATCGTTTTCCATAGGGAAAGCTTAAGCGACATGCCTCCGAATTGATTGCTGTACACCGTTTCCGTGTCAGCGCATATCGACACAAACAGTCGCTGGAGCGCCGTATCGCGGCATTTTATGCTCCGGCTTCCCAGCGCTTCCGCCGACCTGCAAAGCCGGTTAGCCATGAAGGACAGAGCCGGTCTCGTTGAGCGGCCTGACACCGGGAGGGCGAAGCGCTCACTACATTCCGAGATATGCGCGCTGAATCTCGGAGTTGTTCAGCAGTTCGTGGCTCGATCCGTGGAGTACGATAGAGCCGTTTTCCAAGACATAGCCGCGATTGCTCAACGCGAGAGATTTCGCGACGTTTTGTTCGACCAACAACACCGTTATCCCTTGCTCGTGCAAGGACTTCACTACTCCAAACATCACGTCCGTCAAAGCGGGCGACAGCCCAATAGACGGCTCGTCGAACATGACTACTTCCGGCTTCGACATGATTGCGCGTCCAATAGCCAACATCTGCTGTTCGCCGCCGGATAACGTCCCGGCAAATTGTCGCCTACGCTCTCGAAGCCTCTCGAACAATTGATAGACGAACTCGAGCGTTTCGAGGTGGTTGGCCTTCGCGCGCTTAAGCGATCCGCCCAGGAGCAGATTTTCTTCGACGGAAAGGCTTCCAAAAATCTGTCGACCTTCGGCGACCTGCGCAATGCCGAGTTCGCAGATGTCCCACGGCGGCATCCCGGTAATATCAACGCCCTTCATCTTCACGACACCACTCGAGGATGGAACGATGCCTGAGATTGATCTGATCAGCGAAGTCTTTCCCGCACCATTCGCACCCACGACACAGATCAACTCGCCCTTGTGGATCTGCAAGGATACGCCGTTCAAGGCATTCGATCCGTCGTATGCGACACAAAGCCCGTCGATCGATAAAAGCGCCTCGTCAAGCATGGAAGCCCGTCCCCAGATAGCTTTCAAGGACCCTCGGATCCGCGACCACCTCTCTAGGACTTCCTTCCGCGATTTTGGCGCCATGATGAAGCACTACGACGCTCGACGCGATTTCCATCACGATCCGCATAACGTGCTCGACGAGCAGGATCGTTAGTCCACTGTCGGCAAGTTTCTGCAGTACGCGGACCACTCCCGCAGCTTCGGTGGGTCGGAGGCCCGCCATTACCTCGTCCAGCAGCAGTAGTTTGGGTCGCGTCGATAGCGCTTTGGCCATCTCCAGCATTTTCCGGTCCGGCAGCGTCAGCTGGTCCGTCCTCGCATCCGCTTTGCCGGCGAGTCCAACGCTTTCGAGAGAATCGTATGCCTTCGATCTCGCCTCGTTTACGTTCTTGGTCCAGCTGAAGGCTCCGACCATTGCGTTCTCGAGTACTGACATATCGCGCATCGGTCGCACGATTTGGAATGTTCGCGCGATACCTATCCTGCAGACTACTTCAGGCGGTGTATTCTCGATCGAACGCCCCTCGAAGAACACCTGTCCACTGGTCGGCCTCATGGCGCCGGCAACGAGATTGAAACATGTCGTCTTTCCTGCCCCGTTCGGCCCGATCAGCGCGGTGATACTTCGGGCTTCCAGTGCGAAGCTCACGTCGTTCACCGCGACCAGTCCCCCGAACGATCGGGAGAGGTTCTTTACCTCGAGCAGACTTGTCATTTTTCGGCCCTCCTCGGTTGCGGGAGCCACACTCGGGACGGCACCCGGATTGCCTTGCAGAGCCGGACGATCGCCGGCCAAATGCCGTCGGGTAGGAACCAGATCACCAAAATCAGAACGATACCGTACGTAATATTGTTCAGCCCCGGGATCCGAAGACTGTCGCCGAGGGCGCTCATCAAATGGTTCAGAGGAATAGCCGTGAGCGATCCGACCAGCGGACCGAACGTCGTGCCTAACCCGCCGACCACGGGCCCTATCAGGACGTCAACGGAGAGCCCCATGCCCATAATCGAATCTGGAAATATCGATCCTTGCACGAGTGCTAGAATTCCACCACCCACCGCCGCCGTCGCCGCCGATATCGAGATCACGAGGATTTTGTGCCGGAATGTGCGGACGCCGAGCGCGCGTGCAGCCCCGTCATCATCCCTCATTGCGCGCCAGACATATCCGAAATACGATCGCGAGATAAGTTCAGTTCCCACGATCCCCAGTGCCGCCAGAGCAAGAGCGATAAAGTAGTAGAAACGCGCATCCCCTCGAAGCATCGAGATTTCGATTGCGCCGGTTGGCGCAGGAAAGAACAGCCCCTGCATTGCGCCAACAAACTCCCAGCCACTGAACATAATCCTGGCGAACTCCGCGGCAGCAACCGTCAGCAGCGCGAAATAGATTCCGCGCACTTCGAACCGGAAACTCAACCACGCCAGCACCGCGCCGACGGATCCGGCAATGAACATTCCGACCAGAAGGCCTATCCATGGAGAAATGCCGTACTTTACATCGAGGACGCCCACTGAATAAGCTCCTAAGCCGACAAATAGGGCGTGACCGATCGATAGTTGCCCACCGATCCCGAGCATCAAATTCCAAGATTGCCCCAAGAAAGTGAAGAGCAATACAATCGTCATCAGCGAGATGACGTACGGGTTTGCCAGAGCACCGACTAAAGCGAGGACAACCAAGAGCATTGCTCCGGCGAGCCACGGCCCCATTTCAGTCGCACCATCAAATCTCTTTTGCACCAAAAAGCCCTCTCGGACGGAAAATCAGGATGATGATCAGGAGCGCATAAGGAAGCGCCGTCTTCATCGACGGAGCGAACATCAACGCCGCGATTGCCTCGGCGACGCCGATCACCAATCCACCCAAGAGTGCTCCACTGAAGCTGCCGAGGCCGCCGACGATAACCGTCACAAAAGCCAGCAGAGTAAAGTCGACAGCTAGATATGGTTGGGCGTCGAACAAAGGAGATATCAATGCGCCGGCTACGCCCGCGCAGGCCGCTCCGACACCAAAGGTCACCGCATAGACCCGAGGAATGTTTAACCCCACGATCAGGCCGCCCAACCGATTGTCTGCGGACGCTCGCAAAGACCGACCGAACGATGAAAACTTCAGATACGCTCCTAACAAGGCAATGAGCAGGCCCGCAGTCGCCGCCGCTTGAAGTCTCGCCAGGTCCAATGTCACGAAACCGAGCGATACGGTTTGAAACGACAGCTGAGAAGGAGTCGGGCGCGGATCCGGTCCGAACGCCACCAGCAGCGCGCCGCTGAAGAGCAGCGACAGACCGATGAAAACAATGAACTGATAGTGATGGGGCCGGTTGACGAACCGCTTTACGATCAGGGTTTCCAAAAAGTATCCGAAGACGAACATCACGACCGCCGCGATTGCCGCCGCGACAATGATTGGAACGTCCCAAAGGCGGACTGCCCAATAGCCGATGTAGACGCCGAAGACGACCATCTCCCCGTGCGCGAAGTTGACGACCCGCATGACGCCAAAAATGATCGTCAGGCCGAGCGCCACGAGGCCGTAGACGAGACCGAGCAGAATGCCACTCGCGAGAACATTGAGCCAAAGCGACAACATTAGCGGACACTGAATGGTACGAGTGGATACCGCGGCTTGAATACGGCGATGCTCAAACCCGCGACGACTTGCGGCTGGCTTCCCTTTGCTTGAATCGAACCGACTCTGGCGTTGTTGCTGCGGCCGCCTTCGTCGACGTCTATCGTCCCCCCGTACATCAGAATTGGCTCCATGTTGGTCGACTTAATGGATGATCTCCCGCGGATAACCGCGTTCGCGACGATCTGCATGCTTCGAACGCAGATCCCGGGCTCGGGCCCCGACATAAGAGGGGTACGCGCCGGCGGTCGCTTAGCGCTTAGGTACAGTGAATTCGCCATTCACATAGACAAGAGGTTCGAGATCAGCGTTTGTCGCCTGTGCAACCACCTCGCCGATGAAGATCGTATGACTTCCAGCGTCGTACGAATCGGAAACCCGACAATCAAAGCTACAAATTGCCTGGATGAGACTCGGCGCTCCCGTAGCGAGTTCGCGCCACACACCTTCGCTGAAACGTATATCGCCTTTGCTCCCGTCCTGCCCCGCGAATTTCTGCGCCAGCGCAACGTGATCTGCCGCGAGGATATTCCAACAGAATGATCTGCTCTGCTTTATCGTATCGTGGGCGCCAGCCGACTTATTGACGCAGACGAGCACGCTCGATGGCTCGGTCGACAACGAACAGCCCGCTGTCAGCGTCAAGCCGTGCCTGCCCGGCTGCGTACCCGTAGTTACGATAGACACGGCGCCCGGCACGTTGCGCATTGCGCTGCGGAATTCTGTGCTGCTGAACACCGGGGTTTCTTGACTAGGCATAGGCGACACTCGGAAGTTCATGATGATAAGTTGCCCCGACACATAGAACTGAAGTCATTCAGAGGGTTGATCTGCCGCCCTACTCGCAACTTGAATGAGCTGGATCGTATTATGTTGCGGGTCCCTGAAATGGGCCACCCGGCCATGCGCTCCCATATCCCGGATTTCACCAAGCACCTCAGCCCCCTCCGCCCGCGCGCGTTCGACAGCCATCTCCAAATCATCCACCTCGAATACGAGGACCGCATTGTGAGACTGCTCGGACACGGATTCAGCCGGGCTTGCGATACAAAAGGCAGCTTTCTCTCCTACGAATTGGATCCACTTGCCACGGTCAGCGAAGCGGATCGTCAATCCGAGAGCCTCGTAGAACTTGGCTAACCCTTCGGGTTCGACGGCAGTAAGATAGACTTGCTTAAGCTTCACTTTCTCACTCCCGATTCCGAACGGGCCGTCGATCTGCGATCTCTGAAAACTTCAATTGTCCTGCAATTGTGACGCCGCTTTCTCAGCATTAATGCTCAAACAGTTTGTCGCCCACCTAGCTGATCAGCATTTTATGCTGCAGCACACAGACTTTAGCATCATTACACACCGGCGCGCGCGGCGAGCGGAGGCGATTTATCTCTGCTGGGTTTCGACCTGTTTCGATCGCAAATGCGCTTGCCATACTTGATGTCATCGCATCGCCGGCCATCTCGATGCTGTTCCCTGGACACTTATCGATGCTTTCTGCTCTTGGACTGAGCAAATCGTCATTGCTTTGTGCAGTACGCGCCTATTTTTTCGACTTCTCACGCACCAACGCGAACAAAGCGGAACATGCCAGCGACCCCAACCACATCCTGTCGAACCAGAACGTCGTGCAACTTCATACGCTGAAAGCCGGAGTGCTTCGGTCGCTTCCTTGGTCTCGACCTTCGCCTGGATCCGCGGAAAGCAAAGCGCGAATTTCTCGTAGCTCCTGCAGGATGAAATTCAGGACCGCGCGCGTACGTGGCGCAAGATGCCGGCGCGAGGAGTAGACCAGGCTGAACGGAATGTTCGGAGACGGGAAGTTGTTCAGCACACGGACGAGCTGGCCGCTGCGCAAATCGTCGAACACGTCGACCAGCGCGAGATGGGCAATCCCGTATCCGCTTCGTGCAGCCAGATGCACGGCGCTCGCGTCATTGGCGAGAAATCCGCCCGACACGCGAAATTGCTGGGCACCCTTATTGGTCACGAACGTCCACATGTCGGAGTTCTGGTTGCTGGCGTGGACGATGCAGGTGTGCTGCGCTAGTTCCGCGGGCAAGGAAGGCTCGCCGTGCTTTTCGATATAGCTGGGCGCGGCCACGGCGACGCGTGAAAATGTGCCGGCGTGACGAACAATCAATGATGCATCTGATATCTCGCCAATACGCATCGCAAGATCGAGACGATCTTCGATCATGTCGCCGATTCGATCGCTCACCACCAATTCGACCTTCAGCCCCGGGTGATCCGCCAGTAACTCGGGCAGACGTTGCGCCAGAAAGCGACCAGCGGTACCCGTCACGCCAACCCGGACCAATCCGATCGGAGAGGTACTCTGTCGTCCCACAGCCGTCAGCATATCCTCGACGCCGTCCAATATCGGTCGTGCAAGGACGACAAGCATCTGCCCGTCATCGGTGAGGCTGATCTTTCGCGTAGTGCGATGGAATAAGCGAACGCCAAAACGCTCTTCGAGCTGCGAAATCTGGCGGGCGACCGCAGCCTGGCTTACGTCGCACTCGCGCGCCACGGCCGAGAACGAAAGAACTTCCGCCACGCGTACGAAAATGCCGAGGCTACCGAGAAGGTCCATCGCTCGTATACCTGTTCTAAGGCCCCGATACCTTCAGACGCGCTTTCTCGAGCCCTTCCTCAAGAGAGAACAGTTTTCCACTGAGCTCACTTTGCGATTGAAGATTCGAATTGACCATTCGGGAAATAAGAACGCGCATTTGCATCTTGCCTCAATAGATGGCGCTATTCCCTACACTTCCGCAGCGGCGAAAGGACTAAGTTACCTTGCCAAATCATCTCCAAATATCGACAATTGCGGACATGACCGTGCAGTTGAGTTTTTCTGACTTCGATCCGGACGATTGTCCCGTCGCGGCCACTGCCGTTCGAATGGACGTCTTAGATAACGAGAACGAGACGCCGATCCACACTCACAGAAAAGGTCAGCTCGTTTTGGCACTCCGTGGTGGAATCACCTGCGACGTTCCAGGCACTCGCTGGATAGTACCTCCGCAGTCCGGCGTGTGGATCCCGGGCGGCCTTGAGCACAGCAACAAGGCAACAGCAAACGCGATGATTTGCCTTCTGTTCGTCGAGCCGGATTCAGCGGCCCTTCCGGAAAGATGCTGCACATTGTCGATCAGCCCGATGGTCCGCGAGATGATTCTCCGGCTCGCGGTCATGCCGCGACATTATGATCCTGACAGTCATTGTGGTCGGCTTGCCAGAGTTCTGCTTGATGAATTGACCGTCCAGCCGGTCGAGGATCTTTCGCTGCCCATTTCCGGTAACGCAAAACTTCAGCTCATAGCCGACGCTCTGACCAGAACTCCAGCCGATAGATCTTCATTGGCTGGATGGGCCGATCGTGTAGCGATGAGCGAACGATCGCTTTCTCGGCTGGTCGAGCGGGAGACAGGTCTGACCTTCGGACGCTGGCGACAGCAAATACACCTAATGGTCGCGTTGCGGGAACTCTGCGGTGGCGCGATGGTCCATCAGGTGGCAGCCACGTTGGGCTACGGCTCTACCACTGCATTCATTACGATGTTCAAGAAGGCTCTGGGGAAATCTCCTGCCAAATACTTTCAAGAACGCTCCGAGCAGGCGTCAGTGGCAGATTAAGACGATTGCTTTTTATTTCTTCTATCGGTCGCAGGATCCGCCTTTTGTGTTCGGACTCTAGCCGTTCGGTCGCAGGCGTTTGAGCACGCACACTTGTTTTCGAATGGACGGCATCCCGCCACGGGTTGCCTCATGCCTGCACGGCCAGCCCTGAGAAATTGACGGTTTTTCGATATAAGTCGTCATTTTGTCGAAATTTCGCAGTCGCAACTGCGGTTAGCATCTCTGTCATCGAGATGTCACCACGCGAGATAACGCGCGGGGCCGGGCCTCGATAAAGCTACCGCTTGCCCTGGGAGAAGACGATATGACAACCACGGCTCTCGACAGGATCGACATAAAGATTCTGAATGAACTGCAGCAGAACGCCGACTTAACCAACGTCGAGCTTGCTTCCCGCGTCAATCTTTCACCGTCGCCCTGCCTCGCCCGAGTTCGTACGCTTGAAAAGCTCGGGGTGATAGATCGACGAATTGCCGTACTGGATCCGGCGGTCCTCGGCATCTGCGTTACCGCCTTCATCCAAGTCAAGCTTGAAAAGCAAGTCCAGCTATCACTTGAGAACTTCACGCGCACAATTGATCGCTTGAGCCAGGTGATGGAGTGTTACCTGATGACGGGAGACAGCGACTATCTTCTCCGCGTGATGGTGTCCGACATCGAGGCTCTTGAAGACCTCATCGTCAACAAGCTTTCGCGCATACCGGGTGTTTCGAGCATTCGTTCAAACTTGGCTTTGAAGCGGATTTCTCACAAGACGGTACTTCCTATCGACTCAAACCAGCCAGTTCAGATCAAGTCATGCAACCTGGCTTCCAAGCGCATCGAGAGACCGGCTAAGCCACAATACGACGCAGCCCCTCAGACGAGGATCGACGGCGGCATGAGCATCGAGACTTCGCGCACCCTTGATCATAATGCGGCCAGCTTTTAGCGACATCGTCAATCCATCGCTTCAAAGGTCTGTCCGGATTCGGAATCGAGATCGTTCGAAACGAAGAACTTTGATTTCAATCCTCAGGGGAAGTGATCTTAAAAGACGGCTGGTCGCCTCATCGGTAATCTTTGACGCTGCTCGATCGACCGAGCAACCTAGTGACGGAGTGCGATCGGGAATATTCCTCGTTCGTGCGATTGGCTGGCGGCCGTCGTTGAAGATATATCGATGCCGGAAAGAGCGCTCGATCTCGTGCTTCGCGCTCGGCACCGGATCTCTCGCTGCTGCAGGATCTAGTTGAACTACGGTTCCGCCGCCCCTTCGCCCCGCTTGTTGACGCGATCGGAAAAATACCGCGCCGGCGATTTGCCGAGCGCCTTCTTGAACATTGTTATAAATGCGCTAACGGAATCGTAGCCGAGAACTTCAGATACCGATTGCACAGACTCTCCCGCGGATAACCGCTGAAGAGCGATTATGATGTGGAGTTGTTGACGCCAGCGACTGAACGTCATGCCGGTCTCGGCGACGACGAGGCGCATGAGCGTCCGTTCGCCGAGCGCAATGGCCTCGCCCCATTCTGCTACGGTGCGGCGATCCGCAGGATTTTCCATCAAGGCATCGGCGATCGCGCGTAGTTTTGAGTGGCGCGTAACTGGAAGATGCAATTGCTCGGTCGGCATCTCGATAAGCTCGTTCAGCAGAACCGCGACGATATGAGCCGTTGGTCCTTCCGGATTATAGAGGGGCGGCAGCGTCGCCAAGCGATGGATTAGTTCGTGCAGAAGAGGGGTGATCGACAGCGTGCAGCACTCCTTCGGAACGGATGCCGCATTCATGTCGACGTATAGGAAATAGATGCTGGCATTGGCGGTCGCTCGATTGCTGTGCAGCATGCCGCCGGGGATCCAGACGCCGCATCGCGGAGGCACCATCCAAAGTCCACTGGGGGCCTCGCACGTCACGCCACCGCGGTGCGCCAAAACCAACTGTCCTTTCCGATGTGTGTGGATCGGAACTTCGTCTTCCTTCTCCTGAGTATTGACCATGAGCGCAGCGACCGGGCGGTCCAGCGCGTCGGGATCCAATTCACGGTAGTACTGGAGGAGAGAGCCACGCATTGTCATAACTTAGCAATTATTTGGCAAAGTGGCGAAATTCCTGGCGCGCTGCAAGTTCTATCGTTCGGGTGCTTCACGGACCCGACGTAGAACCATGACACGAATCACTCTGTCCCGAATTTTCGGACACATCGCATTTCCAGGTACCCTCGACCCCAAGTGGGCGCTGCTATCGGCCAATTCGTTCATTGCGGCGATGCTCGCAATTTATCTGGCGTTTCGTCTCGGCCTACAGAGACCCTACTGGGCAATGCTCACCGTCTATCTTACTGCCCAACCACTCGCCGGCGCGGTCCGTTCACGGGCCGTTTACCGTCTGCTCGGCACACTGCTCGGCGCCTGCGCCGCCGTGGCGTTTGTTCCGATCTTGGTCGATCAGCCGACCTTGATGACCGTTGCCATCACGGGCTGGGCGGCGTTCTGTCTGTACGTCTCCCTTCAAGACCGGACTCCCCGCAGTTACGCCTTCATGCTGGCGGGGTACACGGCGACGACCGTCGCGTTCTCAAGCGTAGCTGCTCCTCATTTGGTTTTCGACGTCGCCTTGGCACGCGTCGAGGAAATCGCGCTCGGGATCTGCTGTGCAACAGTCGTCCATACGCTGCTGTTTCCGAGCGATGTCACAGGCGCCCTGACCAAGGCAATCGATGCTGCGGTTCGTGATGCATTCGCTTGGACGGCGGATGTCTTTCTGGATCACACTCCAACGCAAGGAAACTCCGCGCGCTGGCGGTTGGCCGCTGACATCACCCACTTCGAAGTGCTATCAACCCACCTCAGCTACGACACAGCCGCGACAAAGCCGGAGCTGTGGGCGATTCGTGCCTTGCAGGACAAGCTCGCGCTCGTGCTACCCATGCTCACGGCGATCGAAGATAGGCTCGCTGCGCTCGGCGCGCGACGCACGCCGGAATTGGATCAACTTCTCTCGCAACTCGGCGAATGGGCGCGCGATCCAATTGAATCGCGGCTGAGCGCGACCGAGTTGCTCCGCCGATGCGCGGAATTTGACGCTGCACTGCCCGCCGCGCAAGACGAATGGGACAGGCTTCTCGCATCCAGCATGATCGCCAAGTCGGCGGCATTAATCGAAGCACTGGCTGCAACCCACGAACTCTCCGCGATCATCCATGGATCGCAAGTTCCTTCCAACCCGACAACGGCATCTCGCCCGAAAGTCCGCCGCGCCAAGAGAACTCTCCATCGTGACCAGGGGCTCGCTGCCTTGTCCGTCGTCGCTCTTTTCGCGGCCGTGCTTGGCTGCTGCACCGTTTGGATCGCAACCGCCTGGCCGGAAGGTGGCATCGCCGCGCAGATAGCCACGATCGCCGCAGCGCTCTACAGCAGCCTCGACGATCCCGCTCCGACCCTGATGTCCTATACGATCTGGACAGTGGCGTCGCTGCCGATCGCGGCCATCTACCTGTTTCTGATCTTCCCAGCGATCGACGGATTTCCAATGTTAGCAGCCGCGCTGGCTCCGCCGTTCCTCATCATCGGTTATCTGCAGGCCAATCCGCGTCACATCCTCAAGGCGTTGGCCCTCGGCCTCGGTCTGATCGGGGCGCTTGATCTTCAAAACAGGTTCTCGGCCGACTTCGCTTCGTTCGCCAACACCAATGCCGCCTCACTCATCGGCCTCATTGCCGCCTTCCTGGCTGTCCGCACATTCCGCTCGGTGACCGCAAAGCACGCTGCGAGGCGCCTAATCCGGCACGGATGGGTCGACCTGGCGATCCTCGCCGGCGCCCGCCGACCGATGAACCGAGAGCGGTGGGTGGGCGTGATGCTCGACCGTCTCGGCCTGGTCATTCCAAGATTGGCGCTATCCGGCGCGGATGTAGAGGCAGAAGCCGGCCGCTCGCTGGCCGCGCTGCAGATGGGCCTGGACTTGCTCGACTTAAAGTCGAGCGTGGTGAGCGTTAACGGCCAGCGGAGCACGACTCTCGGGGATCTCCCCGCCAAGCTGTCGCACGCCTTCCGACGGTTTGCGTCGGGGGACAGCGAGCTTCGTCCAACCGAGGCACAGGCGCTGCTCGCGGCGATCGATGTGGAGCTGCGCCAGCATTGCAAATCGGACGCCGCAATCCAACGAACACGGCTGCCCGCATTGGTCGGCCTACGTCGCGTGCTCTTCCCGAATGCGCCAGCTCCAACTTTTGATGAAGTTGCGCAATGAACGAAGAGATCAACGTCGCAGGTGTGTTCGTGCCGACCTTTGTCGTCGCCTGCGTCTTCGCACTCGGGCTCGGGATCACTTTGTCCGCAGTGCTCAAGAGATTCGTTTCGTCAGGGATCAAGAGCTTGGCGTGGCACCCGGCGCTATTCGAATTCGCGATCTTCGCGATCCTCGTCGATATATCCTACACTTTCTTGGGGAAGTTGCTGCCATGACCGGGAGAGGCTCGATTCTGCCGCGCATCTTTGTCACCACGTTGGTTCTCACCATTGCGGCACCGGTCGCCATCGGCATGTGGGACCACTACGAAGAAGCTCCCTGGACGCGGGACGGCCACGTCAGGGCCGACGTTGTCGTCGTCGCTCCCGACGTTTCCGGCCTGGTCGAGGAAGTTCTGATCAAAGATAATCAGGCGGTTCGCAAAGGGGACGTTTTACTTCGATTGGATCCGGAGCGATTTCGTCTGGCGGTCCGACAGGCAGAGGCTGTGGTGGCAAACCGGGAAGCCGCCCTTGAGAGAGCCGCGAGCGATCGCACCCGCTATGAAAAGCTGAGCGATGGGGTCATCTCTCAACAGCAGCGCGAGACGGTCCGCGCCGCAGACCTTCAGGCCAAGGCTGCCTATAATCAGGCCCTAGCGGATTTGGATGTCGCACGTCTCAATCTGACTCGATCTGAGATCCGCGCCCCAGTGAATGGTCACGTGACGAACTTCGATCTGCATCCAGGTTCCTACCTTCCGGCGGGTCGAGGCATCATGGCTTTGATCGAGACCGACACGGTGCGCGTCGAAGGCTACTTTGAGGAGACGAAACTCGCACGCATCCATGTAGGCGACGCTGCCGATGTCAGGTTGATGGGCGGTTCGATCCTGAGAGGAAAAGTTGATAGCATCGCCCGCGGAATCGAAGATCGTGAACGAAGTTCGGGTGCGAGCATGCTTGCCAATATCAATCCGACCTTCTCGTGGGTGAGGCTCGCTCAGCGCATTCCGGTCCGGATCAAACTCAACGTGAATGACAATGCGGATGAATTGATCGTCGGGCGAACCGTCACCGTTCAGATCGACAGCGACACCGGTCTCAATCCAGTGGTCACGTCAATGCTCGGGTCGGGTATCTCGCGCCTTTTGCGGGTGTTCGATCGGGAAGACGGCCTCGGGCGATCAGCAGCGCGTAAGCTTTGAACGAACCTACTGGCGCAATCGTACAAAGTCATACTCCAGCGTGGAAAGGCGCAGCATGGCGCGCCACTCAGAATAAAACTGCGAACTCTTATGTAATTGAGATGGGGTATAATGCTCTTAGGCGCCCCGCAGGAATATTCATATGCAGGTCGGCCATGCAACTCGATACCCGCTATCGTGCGTATCGCACCGTGCCTTTGCCTGCGGGTGACGTTGGAGAACTTCCCTTCGAAGATGCGCGCTCTCAAATATCGAAAACAACCCCATGCAAAGGTGCAGGCGGCAGCTAGCGCTGGAATAGCAACTTGACACGTCAGGCAAATCAGGGGCATTCCTTGATCATTCCGCAATCTTGTAACGCCCGTCGGTCCGCGAGTAGCGGGCGCGTCGGTTGCGACCTGCGGTCCAGGAATCCTCACCCGCATCCTCACCCACGATTGAAATTGCACCGGCTCCGCGCGGCGAACGATGGCCTCGCGCGTGGCCGAACCGCGCGCGCTTGCCGCGCGCGTGCCAGGAAGTCTCGACATGACCACCGCCCCAAGCCTCACCATGCCAAAGACGATCGCCGCAACCGACCCGGCCAAAGCTGCCACGGCCCCGCGGATAAGGCTCTCGTCACAGGGATTCTCCATCGACCATCCCGATCCGGAGCTCGGCGAACAGCTCATGGCGAACGCGCTGGGGGCAACCGATCGCGAAGCGATGGATGGCATCCTGCGGCAATTGGTTAGGGCCAGCGTGAGCGGCGGGAGCCCCGACGAGGTCAACCTCTCGTTCATGATTTCAATGATGAAGAGCATTCGTCCAAGGGATTCCGTCGAGGCCATGCTGGTGGCGCAGATGGTTTCGGTTCATGTGATGGCGATGCGATGTGCCCATCACCTTGCCAGTGCCGACGACCTCACCCAGCACGACAGCGCCGCGCGCGCATTGGGCAGGCTCACCCGCACGTTTCCTGCCCAGATCGAGGCGCTGAGCCGCTACCGGAGCCATGGCGAGCCCGCCATCACCGTGCAGAACGTGAAGGTGGAGGACGGCGGCAAGGCCATCGTCGGCAACGTCACGCAGCATGCGAGCGTGATCGTTTCGGACAAAGGCCCGGCATCCGCGGCGCGGAAGGCGCGGAAGGCTTCTAGCTCCAAGCGAGGGCAAGCTTCCGCTGATGCCAAGCGCGACGCACAGGGATGAGCGATCACATCAGAAACACCGGCCCGATGCTGGCGAGCCCACGTTGTGGCGCCAAAACCCGCACCAGTGGCGCGTGCCGCTCGCCGGCGGTGCACGGCAAGAAGCGCTGCCGCATGCACGGCGGCGCACCGGGATCCGGCGCGCCAAGGGCAAACCAGAACGCGCGCAAGCACGGCCTGTTCACCAGGGATGCGATCGCCGAGCGAAGGCAGATTGGGGAGTTGCTGCGTGAGGCGCGGAAGCTGCTGGAAGAGATGAGGTGATTGGAACTACTTTCGCCAGTTTTTTCCGGCATAAGCTCGTAGATCGTCAGCACATGCTTATCGTCCTGCGCGCGAATGCGCCCAGCAAAGCGCATCCTCCCCCTGATTTTCTCGGACATGCTGACCGAAGAAGAGTGCGGCCAGCTCATCAAGAAGGAACGCGAGCTTCGAAAGCTGGATCGGCCGACGATATTTTTGTGGCACGGCGATTGGTGCGAGGCGAACGGGCGGCGCGAGGCTGGCACTAGGCAGAGCTTCGGCCGCGATTTCCGAGCGGTTGTGGCCGGTCTGCGGATTTCGTGGCCCCGCGTGGAAGGATCGCAAGTCCGACACTACGAAGGTATTGGGCTCCTGAGTGAAGGCCCGCCGCCATCGGTGCATGATCGGTGAACAACGAGCATAAATGGGCAGTGACCTAGTTTCGCGAGCTACGAGCAGCGTGAAGGCGCTCCCGATCGCGCCAGTGAGGGTCCTGCAAATCTCGTTGTAATTCCGCGACCACCTTTTCCGCGTCAGCGCGGGTCTTGGCAGCAATAGCATGAACTCGCTTGGACTCGGTTTTAACGCCATCGATCCGAACAGCCAAATGAGGCATTCCCTTCTCTGGAGGATCATAGACAGCGAACGCAATTTGCATCGGTAATCTCCATTTCCAAGTTCCTCGTTATACCTTATCAAAACTTATGCCGAGTGGTGACGGACGAACTTGACGACAAGCCCCCTGAGAGCGCAAGTCGCTTCGGTCGATCGATCGTCACCAGACGTCCTTCGGCGAAACGGAGATGGCTTTTTTGCGTTCGAGGTCATCGACGAAGGCCGTCCATGCGGCCTTGCCAACCCGCAGCGAGCAGTAGGCACCGGCCATGGCCGCGAATGCCTTTAGGACAACCAGCATGTCCTCGACGAAGCCAGATAACTGCGTCGGCACGGAAGTCCCGTAGGCAAGATAGATGGCGTCGCGGTAGTTCGCCTTCCCGCGATATCTCGATGCCTGGTGCAGAAAAGCGATGCCGCGGCGGGCATAGCCCGCATCGCGCAGTTCGCGAGCCGCCTTCGTCCGGAAATCGGAAACTCCTAGCGCCTTGAATGCGGCCGCCTCTCTCACTCGCTCCTCCACATTCCATCGCTCCCAGCCCGCCGTGCCGGATAGGTACTCCGCGCAACACCCCCAGGCTTCTTGCGCGGTCGTGGGTTCGTTGACTAGCGAGTGTCGACCCCGCGCCCTCACCGGAGTGAGTTCGACATCGACCGTGCTCGGGACGATGCTCGATAGGCAATCGCCGAAGGGAGGCATTGCTAGGTTCTTCGCCGGAAAGCGCTCCTGCCACTTCCTCGCGGTCTCCGTGTGATTGTCCTGAAACGAGCCGTCCATCGCCGCCGTCATAGCGGACGCGGCGCTGTAGACCCCGTAGTACCAGGCCACTATTGCTGTCCGCGCGACATCCGCCTTATTCGGAGCCAACGTCAGAGCCTGCAACGCGGCGATCTGGTTGAGAACGAACAGAAGCTGTTCGCACACGGTGTTGAACTCGCGATCGGGGACGACGCGCGCCTGGACCTTCACGTAGAAGGTACGACCCTCGGCGAAATCGAGGCTCTGGTCGGCAGCGAGGATCGCAAGCGCGCGCATCCAATTGATCGTCGACGGAAGCGCGAAGCGTGCGTCCGGCACATCGCGCGGAGCTTCCGTCAGGGTGCCGTGCGTCTGCATCCGCGAATAGAGGGACGGCGTCTTCGGACCGACAGCCATGGTGCGTTCGCCTCAGATGTAGAACTTGAAAGGCAGCGGCGTGTGCGGCGTGATGGGGCCCGCCGTGAGTATCTCGCCAACCAGGTCTGCGAAGCGCAAGGTGACGGGAAGACCGTCGCAGAACTCGGCGGCGTTGAAGTTCAGCTTGGTCAGCGACATCACGTCCCGCATGACCTGCTCGATGTCGGCCGAGCCCCGCCTGATCTCCACGGTCAGCGGATTCGGCACCTCCCTCCCCGGATAGGTGCGCAGGCGCGGAATGTAGCCCCTTGTCCAAAGATAGCCCGAGGTCTCAGACGTCACGACGGCGGTCCCGCGCAGCGCAGCATTGGCGCCATAGCGGAGGGCTTTGATATCCGCGTTGTCGCGGATTTGAACGCCGACGAGCTTGGTCGATTGCGGCACGGCGCTGGCGAAGCCGGTCCATTCGTTGGCGGCGAAGTTCGTCTTGCCGTGAATGAAGAGCTCGGCCGGAGCCGCCCCATGATTGTCCTTGTAGGCCCGGACGATCATCGCCATAAGCTTCGCCGCTTGATCCTGATCGAGATGGAATGCGTCGTTCTTCTCTGAATACCAGGGACCAACGGCGCCTCTGAACACCAGGCCATCGCCGGAACCGAGGAACATCTGCGCGCCACAGCAGGCGTTATCTCGCCCGCTAGGTCGCTCGATCCGCTTGAACACCAGACCGACGTAGCAGACTCCGTCACGCAGTTCGGCCAGGCGCCATGGTCTCCCGCCGATCTTGTAGAAGCTGGTCGTCGAAAGGTTCCAAGCGATGGTCGCCGGATCCTGCATCCGCGATTTCGCCTTCTCGGTCGGCGGATCGAGTGTGACCTCCTTGGCTACCTGGACCACCTGGCCGGTGTCCATCAGCCTAGCCTTGAGCTGGTTGTGAAAGTTGAGTTCATATTCGTAGACCGCCGCAGCCTCCATCTCCTCCGAAAACATTGATCCCTTGGTGAGGATGGAGCGCGCCGCCTTCATACCGAGTTTGCGAGTCCCGGGCGTGCGGAGCTTCACGGGGACTGTCGACTTAGGCCGGCCGTATTTGTAGACCTCATTTGGGACGATCGCGAACCACAACTGCGGGCGCGCTTCCTCCTCGCGGAGATACTTGCGCATTGCCTCTTCGTAGAGCGCGACCGCCGAATAGATCGCTTGATGCCTGTCGGCGTCCAGGATCCGGCGACTGAGCTCGCCAGCATCGATCAGGCACGATGCGAACGGCTTGCTGGGCCATGCGGCACCATAGACCGCCTCGAACCCAGGCCAGACGAACGTGTTGGCTTCATTGCGCTTGCGGTCGGGCGCCGGCGCCGGCGCGTCGATGAATTTTTCGATGGACGCGACCCACTTCGAATACTTCTCGAGACCGGCCGGCGTGGCGATCACACCGACGTCCATGCGCGCGGGATTCTGTCCTGACGCGACCGGCCCGAATAGGAAAAGACCATCCTTCGGGTGCTCGGTACTCTGATCGTGGCCGAATGTCAGCCGAGGTTCCTCAATGTGGATCGCCCGCCAAGCCGCCGTCATTCGTCCTCGTCCTCGGTATCGTCGTCCTCGCCGAGATCATCGGTCTCATCCGGCTCCTCCGGCTCGCCTTCCTCGTCGACGACGTCCAGATCGAACGGCATGCGCATCGCGGCAACGAGCTTCAATCCGTCGCCCGCGACCGACCAGCTACGATGCTCGCCGAGGGCGATCAGCACGCTTTCGGCCCCGCCGCCGAAGAACTCGAAGAAGGCCTGCCAAAGCGGGCGCCAGACGTGATTGAACCAGCTCTTGCAGAAGCGCCGCCGGAATTTCGTCATCTCATCGGCATCCCGCAGCGGCTCTCTGCCGTCCCGGGTGAAGACGACATAGGGCCGCAATCGCACCGTCGGCGTCTCGCCGAGCCGCAGCACGGCGCGCATGCCCAGGTGCCAGTGCGCATTGAGGACCTTGCTGAAGCCGACGACCTGCTTGTAGGTCCGCTTGCCCTTGGCGTTGACGTAGTAGACACGGTCGTCCGGAAGCAGCTCCTTGGGAAAGAACATCACCGTGCCCGAAGAAGCTGCGTAGGAGAGAAGCCCACGCGCCGCGAGATGGTCTTCGAATGATTCCCGGAGCATCCGGACTGCCCAGTTGTTGGCGTCGCCCCGGCGCGGACCGACGGGATCGGTGACCGCGCCCTCGAGGAAGTCCTTCAAGGGCGCCGCGCCCCGCAACGACACCGACAGTTCCGGCGGCAGTTGCGCCTGAATCTCATGGGCAGAGGCAAAGCTCACCAGCAGGCGATTGTGCATAGTGTGCGGATACGGCAGGGTCTCAATGGCCTGCTCAAACCTCTTGTTCTCGCCGTCGTACTCGTAGAAGGAAATCTCATCCGGCAGCCGGACGATGGGAATGACGCTGGTGAGCAACGGCTCCTCGCCGCGCTCGACAACCACGTCGGACCTCACGGATGCCTGACTCCATCGATCGAACTCGGCGGAAAGGTCCGTCACCACGCGCGGCACCTTGGCCTTCGTCAGCGTCTCGACGAGTACTGCGAGTTTAGCGCCCCATCCGGCCGTGAAGTCGATTGCGTTGAGCTGGTGTATCTGGATCGGCAGGTCCGCGAAGGGGATGTCGTCGATCCGGACCGGGATGATGAATTCCGCATCCTTGAGCGACTTCTTGACCGCATCCGCGACGGAGATCTCGTTCCTGACGCCGCTGCGGTTGGGATCGCAGCTCGCCTTGGAAACCACGAAGACGACCTTGAGCGTCCTTTTCCGGAGCGCGTCCTCGATGCTAGTCCAGAACGGCGTCCCGCCGGCGAGATCGAAGATGTCGGCCCATACCTTGTAACCGAACCCCGTCAGCCTAGTCCCCAGCCAACGCACGAACTCGTTGTCCTCCGGAGTTGCGTGGCTGATGAAGATAACGTCACGCTCGGACATTCCGGAGGGACCGTCGTGGAATGGGTAATGCAGGCCAGATTCGTATAAGAAAAAAGCGACCTGCAACGTGACGATCGGTCGCTGGCGCTCCCTAGGGGAATCGAACCCCTGTTTCAGCCTTGAGAGGGCCGCGTCCTAACCGCTAGACGAAGGGAGCGTTGCGGTCTCAGGCAATAGCCTCGAAAACCGAAAACTGCAAGCGAGCTTGGCTCAGGGTTCGCTGACGAAGCGGAGTTTTCCTGCGGGTTTCAGCGTTTTCGCGTCGAAGGTGCGGATTTCGGTCGCCCCGCCTATATCGAGGGTCACCACCAGGCGGTCGCCGGCGATGCCGGTGGAGACGATGCGGGCGCCCTTCGGCAGGGTGGCCGTGATGTCGGTGGTGGCGGCAGGGCTTCCCTCCCCGCGGTAAAAGCGATACCCGACGGCGATGAGGACCACGGCCACTGCCAGCGCCGAGGTCAGGCCCGCGATCAGCATCATCCGCCGCACCCGCGCGATCAGGGCGGCCTGCTCTTGGGTCGGTTCAGGGATCGTTGCGTCGGTCATGGGCGGCTCTTTAAACATGATCTGCGGAAGTGGAAACCGGTTTTGCCGAAGAAAGTAAGCGTGAACGAAGAAGAACGGGGCGCCCCCTGCCCCGACGTCCCCTCTGGCGGCCAACGGCTGACGGTCGTCGTTCAGGGCGATGAGGGCTCGCCCCGGCTCGACCGTGTCCTCGCCGCGCGCCTGCCGGAATTGTCGCGGTCGCGGCTGAAGGCGCTGATCCTCGCCGGTTCCGTCACGGTGAAGGACGCTCCCATCCGCGACCCTGCTTTTCACGTCGCCGCAGGCGATACGGTTATAGTCGAGGTTCCGGAGGCGGTGCCGCCGGAGCCGAAGGGCGAGGATATCGCGCTCGATATCATCTATGAGGACGACGACCTGATCGTCATCGACAAGCCGGCCGGCCTCGTGGTGCATCCCGCCGCCGGTCATGAGAGCGGCACGCTGGTCAACGCCCTGATCGCCCATTGCGGCGCGAGCCTTTCCGGCATCGGCGGGGTGCGGCGTCCGGGGATCGTCCACCGGCTGGACAAGGATACCACCGGCTTGATGGTGGTCGCCAAGAACGACCAGGCCCACCAGTCGCTGACCGCGCAATTTGCCGACCATGGCCGCACCGGGGAGATGGAGCGCGGCTATATGGCTTTCATCTGGGGAGTGCCGAACCGCCAGCGCGGTACCATCGACGCGCCGATCGACCGTCATCCGCATGCGCGCGAGAAGATGGCGGTGCGCGAAGGCGGTCGCGAGGCGATCACCCATTGGGAGCAAAGGGAAGTGTTTCAGGGCCGGGACGGGAAGCCGGTCGCCTCCCTGCTGGCCTGCCGGCTCGAGACCGGACGCACCCATCAGATCCGGGTGCACCTCGCCCATATCGGCCATCCCCTGCTAGGCGATTCGGTCTACGGCCCGCATTTCAAGACCAAGGCCAGCCAACTGGGGCCCGAGGCGCAGGCAGCGCTGGCCGCCCTCGGCCGCCAGGCGCTCCACGCGTACCTTCTTACCATCGAGCATCCCAGGACCGGGGAAATTTTGCATTGGGAGGCGCCTCTGCCGGAGGATTTGCTTCTCCTGAAAGGCAGCCTTGAACGCCCCCTTGGAGGTGGCGCTATGACGCACCCCCCGAAAAAGAATTGATATGACAATAGGTTATACCAGCCACACGGGGACGTGACGTCAGCAATCCTTCCCTATCGGGGGTCATTGGGTGTATTGTTGCACCTGCGTTGAATATCCAACGCGGAACATCGCAAGCCGGCCGGCTTTAACACAGCGGCCGCCTGCCGGGCCCGCCGCTATCGGGGGCCTGAACCAACTGGAGGGCGCAAGTATGGCCCGTACAGCTACCTTGCCGGTTCTCAATGGAGAATCCGGTCTTTCCAGATACCTCGCCGAGATCCGTCGGTTCCCGATGCTGGAGCCGCAGGAGGAATATATGCTCGCCAAACGTTGGCGCGAGCACGACGATCGCGACGCGGCACATAAACTCGTCACCAGCCACCTCAGGCTCGTGGCCAAGATCGCCATGGGCTATCGCGGCTACGGCTTGCCGATATCCGAAGTCGTGTCGGAAGGCAATGTCGGCCTGATGCAGGCGGTGAAGCGGTTCGAGCCCGAGAAGGGCTTCCGTCTCGCCACCTACGCCATGTGGTGGATCAAGGCGTCGATTCAAGAGTACATCCTGCGTTCATGGTCGCTCGTGAAGATGGGCACGACCGCGAACCAGAAGAAGCTGTTCTTCAACCTGCGCAAGGCGAAGAGCAAGATCTCCGCACTGGACGAGGGTGATCTCCACCCCGACCAGGTGAAGCTGATTGCGAGCCGCCTCGGCGTGACGGATCAGGACGTGATCGACATGAACCGCCGTCTCGGCGGGGACGCGTCGCTCAACGCGCCGATCCGCGACGACGGCGAAGCAGGCGAATGGCAGGACTGGCTGGTCGACACCGCGCCGAACGCGGAAGCCCTGATGGCGGAGAGCGAAGAGTTCGATCATCGCCGCCAGGCGTTGACCGGCGCCATCAGCGTGCTCAACCCGCGCGAACGCCGCATCTTCGAGGCGCGGCGCCTCGCGGACGAGCCGATGACGCTGGAAGACCTCGCCGCCGAATTCGGCGTCTCGCGCGAACGCGTGCGGCAGATCGAGGTCCGCGCTTTCGAGAAGGTGCAATCGGCCGTCAAGGGCACGATCGCCAAGCAGGAAGCGGCGCTCGAAGCCGCGCACTGACAGCGCGACCAGACAAATCACTCGGTCAAAGCCGGCGGCAACGCCGGCTTTTTCTTTGCGACCATGAACCCGTGGACGGGACGGCGACACTATGCTGTCAGTGCCGGGTTCCGCGGCGGCCGCGAGGAAGAATTTTGACCGATCCCGATATTATTTCGATGCAGCTGACGAGCGCTGCCTTCTCCGGTCCCGACAGTATCGAAGCATTTCGCGAGACCTACGGCCGGCTGTTGATGCAGCTCGAGATCGATCCGCTGCCCGGCGTTCCCTTCGAGCTCGACTTCAGGATCAGGGGCGTCAATGGATTTTCGATCGCCGACGGCAGGTTGTCGCCGACAACCAATCGCCATACGGCCTCGATGATCGACAATGACCACATTGTCCTGGTCCATGCCGTGCAGGGACACGGCGCGCTTCGGCAGATCGGCCGTGAGGTCGACCTTCCGAGCGGCAACGCCACCTTCGTCACCAATTCGGAGGCCGGCGAATTCCTGGGCTACGTCCCCTCGCAGCTCCAGAACTTCCGCTTCACGCGAAAACGCCTGGAGGGCGTGCTGGTCGATATCGACGACGGCTTGCTGCGCTCGATCCCGCCTGACGATCCCACCCTCGGGCTGCTGACGCGCTACGCCAGTATCCTCAATGATGAGGAAGCCCTGGCATTGCCCGAGCTGCGCGATGTGATCGTCACCCACATGCACGACCTTGCGGCGATCCTGCTCGGTCCGAACCGCGATGGGCAACAGATCGCCAGCCGGCGCGGCGTGCGCGCCGCGAAACTGCACGCAATCCAGGACGACATCAAACGCAATCTCGCCTCGCGCGACCTGACGCTCGATGCGGTCGCGCAGCGCAACGGCATCTCCGCGCGAACAGCGCGCGATCTGTTCCGCGAGTGGCACACGACGTTCACCGACTATGTGCTGAAGCAACGCCTGGCGATGGCGCACCGCAAGCTGCTCGACGCACGCTTTGCGGAATCGCCGATCAGCTCGATCGCCTTCGACTGCGGCTTCGGCGATCTGTCTTATTTCAATCATTCCTTCCGCCGCCGCTATGGCGCGAGGCCGTCCGATATCCGCGCTGCCGGCCTCGGAAAGACCCCGTAGTCCGGACATACCGTTGCCGATCGGCAACATCGGTGTGACGCGCCGCGACAGTGCCGTGCAAGCCAAGAACTCCGACGCGCAGCCCAAGCCGCGCATGCCCCGCCTCCCTATGGTGCGGCCCATTGCAAGGCGATGGAATCGGCAGGCTTTTGGGGGAATTATGCTTTTTGATAAATGCGGCGTCCGTCTCAACCTCTGGACGGCACGGCGTCCGCTGTCTCTGTTGGCGGCAACTACGCTGGCTTTGCTCAGCTGCTCCACCCTGGCCTCAGCCCAGGCCGTGATCGAAGGCGGCAGCACCGCTACGGTCCCGGGATCGCAAGCGTCGCCGTGGAATGTCGGCGGCGATCTTACGGTCGGCGCCAACGGGGACGGCACGCTCAACATCGGCCCGAGCGGCAGCGTGCAGAATGACAAGGGCATCATCGCCGGCTCGCTCGGCTCCAACGGCACGGTAACCGTATCAGGGTCCGGCGCGAACTGGACCAACGGCGCGTTCCTGTCGATCGGCGCCAATGGCAACGGCGTGCTGAACATCGGCAATGGCGGCGCCGTCAGCAGCGTCGGCGCCACCATCGCTGAAGCCGCCGCCGCAACCGGGCAGGTCACCGTCGACAGCGCAAGTTGGAGCAGTACGGGCACGCTGAATGTCGGCGGTCGCGGCAATGCTACCCTGCTCGTCAAGAACGGCGGCCACGTCAACAGCGCCAGCGGCTATCTGGGCGCCAACAGCACCGGCACGGGATCGGCCGTCTTCACCTCCGGATCGAGCTGGACCACCGGCCTCCTCTCCGTGGGATTTGCGGGCACGGGCTCGCTGACGATCGAGAACGGATCGACGCTGACCAATACTTTCAACGCAGAACTCGGCTCGAACGCCAACAGCAACGGCATCGTCACGGTGACGGGAGCAGGTTCGGTCTGGCACAACAACGGCAGCCTGACGGTCGGCGTGGCCGGCAAGGGAACGCTCAATATTCTCGATGGCGGCGTCGTCAACACGTCGGGCGTCGCCACGGTCGGAAACGGCTCTCCGCAAGGGACCAACAATGCCTACGTCAACGGTTCGGGCGCGGGCTGGAATATCGGCGGTACCCTCAATGTGGGCGGCGCAGGCGTCGGCATCCTGACGATCAGCAATGGTGGCATAGTCACGGTTGCCAATGGCACCGGCACCGTTCGCGTCGGCGGTTCGTCCAACAGCTTCGGCAAGATCACAATCGGCGGCGAAGATGCGACGCCTGGCCATGATCCCGCAGCCGCGCCTGGCACGTTGAACGTGGCGACCATCGAAGTCGGCGACCACGGCACCGGCGCTCTTCTCTTCAATCACACCAGTTCGAACTACGTCTTTGCCCCCGTCATCGCCGGCGTCGGCTATGTCGGGACTGAAGCGGGCACCACGATCCTGACCGCCGACAGCAGCACCTTCTCCGGCTTCGTCAACGTCTACGGCGGACAGCTTATCGTGAACGGCTCATTGGCCGGAGCGTCCGTGGAGGTCATGAAGGGCGGCATACTCGGCGGCAGCGGTATCGTCGGCAGCCTGTCTGCTTTGAACAACGGCATCGTCGCGCCCGGCAATTCGATCGGCACGCTGAACGTCGCCGGCAATGTGAGCTTCGCGCCGACCTCCATCTACCAGGTGGAGGTCAACGCGGCGGGCCAGAGCGACAAGATCATCGCCGGCGGTACCGCCACGATCACCGGCGGCCAGGTGCAGGTGCTCGCGGGCTCTGGCAATTACGCGCCGTCGACGACCTACAATATTCTGACCGCGGCCGGCGGTATCACCGGAGCGTTCGATACAGTCACTTCGAACCTGGCGTTCCTTGCGCCCTCGCTGACCTACGATCCGAACAACATCTACCTGACGCTGATCCGCAATCAGATCGCCTTCCCTTCTGTCGGCGTGACGCCAAATCAGGTCGCGACCGCCGGCGGGGTCGAGGCGCTTGGCGGCGGCAGCGCCGTCTACAATGCGGTTCTCAATCTCTCCGCGCCGCAGGCGCGTGTTGCCTTCGACCAGCTTTCCGGCGAGATGCATGCTTCGATCCGTGGCGCGTTGATCGACGACAGCCGCTTCCCGCGCGAGGCGGCGCTCAACCGGCTGCGGGCTGCGGCCGGCGGCGTCGCCGCGTCGAATGCAGCGGTTGCCGTGCTCGACGGCAAAGGCGGCTATGCCGCCGCCATCCCCACGACGGAGCGCTTCGCGATCTGGGGCCAGGGTTTCGGCAGTTGGGGACATTGGGACGGTGACGGCAACGCCGCAAGGTTCGGCCGCTCGACCGGCGGCTTCCTCGTCGGCGCGGATGGCACCATCTTCGACAGCTGGCGGGTCGGCGGGTTCGCCGGTTACGGCGCCACGCGGTTCGATACCAACGAACGCCGCTCCTCCGGCTCGAGCAATGACTACCATGTCGGGCTCTATGGCGGCACGGGCTGGGACCGCCTCAGCTTCCGCTCCGGCCTTGCCTATACATGGCACGACCTGACGACCACGCGGAATGTCCTATTCCCCGGCTTCGCCGACTCGCTGCGGAGCGATTACGGCGCCGGGACGACGCAAGTGTTCGGCGAACTCGCCTACGGCATCAATGCCGGATGGACGTCGTTCGAGCCGTTTGCCAACCTCGCCTATCTGAACCTGCGCAGCAACGGCTTCAGGGAAATCGGCGGCGCCGCGGCACTGACCGGCGCGGCTGCGGACAATGATGCGACCTTCACGACGCTCGGGCTGCGCGGTGCCAGTTCCATCATGCTCGGCACCATTGCGGCCACGGTCCGCGGCTCGCTCGGCTTGCGCCACGCCTTCGGCGATGTCGCTCCGCTCGCAACCTTCGCCTTCGCCGGCGGCAGCAGTGCATTCTCGATCTCCGGCGTGCCGATCGCCCGCAACGCGGCGGTCGGCGATGTCGGGCTCGATTTCAACCTGATGCCCGGCGCCGTGCTGAGTATCTCCTACGGCGGCCAGTTCGGTTCCGACGTGATCGATCAGACCGTCCGCGCCAATCTCAGTGCGAAGTTCTGAAGGCTCTCGCCTACTCGCCCCACTCCCGCGCCATGTTCGCGAGGGCGCAGCCCTCGCAATAGCGGGCGTCCTTGAAGTCGATCCAGTTATGGGCGTAGACGCGTTCGAGCGGGATGTTGTAGCGAGTGCGCAGCACCTTCACCAGGATCCGCCACGCCGCGACTTGCGCCTCGGTAGGCGGACGCGTCACGTCGGGATAGTTGCCGGCGAATTCGACGCCGATCGAATTGCCGGCGACGACCTGGCGATAGGTCGGGCCGTTGTCGATATATTTGTTGTCGTTGCGGTTGGCGCCGTCGCCATGGGTCGTCACCAGCTTCTCGTCGACCGCCCAATAGACCGTGCCGTCGGTCTCGACCCACACCATCACGCCGCGCCGGCTCGGCTTCTTCGACTGCGCCTGTGCGCCGCCGCGGGCCGAGCCTGCCGGGCCCTCGGTCTGGTGCACGATGATGTTGCGCCAGCGATGGGATCTTGCGACGTCGCCCCAGGGCGCCAGCCACACCATCTTCAGACCGGGGATTTCGGGTGTGCCCGAGGATCGCGCGATCGCCGCAAGGTCAGGCGTCTGCGCGACGGCCGGCGTGACGAGCGCGGCGGTGCAAAGCGCCGCCGCAAGCAGGCGAGGGTTCATGCATCGGCCCCCGTGAGGCGGCTTCACGCCGTTTTGCGCGGCACGATGTCAGGCATGTAGGCGATGTCAGGCACTATCGGCGGAGCCGGCTCAGAAATCGCGTAGCCGTCGCGGCCACGCTTCTTGGCTTCATAGAGTGCCCGGTCGGCGGCGGCGATCAGCCGGTCCGGATAGGCGCCGATCTCCCTGGTCCATTGCGCAACCCCGATCGACACCGCGATCGGGATCTCCTGGCCCGAGCATTCGGCCGCATCGGCCCGGCACACCTCCAGCACGCGGCGGGCGATCATCGCCCCCTCAGCCAGCGTGGAGGACGGCAGCACGATGCAGAACTCGTCGCCGCCGCTGCGCGCCAGCATGTCGGCGGGGCGCAACCGGGTCTGCGCCATCAGCGCGAAATGCTGCAGGCAGGCGTCGCCGGCAGCATGGCCATGGGTATCGTTGATACGCTTGAAGCCGTCGAGGTCGATCACGAGCAGCGCGAACGGCTCGCCGCTGCGCACCGAGCGGGCGCATTCCTCGGTCAGCCGCTGCACGAAATGCCTGCGATTGCCGACCCCGGTGAGGTCATCGAGCAGCGCGAGATCGGCGACTTCGTTGCGCAGCCGGTCGATCGCCATCAACAGGAGGCCGAAGTTCCAAGCCATCGACAGGAATATCACGATCAGGATCAGCGCAGCCTGAATCCCGTTGAAATCGACGATCGAGAGATCGCCCCCGACCCGCATCAGCGCCAGGACCGAGCGAACGCCATAGGCGATAATGAGAAGAGCGCAGCAGATGGCGGCAAGGCGGGCGCCGGGATTCTGGTCGTCGCGCCGCATGATCAGCAAATGCAACGTCACCGCCGCCGGGATGATCTGTCCGAGGGAATAGATCGCGATCCGCATCGGCATGTCGTCCTGCACGAACTGGAAATAGGCGAGGCCGATGCAGGTCAGGCCGACACCGAGCACAGGCATGCGCCAGGAGATCGGCAGGTTGTAGAACCGCTGGACGCCCATGACCACGAACCAGCAGGCGAAGGTCAGAAGCGCATTGCAGCCGATCAGCAGCAGGCTGAAGTCGACCACGCCGCGCAGCATCGAAGCTGCGGCACCCGCGATTGCGGTAAACGCAGCCGCCGTCCAGAACCGCGCTGCTTCGAACTTGGGATAGCAGCGCGAGACGTAGACCCAGACCAGGCCAAGCGCGAAAAAGTTGGTGACGGATACCGTCCACAGCGTCGGAACGCTCAGCACCGCAAATCCAGGATGTGCATCCTGCCCCTTCCCACAGGTGAACGGGCCGCTCGTGACGGCTCTCTCGCGACCGGCAACATGCCGTCGTCTGGCTTAACGGAATCTCAATTTGATCGCCTATTCGGTGCTGTGGTTTTGAAACAATAAAGATCGAATTTCCGCAGCATTAACCTTACCCGTTCGGCCGTTCGATGACGCCGAAGGAGTCTGGCGCGCGGTGGAGCATGGCAGGTTCGGCGAAAAATCGCGTAAAACTGCGTAACAGTTGTGGATAACGCGATGACAGCGGGATGACAGCCCGCGGCAGCACGCCGCGAATCTGTTGAGCTTGTCAACCGAGGATGTTGCGAGGTTGGCCCTCCGCCAAGCATGCCTCGGTGTCGCGTTTCAATCCATTTAACCCTGAGAGGATACTATGGCTAAGAAAGCGAAGAAGGCGAAAAAGGCGAAAAAGGCCACCAAGAAGAAGAAGGCCAAGAAGTAACTGTTTCAGCCCGGGCGGCGGCGCGCGCTCGCCCTGCCCGGGCGCTCAAACCGGGATTGGTCAAACCGGCGGGCTTGCGGCCCGCTGTTTGATTTTGCGCCCACCGATCGGCGCTCCGCAAAGCGCGTGGGATCACATCTAGTGCCCGCCATCCCGCGCCAGCACCATCCGCTCCGCCTCGCGGATCACATCCAGCGGCGCCCAGGGCTTCGACCAGAATTTCGCGCCATCGGGCAACTTCCGCCTCAGCGGCTTGCCCGAGGTGACGATGACGCCAAGGGCGGGATTGCAGCGCTTGGCGATATGGGCGAGCTCGACGCCATCCTTGTAGCCAGCGAGCTCGACATCAGAGATCATCAGATCGAGCTCCTCGCCGTCGCGCTGCAAAACCACCTCCGCGGCCTCGGCGCTGGCGCATTCGATCACATCGAAATCACTCTCTTCCAGTAAGAGCCCGATCATCTGCCGCTGCATCGGGTCGTCTTCGACGATGAGCGCTCTTGCGCGAGGCGTTCTTGCCTGTTCCATCGGCGGCTCCGTTCTTGAAGTAATGCAAGTTAAAACCTGCCGCGCGAACTTGTTCAGTTCCGATCCAAAAAACTTGCGGAACCCTGTGCTATGGTTCCCCTCATCTCTGGGAGCTGATCGCATGACTACAATCTCGGCAAGTGCGGTGGCCGTGACGGGGGCCGCCAGCGGCATCGGCCGGGCGCTTGCGCTCGAGCTTGCCGCACGCGGCGCCGATCTCGCGCTGGCGGACCGCGACGAGGCCGGCCTTGCCGCGGTGGCCGCCGAGATTGCGAAAACAGGCGCGAGGAAAATCACGGTGCATCGCGTCGACGTCGGCGAAACCGATCAAATCGCGAGCTTCGCGGAAGCCGCGACCAGCGCGCATCCGTCCCTCAACATCCTCATCAACAATGCCGGGGTCACCCTGCTCGGCCAGTTCCACGAAATCGACCAGGCGCAGATGGAGTGGCTGTTCAACATCAATTTCTGGGGCACAGTGCATGCGACGCGCGCCTTCCTGCCGCAGCTTGCGCGGCAACGCGAGGCGCATATCGTCAACGTCTCCTCGATCTTCGGCATCGTCGCACCGCCCGGCCAGACCGCCTATTGCGCCTCGAAATTCGCGGTGCGCGGCTTCTCCGAAAGCCTGCGGCATGAGCTTGCCGCCGCACGCAGCCCGGTGCGGCTGTCGGTGGTGCATCCGGGCGGCGTCACGACCAACATCGTCCGTAATTCCCGCACCGGCGCCGGCGTATCCGACAATGCGCGCCGCGCGCAAGCGATCGAATGGTTCGATGCGGCTGCCAGGACGACACCGACTGCCGCCGCGCGCAGCATCATCCAAGGCGTCGAGAACAACCGGCCGCGCATCCTGATCGGCAGCGACGCGCGCTTGATGGATCTGCTGCAACGCTTCCTGCCGGCGACCTATTGGTCAGTGCTGCAGCGGCGGCTCGGGAGAGAGACGGCGCAAGCGGGGACGTCCTCGCGATAGCGCCGTAGGATGGGTAGAGCGCGGCGAAACCCATCGCGATGGAGCAAGCCGCGCGAATGATGGGTTTCGCTGCGCTCCACCCATCCTACGACTCTCGTCATTGCGAGCGGAGCGAAGCAATCCATTTCGCCACTTGCGGAAGCATGGATTGCTTCGCTTTGCTCGCAATGACGGAGAGTGAGAACCCTGCAACGATGGCGAAGAAGGACCTCCCCTCACATACGACGTGATCGGATGAAAGATCGCGGCAACGAGGCGAGGAACAACACGACACAGACGCAAAGCAGGACGATGTCCTTGAAGATGAACTCGCCGGTCAAGTTCCAGGCCATCGGGTCGGTCGACCAACTCCATTTAACGACACCGGGCGTCGTGAAGAAGAATGACCAGGTGATGGCGAACGTAATCATGCCTAACAGCGAACTGACCGCTGACAAGATCGGGCTGAACGCGCCTGCCGCAAGAAGCACGGCAATACCCAGCTCGGCGACGCCGAGGAAATACGCTTCTCCCCGGATACCCAGCACCGATAACCACGAAATGAACGGACTGTTGCTGATGAACTGAACAATGCCTTGCGCCGACTGCGGCGTGAACTTTTGCATGCCGAACGACACGAAGATGACAACCATGACCCAGCGGAGGATAGCCAGCAGGCCGTAAGGCCCGTCTCCCTTTTCGGCGACGTTGAATGGCGTCTTCATGTTGAAGGGCATCTTCATGTAGATCACCTCTTTCCTTGACGGACTGCACTGACGCGTTGAAGTTCATGACATCCCGTACGCATGGGCAGCGCCCGTCGTTACGGGCACCTACAGCTCCCTGGTTCACAACGATGTGTATGGGGTCGGCCGCGTTAGCGGTCGTAGGTGATGCTCACCGCCAACGCCAATGCAGCCTGGCGCGCGGGCTCACGCGTGCACGACGACCAATTTTCCTTTGGCCTCGTTGGCCTCCATGACGCGATGCGCCTCGCGGATCTCCTCGAAACGGAAGATCCGGGCGGGCTTCACGTCGAGCCGACCCGCGGCGGCGTCGGCGGCAATCTGCTGAAGTGGCACGTCCGAGAGCGGAAAGCCCGGGGTCCCGAACACGAAGCTGCCGAAGAAGGTCAGATAGACGCCGCTGGCCATCTGCAGCAGCGGATTGAAGTCGGGGATCGGATCAAGGCCGCCGAGCCAGCCGGCGAGACAAGAACGGCCGCCACGCCGAAGCATGGCGAGAGAATCCAGCATGACGGTATTGCCCACGAGGTCGAGCACCGCATCGATCTTCTTTGCCTCGGGGATGGCCTTCGACAAATCACGGCGCTCTATTTCGCAGCGCTCGGCGCCGAGCTTTTCGAGCATGGCGAAGCGATCGCGGCTGCGGCTCGTTGCGATCACACGGGCTCCGGCATTGACGGCCATCTTGAGCGCGGCCTGACCAAACGACGAGGTCGCGCCGCGAATGACCAGCAATTGCTCCTTCTCGATCTCGAGATTGCGGAACAGGCAGGTCCATGCGGTCGCATAGGTTTCGGGAATCGTGGCGAGTTCGGCCCAGGGCAGATCCGATTCGATCAGCGCGACATTCGAGACCGGCGCGCGGGTATATTCGGCATAGCTGCCATTGATCGTGCGGCCGAGCCCGCCCATCAGCGCGGCGACTTTCGCGCCGATCGGAAACTCGCCGCCGGGACAGGATTTGACGAGGCCGACGCACTCGATGCCGCTGACCGGAGCAGCCTCTGCCCACTCGCCCCTGCGCATATGCAATTCGGCGTGATTGATGCCGAACGCCTTCACCTGGATCACGACATATCCCGCCTTCGGTTCAGGCTCCGGGATCTCCTTGATCACCAGGCTGTCGAGGCCGCCAAATTTCTCGAGAACGATTGCGCGCATCGGACCACCCTTCGAAACAGACTGTTCGGGCCGCACATTTCACTTCAAGCGCGAAAGAAAATCGCGGATCACGGCGGCGATTTCTTCGCAGTGAGTCTCAAGTGCAAAGTGACCGGTATCGAAGAAACGGACTTGCGCGCCCGGAATGTCTCGCTTGAATGCCTCCGCGCCTGGCGGCAGAAAGAACGGATCGTTCTTGCCCCAGACCGCCAGGAACGGCGGCTTGTGCTTGCGGAAGTACTCCTGGAAAGCCGGATAGAGCGCGACGTTGCTCTTGTAGTCGCCAAACAGGTCGAGCTGAACCTCGTCGGCGCCGGCGCGGGCCAAATAGAAGTTGTCGAGTGAATAGCCGTCCGGGGACACAGAGGTCGTATCGGACACGCCGCGCGTATATTGCCAGATCGTTGCCTCAGGGGCGAGGAAGGATCGCAGCGCGTTGCGATTGGCCTGCGAAGGATCCCGCCAATAGGACTGGATCGGATTCCACCCCTCGCTCAGCCCCTCCTCATAGGCGTTGCCGTTCTGCGAGATGATTGCCGTGATGCGCTCCGGATGGCGAACAGCCAGTCGAAAGCCGGTCGGAGCGCCGTAATCGAACACATAGATCGCGAAACGGGTGAGCCCGATCACTTCGGTGAAGCGTTCGATCACGTCGGCCAATCGGTCGAATGTGTAGGAAAACCTGTCGCGAGACGGCATGTCGGATTGGCCGAAGCCGGGCAGGTCCGGCGCTATGATGCGAAAGCGATCCGACAAGGCCGGGATCAATTCGCGAAACATATGGCCGGAACTTGGGAATCCGTGAAGCAGCAGCAGTGCTGTCGCATCGGCCGGCCCAGCCTCGCGGTAGAATACCTTGAAGCCGTCGACATCTGCCTTCCGGTAATGAACCTTGGTCATGAAGAGTTCCTGTTTTGTGTCGAGACATAGTAACCGTCTAACGACGTTTTAGACGGTTACTACATCCGATGTAGCCGTTCCAGTCCGTTCGGCTCAATCCCGCGTGACTGCGTTTTGACGCATCAAGCCGACAGGAAGGCATCAAGGAGTTGGGTTGTCTCCGTGGGGTTCTCTTCGGGAAAAAAGTGGCCGCCTTTCATCGCCTGCCCCTGTACATTGTCGGCCCACCTTCGCCAGATTCCCAATGGGCCGCCATCCTGTCCGTAGAAACTATCGAGTGGTCCGCCGGCAGCCCAGAGATGCAGCATCGGACAGGTGATACGCCGCGCGTCTTCCCTGTCCTTCTTGTCGTGCTCGATATCGAGAGACGCAGCCGCGCGATACTCCTCGCAGATTGCGTGCACGCGGGCCGGATCGCGATAGGTTTCGACGTACGCTGCCCTGACATCGGGACCAAAGGAGCCTTGGCCAAACGGATTGTCGAAGACCGCACCGGGCGCGCCCAGGAGATATTTTTCCGGAAGTGGCTCCTTCTGGCACAGAAGAATCCAGGGCCAGTACGTCGTGGCGAACTTTGCATTGGCGCGGGCCCATCCTTCCGAGATCGGGATGACGTCAAACACCGCGAGACGGCGCACCCGCTCCGGATGATCGAGCGTGAGGCGATAGGAAACGCGGCCACCACGGTCGTGTCCGACGAGATCGAATTTCGAGAAGCCAAGCTTGTCCATCACCGTGACAAGTTCGTTCCCCATTGCCCGCTTTGAATAGGGGTAATGATCCTCGGCGGACGCGGGCACGCCGCTGCGGCCATAGCCGCGCAGGTCGACGCAGATCACCGTGTGCTTGCTCGCCAGTTGCGGCGCTACGTAGCGCCACATCAGGCTGGTTCGCGGAAACCCGTGCACCATGAGCAGCGGGGATCCCTTACCGTAACGCCTGATGAAAATGGTGTTCTCGCCGGTATCGATTTCCGCCGTCTCAAACGGATCGGAAGCGGTCGATGCGGCCTCGTCGACGGGTTGGGCGGCGGCGCGCTGCGCCAGGGTGAACGATAGTGCAGTGCCGGAAGCTGCGGTAATTGCTCGAAGCACGGTGCGACGTGCGACGTCTGTATTGTCGATCATCTGCTGGAGTCTCCCTGACAACGGCCACGGATGATGCCAACCGCGCCGACTTGACCACATGAAGTTCCCGCTCTCAGGCGTAGTAACTTGTCTGTGACGTTCTCGGAGGTTACGTCACTTCTGCTTGATACGGCTGTTCCAACCCATTCAGACCGGTCTCACGTGACCATCTTTCGTTGGACAAACGGGTTTGGTTACAGCGGACGGAAAATTTGCCAGCGCCTTCTTGCTTGCGTCGAGAGGAGCCTCTCCAATGGACAGCATCCACGATAAAGGAACCGATTGCGCTGCATGTACCTGGACCCAGAGCGCCCGGAGGTCAGCCGAGAAGCTCCTGTCCTCCGACGTCGCAGGTCGTTCGCCGCGAACCGCGCAGAACGCATTGCAGTCCACGAATTGGGATAGCCGTTCCGAGCGATGGGGTCGCCTGATGGTCGCCGCGCAAGATGGTGACAGCCGGGCCTACGAGCAGTTGCTCCGCGAAATAGACGTCTGGCTCCGTCGTTATTATGCACGGCGGCTTCCCTATCCTGTATCAGATGATGCAAGACAGGATGCGCTTCTCGCGATCCATGCCAAACGGCACACTTACGCTCCATCGAGAGCCTTCGGGGCGTGGGTCAGGGCGATTGCACGCTACAAGGGGATCGATCGCATACGTGACGCGTCTCGATTCGCCGCGCTCCCGCTCGACGAAGACATATCGACCGGGGACCACGAGGGGACTGTGGTAAGTGCCGCCACGCTGGACGATTTGCTTGGCCGGCTGAAGCCCGCGCAAGCCATCGTGATCCGCCTCGTGAAGCTCAACGGCCTCAGCATTGTCCGCGCGTCCGACGTCACAGGCCAGTCTGCGCCGCTCGTCAAGATCAACATCCATCGAGGCCTGAAGAGATTAGCTGCCCTGGTCTCCGGCGACGTCGTTGCCGCAACGACACCAGCTCATTCCCAGCAACACCGCGGCGCGCGAGATGCGAACAGCATCTAAATGGTTTTCTGCGGGTTATTGCAGACAAGCTACCAGCGGCTATATTTCGCCTTGCCGGCCTATCGATAGTTGCCGGTCTCTCTGGGACTCCTGTGACAACCAAGCGCCCGCCACCCATCTTCATCGCCGATAACCCGGGACTGGACTTCTTGAATTCCATTGCGGTCCCGGTGGATGTCACGGTCGAGTGGCTGGCGTCGGGAGAAGATCTTCTGGCGTGGCTGAAACAGGCCGGATTGGTGCCGGACGAAGTGCTGAACGCTTTTCGCAAGAGCGCGCTTCCCGGCGAGCTGGATGCCATAGCAGCGCAAGCGCGCGCGCTGCGGGACTGGTTCAAACCCTTTGTCTACAAACATATGGGTAAGCCCATTGGGCAGAATGCCCTGCGCCAACTCGAACCGCTCAATCAAATGCTGGCACGCGACGACGAGTTCGGCCAGGTCGTGGTGCGCGATCGACCTAACAAGCGGCACCATGGCCATGACGGGGTTTCCGGCCTCGTCTGGCGCCGAGAGCGGCGTTGGCAATCACCGGACTCGCTGCTGCTTCCACTGGCGCGATCGCTGGCCGACCTCGTCTGCACCGAAGACTTCACCTATGTGAAGGCGTGCGAGGGGCCGGACTGCACGCTGTTGTTCGTTGACCGAACCCGAAGCCGCGCGCGCAGGTGGTGCAGCATGGCGGCGTGCGGCAACCGGGCGAAACAGGCCGCGCATCGCAAGCGCGCCCAGCAGGCGAGACGTTCAAAGTAGATACGTCCGCCGGATCCGGCTATGGCGAGGCCCGCGGCCACACTTGTCGCGCAGCCGGTCAGCGGCCGTCCGGCCCACCCGACATCATGCCCGACGGAATCTGGCGTGGCCCAAAGATCGCCTTCGCCACGTCACCGACGGCCTCGACGTTCTCCTCCACGTCCTGGAAGCACACGATCCGGCAAGGGCAGGCTTCGAGCCCCTCATAGCGCCATGGAAACGCGCCGATGACGGCGCGCTTGTTCAGCATCAACTCGATGTCGCCGCCGACGTTCTCGGCGTGAATGAGTCCTTCCTGAAATGCCTGCGAGTGAAAGGGGAAATAGTCTTCCACGACTTTTCGCCCCGAACGCTTGTGCGTGTACGAGTTCTTGCCGAAGAACTCATCGCAGCTCATTCCGACCTTGGTCTCGAACTGCTTTGCGAGGTCGGGCCGCATGCGCCTGATCGTGGTGTTCATCGCGTGGTCGCCGGAACCGCAATCGATCCCGAACCATTTGATCTTCTTCTTCAGCATCCAATCGAGAAGCTCCTGCTTCCCTCCGGGATGCATGCAGAAATACTTCACCAGATCCTGCTGCGGCTTGCCTTCCCAATAGCGGTGCCAGCCGGTGTGAATGATAAGGATGTCGCCGTCCTTGACCTCAACCGGCGCGCTCTCGATCATTTCGGGCGTGATGACGGCCCAATCCTCCATGTGCTCGGACACATCGACGACGGCGCCCGGTCCGACCAGGAAATCCAGCGGATAGGATGCCATGTCGCCCATCCCATCCGTGCCGTGCATCGCACCGTCGATGTGGGTTCCGACATGGAGCGCGGAATCGATCCGCTGGGCGACGATGTGGATCGTCTGCAGATTCTGCGCGTAGTACATCTTGTTGCCGGCATATCCGACCCAGCCGGGCGTGTGCACATTCATCAGATGAGACAAGTCGACGATCTTCATCGCGCGAATTCCTTTGCTTTAAGTTGATTGGCTTACGCAGCCTTCTTGAAGAGCGAGTTCAGCCAGCCCTTCAGGGCCGCAAAGAACAGCGAGGTGGTGTTGAGCGGCTTGATCGCTCCAGAACCAGGCGCGAATGGCGGGGCCGACTTCGTCAATGAATCCGCCTGAGGACTGCCGGCTTCGGCCGCCGCGGCGGCGTTTCTGGCGCCGAGCTCGGTCTCGGCATGTCTCACAAATTCACGGACGAGCTGATTGGCGATCTCGGTGATGAGCCCGGTTCTTCCAAACTGAGCGATGGTTCCGGAGAGCTGGACGTCGGCGAGGACATCAACGCGAGTGGCGTCGCCTTCAGGAACAAGGGTGCACAACATCGACATTTTGCCGCGGCTGGCGCCTTTCCTGTCGACGCCCTTGCCCTCGAACGCGACCTTCTTTGCCTCCTCGTCGTATTTGACCTTTGCTTCGCCTTCGAAGCTCGCCTGGAATGGGCCCACCTTGGCGGAGACCTTTCCACTGATCGAGCCGTCGTCCTTCGTACCGAGATATTCTGCTCCAGGCAGGCACGCGGCGACGCTCGGAACGTCGTGAAAGAACGTCCACACTGTGGGGAGCGGTTGCGATACGACGAAGTTCTGCTTGATCTCCATGCCTTGCCTTGGAAGTTGTCAGAAGAGCCATGCATCTTTAACAGCATTCAAATCTATAGAGCAAAATTGAAATACACAATCCCGTTGGTCGGGCCTGCCGGCCGCCCAATTCGTAATCAGCTCCGCGATGAAATTTCAGCATTGCGGATCTTTGTCATCTAAAAATATTATTATTATCAATGTGATATCAGTTATTGCATGCAGCATACAAAATGTTGTTGCCGCTCATCTTCGACTGGACCAGACTTGGCGACGTAGGGGACGAATGAACGTCAATGGAGACGCTCGCTGAAAGTCCGCCGGCATGGGAGGGAGCAATGAGCGAGCAGGTGTCCGCCATCGGAGCGACAGGCGCCGTCAGACCGACCGGTGTGCGCTGGAACATCTTCCTGCTGATGCTGTTCCTGATCTCGATCAACTACATCGATCGCGCCTCGCTCTCGGTAGCGATGCCGCTGATCTCCAAGGAGTTCGACATCGATCCGGCGATGCAGGGCCTGATCCTGAGCTCGTTCTTCTGGACCTACGCCTTCATGCAGGTTCCCGGCGGCCTGTTCGCCGATCATTACAAGCCGCGGATCGTGATCGCGCTGGCGACGATCTTCTGGGGCGCCTTCCAGGCGATCGCGGCAGTTGCCACCAACTGGTGGGTGCTGCTGCTGACCCGGCTTGGGCTCGGCGCATCGGAAGCGCCGATCTATCCGGCGGGCGGCAAGCTCAACGCCATCTGGATGACGCAGAACGAGCGTGGGCGTGGCGCGACGCTGCTCGACGGCGGCGCGCCGCTCGGCGCCGCGCTCGGCTCGATCGTGATCGCGTGGCTGATCGCGATCTTCGATTCCTGGCGCACCGCCTTTGTCATCGCCGGCGTCGGCACGATGCTGTGCGGCGTGTGGGCGTGGTACTACATCCGCAACGAACCGCGTCAGCACCCGTCGGTCAATGAGGCCGAAGCGCGCTACATCGAGCAGGCGCACGCGCTGGAAGACGCCGCCACGCCGCCCTCCTCCGGCGGAAGCTGGATGGCCTATTTCCGTTTCCGTTCGGTCTGGTGCATGTGCCTGGGCTGGATGTTCTTCAACACCACCTTCTACGGCTTGCTGACATGGATGCCGACCTATCTGTTCAAGGTGCACAATTTCGACATCAAGGCGCTCGGCGGCGCATCCTTCATCATCTTCTTCGCGGGCTTCGTCGGCGAACTGGTCGGCGGCTGGATCGGCGACACCTGGCGCAGCCGCGGCGGCGCGCCGAACCTGGTGTTCCGCACCTTGTTCGGCATTGCCGCCATCATGGCGACGGTGTCGATTTTCCTGGTGGCCTATGTCCGCGACCCGGTGACGGTCGTGGTGCTGCTGTCCTCCACGCTGTTCTTCCTGCGCTGGTGCGGGATGTACTGGGCCATCCCCTCCGCGCTTGCCGGCCGCGACAAATCGGGCTTCCTCGGCGGCTGCATGAATCTCGGCGGCAACATTGCCGGCATCATGACGCCGCTGATCGTCGGCCTGATCGTCCAGACCACCGGCTCCTACTTCCTCGCCCTGATGTTCTTCGCCGCGGCCGGCGTTGCGCTATTGATCTGCTCGACGCTGATCGACTACAGCCGCAAATTGCCGGTCTAGCAGTATGGATCAACGGATGGCCGCGTATGATAAGGCTGCAACATGACTAGACCGGTCCGGCTCGGCATGCTGACCCCTTCGTCCAACACCGCGCTGGAGCCGATCACCTATGCGATGCTGGCCGGCATCGCTGACGTCTCGGCGCATTTTTCGCGCTTCAAGGTGACCGAGATCGCGCTGTCCGAATCCGCGCTCCGCCAGTTCGACGACAGCGAGATCCTGCGCGCCGCCGAGCTGCTGGCGCACGCGAAGGTGGACGTCATTGCCTGGAACGGAACATCGGCGAGCTGGCTCGGCTTCGAGCGCGACGAGCAACTATGCGAGCGGATCACGGCCGCGACCGGCATCAAGGCCTGCACCACCGTGCTCGCCTTCCGCGACCTGCTCCGGCGCCGCAAGGCGGGGCGCATTGGGCTGGTGACGCCCTATCGCCGCGACGTGCAGGACAGGATCATCGCCAACTGGGCGTCCGAAGGCTTGCACTGCGCCGCCGAGCGCCACCTCTCGCTGCAGGACAATTTTTCCTTCGCGGAAGTGCCGGAGACCGAGGTGGCGAGGTTGATCGAAGAGGTCGCGCGCGAAGGCTGCGACGCGGTCGCGGTGGTCTGCACGAATATGCGCGGAGCCGGCGCCGCCGCGCGGCTCGAGGCGAAGCTTGGTGTCGCGGTGTTCGATTCGATCGCGGTGACGCTGTGGGCGTGCCTGGCTGCAACCGGCGTCGATCCGTCGCGCATCCGCGGCTGGGGCAGCCTGTTTCAAATCCCGATCGAGGGCCACGGCCAATTTGATTGACGCGCTTCACAGGACACTCGAAGGTGCGGAGATTCTTGACCGGAACGAAAACGAACCGTGACTGAGACCAAGACGACCAAGACCAGGAAACAGCCCAAATCGCGCGGCGGCGTGACGACGCTGCAACGGCGACGGCTGCGCGTGCCGCGAACCGGCCTGCATGAGCAGGCCGCGACGCGGCTTCGCACATTGATCGTGCGCGGCGATCTTCAGCCGGGCGAGCAATTGCTCGAAGCCGATCTGTCCGAGGCGCTCGGCATCTCGCGCACGCCGCTCCGCGAGGCGCTGAAACAATTGGCGGCCGAAGGTCTGGTCGAACTGCGCCTCAATCGCAGCGCCATCGTCGCGCCGTTCCGCCGCGAAGAGTTGACTGAGCTATTCGAGGCGGTGAGCGGGATCGAGCGCTGCGCCGCCGAGCTCGCCGCGACGCGGATGGTCGAGCGCGACGTCGAGCGGCTGGAAGAGCTGCAGGAGCGCATCGAATGGCACCACGACCGCGGCGAGCTGCGCGAATATTTCGAGACCAACCAGCAGATTCACAGCGCCATCGTCGGCTTCGCCCGCAACGCGGTGTTGAAGGCCACGCACGATATCCTGCTGGCGCGGGTGGAACGCGCGCGCTTCTTCGCCCTGTCGGTCCATGGACGGTGGGATGAATCGGTGCGCGACCATCAGGACATCCTGGCCGCGCTCAGGGACGGTGACGCCGACCGCGCCGGACGGCTGCTTGGCCACCATGTCCGTCGCACCGGCGAGATCATGGCCACGACACTGGGCTCCGACGCGGATGATGCCAGCACCGCAAGCGCCCAGCCCAACATGCGCGGCATAACGAGAAAGGCCGGGCCGTGAAGATCCTGCTGCTCAATCCCAACACCACGTCAGCGGTGACCGACCTGCTCCATGCGGCCGGCGCGCAAGTGGCCTCGCCCGGCACCGAGCTGGTGGCGATGACGGCCAGCCGCGGCGTGCCCTACATCGCGACCCGGGCCGAGGCCCAGATCGGCGGCGCCATCGCGCTGGAAATGCTGGCGGAGGCCAACACCGGCATCGATGCAGCGATGATCGCCGCCTTCGGCGACCCCGGCCTGTTCGGCGCGCGCGAACTGTTCGATATCCCGGTCGTAGGCCTTGCCGAAGCCGCGATGCTGACTGCCTGCATGGTCGGTCAGCGATTTTCGATCGTGACGTTCGCCCGCGCGCTCGCGCCCTGGTACCAGGAATGCGTCGCCATGCATGGTCTCTCCGCACGCTGCGCCGGCATACGGACGCTCGACGATGGCTTCCGCTCCATTGCGGATGTCCAGGCCGAGAAGGAAGACATGCTGGTGACGCTCGCCAATCGCGCCGTCGAACAGGATGGCGCCGATGTCGTCATTCTTTCCGGGGCACCGCTGGCCGGCCTTGCCGCCAAGGTCAGCCATCGCATTCCGGTGCCGGTGATCGATCCGATCGCCGCGGCGGTGCGACAGGCCGAGACGCTCGCCGTGCTGAAGCTGCGCAAGCCCGTCGCCGGGACGTTCCGCCGTCCCGATGCCAAGACGACCATCGGGCTCGCCGAGCCGCTGGCCGCGGTCATCGAACATCGGCCGCGACATGATGCCGAAGGAGAGAGCTGATGCCGTTCGACACCATCATCCGCGGCGGCACCGTTGCGACCGCCGCCGACACCTTTGCCTGCGACGTCGGAATCCAGGGCGGCAAGATCACGGCCTTGGGGCACGATCTCGGCACGGCGGAGACGATCATTGACGCCACCGGTCGCCTGGTGCTGCCCGGCGGCATCGACAGCCACGTGCATTTCGCCCAGCCATCCGGCGACGGCATCGTCATGGCCGACGGCTTTGCCAGCGGCACGCGCTCGGCGGCGTTCGGCGGCAACACCACCGTGCTGCCGTTCTGCCTGCAGGAGAAAGGCCAGACGCTGCGCGAGGCGCTGCGGCGCTACCACGCGCTGGCGGAAGGTGAGTGTCACGTCGATGTCGCCTTTCACCTCATCGTCACCGACCCGACCGAGCAGGTGCTCGGCCAGGAGCTGCCGGCGCTGGTGGAGGACGGCTACACCTCGCTCAAGGTGTTCATGACCTATGAGGGGCTGGCGCTGTCGGACCGCGAACTGCTCGAGACCATGTCGGTTGCGCGCGAGACCGGCGCGATGCTGATGGTGCACGCGGAAAACTTCGACGCCATCCGCTTCCTCACCGATCGCCTCGAACGCGCCGGCAAGACCGCGCCGCGCTTTCATGCGACCTCGCGGCCGATTCCAGTCGAGCGCGAGGCCACGCACCGCGCCATCTCGCTGGCCGAACTCGTCGATGTGCCGATCATGATCGTGCACGTGTCGAACCGCGACGCGATGGAGGAAATCCGCCGCGCCCGGCAGCGCGGGCTGAACGTGTTGGGCGAGACCTGCCCGCAATATCTGGTCCTGACCGAGAACGATCTGGAACAGCTCAACATGGAAGGCGCCAAGTATGTGTGCTCACCGCCGCCACGCGACATCGCGAGCCAGCAGGCGTGCTGGGAAGGCCTGCAGCAAAAGGTGTTCTCGGTGTTCTCGTCTGACCATTGCCCATTCCGCTATGACGATCCGCAGGGAAAGCTCGTGCCCAAGGGCCGCACCAGCTTCCGCTGGGTGCCGAACGGCATTCCCGGCGTGGCGACGCGATTGCCGATCCTGTTTTCGGAAGGCGTGGTGAAGGGTCGCATCGACCTCAACGATTTCGTCGCGTTCAGCGCGACCAATCACGCGAAAATCTACGGCCTTTATCCCCGCAAGGGCACGATCGCGGTGGGATCGGACGCCGACATCGCGCTGTGGGATCCGAAGCGCAAGGTCACGATCCGCCACGAGCTTATCCATGATGGCGCCGATTACACGCCCTATGAGGGGCTCGAGGTCACGGGCTGGCCGGTGTTGACCATGGTGCGCGGACGCGTGGTGGTCGACGATGGCATCCTGGTCGGGGCGAAGGGCCATGGCACCTACCTGCCGCGGAGCAAGCCCGCGGCGACAGCCAATTTCTGACGGCGGGAGATCAACATGCCTTACGCAACGACGGATGACGGGGTACGCCTTTATTTCGAGGAAACGGGAACCGGCCGTCCCGTCATCTTCGTTCATGAGTTTGCCGGAGATCTGCGCAGCTACGAGCCGCAGATGCGGCATTTCGGCAAGCGCTATCGCAGCATTGCCTTCAACGCGCGCGGCTTCCCCCCGTCCGATGTGCCCGAGCAGGTCTCATCCTATTCGCAGGCGCGCGCCGCCGACGACATCCTCGCGGTGCTCGATCATATCGGCGAGCGGCAGGCGCACATCGTCGGCCTGTCGATGGGCGGCTTCGCGACCCTGCATTTCGGCCTGCGTCATCCCGAACGGGCACTGTCGCTTTGCATCGGCGGCTGCGGCTACGGCGCCGAGCCCGACAAGCGCGAGACGTTCCGCGCCGAGGCCGACGTGATCGCCGACATGATCCGGCGCGAGGGCATGCCGGCGTTCGCCGAGCGCTATGCCTATGGGCCGACGCGCGTGCAATATCAGAACAAGGATCCGCGCGGTCACGCCGAGTTCAAGGCCATGCTGGCCGAACATTCGGCGACCGGATCGGCCAACACGCAGCAAGGCGTGCAGAAGGAGCGGCCTTCGCTTTATGCGCTGGTCGAAGAGATGAAACGCATCACCGTGCCGACGCTGATCATCACCGGCGATGAGGATTGGCCGTGCCTGCTGCCGGGCATTCTCATGAAGCAGAGCATTCCCTCAGCCGCGCTCGCGGTAATGCCGAATTCGGGGCACGCGATCAATATCGAGGAGCCGGAGGAGTACAACCGGATCGTCGGCGATTTCCTGGCCCAGGTCGATTGCGGCCGCTGGCCGCTCCGCGATCCGCGGGCGGTCAGCAGCTCGATCACCGGAATGAAGGACTAGCGGTGGATTGAAAAAGCATGTCCTTGCCGATCGGCATGGCCATGCTCCAGCGAACAACGCGGTTCGCAAGTGGTGCTGCCCGTTCACTGTACCGGCATTGGACGATCGTTCGCGGCGGGAGTGGTCTCGTCCCGCTCGGGCGGTAGGCGGAATTCAAATACCGCCCCACAGGGCTCGTTGGCAGATGCCCCCAATCGTCCACCGTGCGCCTCGATGATCGAGCGGCAGATCGCCAGGCCCATGCCCATGCCCTCGGGCTTGGTCGTATAGAACGCCTCGAACAGGCGGTCGGCACTGTTCGGATCCAGCCCGACCCCGGTGTCCAGCACCGCTACGCTCACGGCCCCGGATTCATCGAGATGGGATCGGATCCGCAGCATGCGCGGCCGCTCCGTCACCTCCTTCATGGCGTCGATGCCGTTCATCATCAGGTTCAGCAGCACCTGCTGCACCTGTACCCTATCGCCCACCACCGGCGGAAGTTCGGGCGCTAACTCGGTCCGCAGCAGGATGCCATGCCGGAGCACTTCGCCATGGAGCACGGCGACCGTATCCCGGATCAGCTCGGTCACGTCGACGCATTCCCTGATGGTGGCTGTCTTCTTGAGGAGCGCGCGCACCCGCCCGATCACCTCGCCGGCCCGATGCCCGTCTCCGACGATGTGCTCGAACGTCCTGCGCGCCCCCTCCAGATCGGGCGGCTGCCGGTCGAGCCAGCGCAGGCCCGCATAGCCGTTACTGACAATCGCGCTAAGTGGTTGGCTGACCTCGTGGGCGATGGAGGAGGTCAGCGCGTTTATCGTCGTCACGCGCGTGATGTGCGCGAGCTCGGCCTGGGTCTCGTGCAGCGCCTCCTCGGCCCGCTTGCGTTCGGTAATGTCAGTGATCGTCACCATTACGCGATCGAGATTGGAAGGTCGGGGCGGGAAGGTAATCGCAAAGAGAACCGTCAGTTTTTCTCCCTTCAGGGTTTGGAGAATCGTCTCGGCTGAAAAATACGGGCGCTCTTCTGCGACGGCGATCAACTCCCCGGCAAACGCCTCCAATGTTTCGGAGGTGAATACGGCATCCAGCGAGTGGAGGAGCTCATCCTTGCTCTGCGCTTTGAAGAGCTCGACCGTTGCATCGTTTACGTCGACGACCTTCGCACGCGAGATGGACTCTCGTACGAACTCCGGATGTGCTGCAAAATATGCGCGGAAGTCTGCAACGCCTTGAGCTCTCAGTTCGTCGATGGCCGCTTTGATCTGAGAGAAGTCCTCTTCCCAGATCGACACGCCCGCCATCCGGAAAATGCTCTTGTATCGTCTCTCGCTCTCCCGCAGCGCGTCCTCCGCGCGCTTGCGATCGCTGATGTCATTGTTGGTCTCCAGGATCGCGGCCGGAAGGCCACGTTCGTCCTTTTGCAGCGACCACCGACTGGCTACGATTGCCTGCGTGCCGTCCTTCCTCGTGTGGACGAGCTCTCCTTCCCAGCGACCGGTTCGGAGCAACTCTTCCATGATCGCTTCGAGCGGCATGGGGAAGATCGTCTGCATCAGTTGGTGAGTGATCCTGCCGAGGGCTTCCGCCTTCTTCCACCCGTACAGCTCCTCGGCGCCGCGATTCCAGTAGGTAATGATATCCTTCATGTCGCGCACGAAGATCGTATCGTGGCTGAGGTCGAGGAGTCCTGCCTGCTCGCGCAATACCATCTCTTGTGATCGGCTTTGCACGGCGAGGAAAGTCACAACGCCGATCGTCGCAAGGCTGAGAACGCGGTTCGAAATGGAGATGGTTTCCCACGAGTCGCCGTATGGCGTCAGAAAATGGGCGAGCACCGTCAGCGCCATGCAGCCGACGGATACGAGCACAATCCCACGCGTTTGAAGAAACCGCGCAGACAGCAGCACAACGCCGACGAACAGCGTCGAGATCACCGAGGCGGCAGGGGTGATTGCGTCAAAAATGAAGATCCCAATAGCGATGGCAACGCTAAGGATTAGAGAAGTGCGCGAAATGACTGCCGTCGGCGAAGTCGCACTGTCGTCCATTGGTTCTGCTCCGGCCACCTGTGAGGTCTCGAAACGGCCATGGAAGTGGCCCCCGCAATCGGGACGGGCATTGTTCGTTCAGCCAGTCTGGCAAGCTGACGCTCGGGTTTCCGGAACTACGCAGCACAGGCGCTGCTCCCACCCTCGTCATTTCCACCTGCAGCGACGGCAGTTTGCGCCGACATTTTCCGTCGCCGCAAGACCCAAGAGCCTTGTCCGCTAGAGCTAGAACAGTAAAGGTCCTTCCGTAGGTTTCCGAGCGTGAACGAGGTTCCCTCGAGCGTATCAAGGATGCGCGCACCAAGAAACAAGGCCATCTCAGTTGGCGGCCCCCTTTGTTTCGGATGTCGTCTGTTGTCCCATCACGCCATTTCGCTGCTACGCAACAATTGTGGCGCTCTCGGAGGAAAGCGGACCTGACCGGATTTACGAGTACGCGCCCTTGCGCCGTAGACTCATATGCGCGCAACCACAGCCGCAACGAGGCGAACTGGACCATGGCGAGAAAATGGGCGGCGAGCTTGTCATAGCGTGTGGCGACGCGGCGGAAGTCCTCCTTCTTGGAGAAGAGCCGCCCGATCAGATTGCGCTCGCGGTAGAGCCTCTTGCTGAAGCAGGGCTTCCAGCGCCGGTTGCTCTTGGGCGGGATGTTAGGGGTGGCACCCTGCTCCTGAATCAGTCACGGCTGCGGTCGGCATCGTAGGCCTTGTCCGCCAGCACGATGGTGCGCGGGCCAAGATGGTCAAGCGGCGTGTCGGCGATGATGCTGGGCAAGACTCTCGATCCGGTCGAAAATGGCCCATAGCGGTCAAACGAAGTTGGCGATACAACACTGGTTGCGTGAAACTGGAAATAAAACCCATGGCGTTCTGGACAGCGGGCGCGGTTGGATTGGTGATCGCCTATCTTTTCGGTTCTACGCCCACGGGCTATCTGGCTGGGAAACTTCTCAAGGGCATTGATATTCGAGAGCATGGCTCCAAAGCCACCGGCGCTACGAATGTATTGCGGACCCTCGGTAAATGGCCTGCGTTGGTGGTGCTCGTCGCCGATTTGCTGAAAGGCGTGGGTGCCATCATCGTTGCCCGCTTGTTCTGTCCTTGGCTCTATTCCGAGTTATCTCCGACGCCGCCGACAGCGTTTGATTTGCAAATCTGGGTGCCATGGGCTGTTTGCTTGGCCGGAATTGCCGTGCTGTTTGGGCATAGCCGCTCGATTTGGTTGAACTTTACGGGCGGCAAATCCGCTGCGACCGGGCTGGGTGTGTTGCTGGCGATGTCGTGGCCAGTGGGATTAGGTGCTGTAACGGTCTTTGGCATCGTGCTGGCTATTGCTCGCATTGTTTCCCTTAGCTCGATACTCGCGGCGTTTACAGCAATCGTTCTCGTCTGCGGTTTCGAGCAACCGTTGCCCTATCGGTTGCTGGTGATCGGAGGCGGCATCTACGTGATTGTTCGCCATCGTGCCAACATTCAACGGCTATTGGTGGGGACGGAGCCGCGCCTGGGTCGAAGTGGCCCCGATACGAAAGCAGAAGCGCAAGTCTAGGGTCCGGACTCAATCAGCTTAACGGTGAGGACGGCATTCGACCCTTCCAAGTCGTAGAAGGCGTAAATCGACGAGAACAGAAGCGGCTGTTCCCGCGGGAAGTTGGAGCTACCGGAGCAACGGCCTGCGTTGTTAAGGGTTACCCTGGGCACGCGTCCGGGAGACGAACCCAGTCAGATCATTCGTGTTCGTTCGCTGCCTCGGCTGAGCCAAGTTTCGCCTGCACATCTTTTCCCCAGCTCGCCATGGCCTCCATGAGCGGCCGAAGCGTCTGACCCAGCTCGGTCAAACTATATTCCGTCCTGGGCGGGATCGTCCCATGATCATGGCGAACGACGAGCCCCCAGCTTTGAAGCTCCTTGAGCTCCAGGGACAGGATTCGGTCGCTGATCGGTACGCATCCTCTCCGCAGCTCAGAGTAGCGCAGCTTTTCGTTGCGCAGCAGCAGGTGGACGATCTTGGCGGTCCAACGGCCGCCGAGGATCCGCGAGGCGAGGATCACGGGGCATTGACGCACGAATTGCATGAGCGTCCCACTAACAAAAAGTTCCGTACTGTCAATATAGATGTCAGTCCCTTATTCGAAGCCCATTCGGGGCGGTCAGGCCCAGGCTCACGAGGGAATTTGCTATGAAAGCCATCTGTGTAACGGAAAGTCGGACACTGGAAGTTCGCGAGGTGCCGACGCCCGATAAGCCGGCCCCCGGCCATGTGCTGGTCTTGATGGATTCGGCGACCATCACACATGGCGACAAGTTCTTTCTGAGCAACCCGCTGCCAAACGGCTTGATGTCGGGCGGTCGACACGATGTTTATGGCTCGAACGGTGGTGGTACAGTGATTGCGATAGGCGCCGATGTGCCTGCGGCCTATCTCAACAGGAAGGTAGGCGTATATAAGACCCTGAAGCCGAGCGCTGAGGCGGTAGGCATGTGGTGTGAAACGGCCCACGTTCCATATCAGAGCTGCCTCATTTTGCCCGATCAGGTGCGAGTTCGAGACTACAACGGCTCTTTCGCCAACGTTCTGACGGTTCATGCCTTCCTGGCTCAGATACGTTCGGAGGGTCACAAGGGGGTGATCGTCACGGCCGGCAACTCCGCGACGGGCCTGATCGCCGCCTCGTTGACGCGAAGACGCGGCATTCCCGCAGTCTTCCTCGTGCGTTCGACACAGGCAAGAGATGCCCTGACCAAGTACGGCATCGAGCATGTCCTGCTGACGACGCAGGACGGCTTCACGGCTCGTCTCGGCGAACTGGCAGCCGAGATCGGCGCAACTGCCGTGTTCGATGGCATCGGCGGCGAGCTTCTGGGCCGTATCATGCCTGTTCTACCCACAAATGCGACGGTGTACGTCTATGGCTTCATGGATGCGGCAACACCGACCGCCTTCTCCTCCGTGCTGATCATGGCCAAGAACCTGACGCTGCGGCGCTTCTCCAATCTGGAAAGTGCAACGGTGTCGGAGCCCGAGCGACTCGCCGCCGTCTCCCGTGAGATCCAAGAACTCATCGACGATCCGCTTCTAAAAACGAAAGTAGGCCGCGAGTTTCGTTTCGACGAGATCGGTGAAGCAATTGCTTTTCAGAATTTCTCAGGTGCGAGAGCCGTACTCGTGCCGTGACGCTTGGCCCCTCACACCTTTCGTATTCTCCCCTGACATACAACTATCGGTGTTCGCGTTTGCAATTCCGCCTGTCCGTTGACCTTGGCATCGAAGCTGTACGCGGGAGCGGGTCGCCCTAAGAGGTAGAAGCGTCCTCGCAATTGTTTTGCCAGGATCATGCTCGAAAGCGCGATGAGATGAGGATGAATCATCATCGCGCTTTAGATTATTGTTTGAGCATGATCTTTTCGGAAAACCGCTTCACACTTTTCCGGATCATGCTCTAGTAGAGATTGTTTTTGTATTCGTTCTCCAGTCCCTTCTTCAGAAGGCCCGTCATGCCCGAAACGGACAATGCAGCGCTTGTAAGCCGGGCTCCAAGTCCGTTGGCCTTGTTGAGCTTGATATGCTCGGTGAAGACCTTCGCGGGATCGATGGCGGGGCGGCCGGACATTGGCCAGAGATGCGTTCGAACGAGGGCAATTCTGACATCATATTCTGAATTCCTGCCAATGCACTTCCGCGGAAATTGGAATCGATTGGAATGCCAATCCTTACTGATCTGAGCGATCGGGTTAATTTCGTCGATCCGGATGAGGTGGCGCCCGCTGTGGTCACCTACGGCATCACGATGGTCACGACCGGCGTCGAGCTTGATTTTCGCAGTCGCGGTGGCGCCGGTGGGCAAGTTGCATCTGCCGATGCCAACGGATCGCCGGCTGCGCAAGATCGTCGACATGATGATGGCCGATCCTTCGGCCCAGGCGACGATGGAGATCTGGGCCAAGCGCGCCGGGCTTAGCGAGCGAACACTGGCGCGCATGATTGCCCGGCAGGCCGGCATGACCTTCGGCCGCTGGCGGCAGCAGCTCAATATCGTGCTCGCACTGCAATGGCTGGCGGGCGGCGCAACGATCCAGCAAGTGGCCATGGATCTCGGCTATGAGAGCGCGGGCAGTTTCGTCACGATGTTCAGGAAGACGCTCGGCACGACGCCGGGCCGCTATATGGCTGAACGGCAGGTGCCGCTCGCGTCTCGCAGTTCAAAGCACTAGAGCAACGCTACAGGAGCATTCTGTCGCCCTTCATGATCGAATGCTCGTCGTTGCAGCGATCACGCAGCCGTCACAGGCGTGCGCAGAGATCTCTCTTTTAGTTTATCGGCGACCTTCGATTACCGGCGACAGTTTCCCGGCAAGCTCCGCGCCTAAGTGAGGTGTGCCGGCCGCACCGTCAATCATTTCAGATGTAACCAGATTTTCGCGCTGGGTTATCGTGTCGTAACGAAGGAAAACCACATTTAGTCCAGCCAACAGTCGTGGAGTTTGTTGTGGACAGGTCTTCTTTCGATACTTCCCCCTCAAGTGCGCCCTCAATGTGGACACAGTGGGAAAACGAGCGCGAAGTCAGACGAGCAGTCCGAGCGCTCGCTGCGCTTGATGATCAAACCTTGCGCGAGATGGGTATTCGAGACCGCTCCCACGTCGAGTTCACCGTTCGATTTTGTCGCGAGTGTTGACGAGACCGCGTGATGCCAAGAACCGTTGTTCAGCATGTGCTCTGGCGGCTGCGTGATGTCGGCATCAGCGATGTCTTCGGCGTTCCGGGCGACTTCTCCTTTCCGCTCAACGATGCGACGTATAGCGAGCCGGGCCTGCGCTGGATTGGATGCTGCAACGAGCTCAACGCCGCCTATGCCGCTGATGGCTATGCGCGGATCAAGGGCGCCGGCGCTGTCTGCACAACCTATGGCGTGGGCGAGCTCAGCGCGCTGAACGGCATCGCCGGCGCTTACGCCGAGCATCTCCCCGTTTTCCACCTGGTCGGAATGCCGCCCACGGCCGCGCAAGCCGCGCGCTCGGTGCTGCACCATACGCTGGGCAACGGCGAATTCGATCTGTTCCGCCGCATGACCGAGCCGGTGGTCTGCGCGCACTCGGTCATCACGCCGCAGAATGCTGCATATGAGACCGAACGCCTCCTGTTTGAGGCATTCTATCATCGGAGGCCCGTCTACATGGCCTTTCCCGCCGATCTTGCCGATCGGCCCGTGCTTGGAAGCGCTCAGCCTCTCGCCGCTCCTGGAAGCGATCCCGTCCTTCTCGAGAAGGTTGTGAATGCAATCCTGTCAAACATCCATCGGGCCAAGACCGCGTGCATCCTGCCCGGCCTCCTGGTGGCGCGCACCGGCCTGCAGCGGACGATGCAGGCGATCGTTGACGCGTCCGGCCTGCCATTCGCCACCATGTTTCTCGACAAATCCGTGCTCGACGAAAGCCAGTCGGCGTATGTCGGAATGTATGCCGGACGATTGATGAACGAGGATGTGCGCCAGTTCGTCGAGAGCTGCGATCTCGTGCTCGCCGTCGGCACGCTATTCAGCGACCTGAACACCGGCGCCTTCACGGCCAAACTGGATCCGGCACGGCTCATTTCGATAGCTCATCACCACACCACATTGCAGGGGCGCACGCATTCCGGCCTCGAGATGGCCGATGTGCTCGCCGCCCTGGCGAAGCGCCTCGGCAAGCACAGCAACGTCGTCACGCCGTCTTATGCCGACCCGATTGGCGCGGAAAGCGGCAGCGGCGACGACCCTATCACCGCTGCCGCGCTCTATTCGCGCTGGAACAAGTTCATACGACCTGAGGATATCGTTGTCGCGGAGACCGGCACGGTCTCCATGGGGCTAGGTTTCGCGCGGCTGCCGCGGGGCGCGAGCTTCCACAACCAGGGGCTATGGGGATCGATCGGCTGGGCAACGCCGGCCGCGCTCGGCGCCGCCGCTGCCGCCCCACACCGACGCACGGTGCTCGTGACCGGAGAAGGCTCTCATCAATTTACGGTACAGGAAATCAGCCAGTTTGCCCGGCTCGGTTTGAAACCGGTGATTTTCGTGCTGAACAATGGCAGCTATCTCATCGAGCGGCTCCTCGCCAAGGAGCCTGCCGTTGCCTACAACGACGTCCCATCCTGGCGATATGCCGAGCTGCCGCGGGTGCTGGGTTGCGACGGCTGGATGACGGCGCGCACGACGACGTGCGGCGAACTCGACCAAGCGTTGCGAAGCGCCGCCGGCGCGCAGAGCGGAGTCTACATCGAAGTCGTTACTTCGCCATCTGAAGCACCGCCGTTCCCGCTCCACCTGCGCGACAATGCGAAATCCCTGTATCGCATGTCCTGAGGCGCTCCGTCGGCCCATTCCGAGGGGCAATCATCGTGGGTTTGAGACGCGGGGATTCTCGTCAGTAAGCTGACTGAGCTACATCCTCCGGCTGTCCTTGGCAGGGTCGCATTCTCTCTGCTGCGGCGCCACAGAATGCGGGCCGCAAGGCCGCTGCCATCCGTTGTAACGCCATAGTGAGGTGGCTCAACGGAATTTTTGAGGACCGGCTGTGGAAGCCAACCTACATCTATCTTCACCAGCATATCGGTACGGATGCGACCGCCAATGGTCCGCAATTTAGGATGTTCACGTTGTTTATCCGAGTAGCCTTAGGAGGCAATGTCATGAAACGGCTTCTGCTCGCAATCGCAATTGCCGGTATGGGCTCGCTCTTCGTTACCAACGCCGATGCGCGGTCTGCCTATGACGGCCCTTGGAGTCTCCTGTTCGTCACGCAATACGGTCCCTGTGATCCGACGTACAATTTCTCCGTCAACATCATCAACGGCATCGTCACTCACCCCAATCTGGTGAATTTCAGGGGACGCGTGGCTCCATCCGGCGCAGTCCGCGCTTCTGTGACCGTGCACGAGAAATATGCTTCCGGATCCGGCAGGCTCGTCGGTCCGTACGGTCGTGGAACCTGGAGCGGTCATTCCGGCAATGCGCGCTGCGCAGGCTATTGGACGGCCCAGCGCAACTGACCGGCCTGCGCAACACCGATACGGCCCTGCTCTGTCGGTGACGTCTGCGTCGGAACATGGCTTCGCGGAACATCAACGGCTCCGCCGGATGCCGCCTCAATCTCCCGGTGCGGAGGCTCGCCGATACTGGGCGAGCGCCTTGTTCCGGCAACTCTGCCAGCTTCACGCAAGGAAGATGGTCATTATATCAGGGAGCTTTCCAAAAAGGATGGATCGATGGTGTCGACGTACGCCAGCTACAATTCCGTCGTGCGCAACCTCCAGCAGTCCCTGACGCGGGTCGCGCAGCAGGCTGACGTGACACGAAGCGCCGCCTACTACAAGGAAAACATAGGCAAGATCAAAACCGTCGATGAGTTTCTGAAGAACGACCGGCTCTACCAGTATGCGATGGAGGCATATGGGCTGGAGGATATGATCTATGCAAAAGCCTTCATGAAAAAGGTGCTGGAGAGCAATCTCCTCGACGCGAACAGCTTCGCCAACAAACTGACCGACAAGCGTTTTCGTGATTTTGCGTCAGCATTTTCCTTCACAGGCTCCGATACGCCCGCTGCGCAATCGTCAAACCAGACTGACGAGATGATCGGCTTGTACACGGCATCGGTCCAAAAGCGGGTCGACGCAATCGACGAAGACACGAACTACTACAACATCGTGATCGGCCGCGTCAAAAACGTCGATGAGCTGCTGAATGACGACCGCCTTCGCACATATGTGTTCGAGGCGTTCGGCATCGACGACAGCAATTGGTCGCGCGACACGATACGAAAGGTCTTGAGCAGCGATCCATCCGATCCGAACAGTTATGTTACCACCGTTTGGGGTCCCCAGAAGGATGCGATCAATGCCAAGCTCGGTCAGGCGCAGGCGGTTGCCGCCGATGCCAATGCGAAAATTGCGCAGTATATGTCGCAGCTATCGCAACCTGGCGCCGATGTACCAGGCTTGAGAGCGAAGATTACGACCGAAACAAACCGGTTGGCGCAAAGCAGGGCAGACATATCGAGCTACCAGGACTCTCTCACCACAATCGGCCACTATTTCGATCTCGCTGGCGCGTTCGAGTTTTCGGCAGATGGAACGCTTGCTTCCGGCGAGTCCGCTCAGACCGACGCGAACCGGAAGAGCACCAACGATAAATTTGTCCTCACCAAGGGGGCCGAATACCTCGACGCGGAGGAAGAAAATGAAACCCTCGCGATCAAGCAGTTCAAGGCCAATATTTCCAATATAAAGTCAGTTCAACAGTTCATGTCCGCGCCGAACATCTATAACTTCGCGCTCAAGGCGGTCGGCCTCGACCCGGAAAAAGTCTCGCCGGTCACGATCAAGGCCGTGCTCACCAGCGATCTGAGCGACCCGACGAGCTATGCCTATACCCTCCGAGACGACCGATACATACAGCTCGCGCACGCTTTCAATTTTGACAGCAAGGGCAACCTGACAACGCCCCTGGTGGCGCAGAACTCGGTTGAAGTCACGCAGATCGTCAAGGACTACATCATCGCAAAAACGCGATTTGCGAGCGATACGGAAAAAGACAGCCTTCGCCAGAAGGCCGAGAAGGACGCCAAGTATTACCAGACCACGATCGCAGGCATCGAGAGCGTTTCCGAGTTGCTTTCGGACAGGAAGTTGGTCGATATCGTTCTTGTTGCAAACGGCCTGGATCCCGCGAAGGTCACCAACGACTATCTCAAGAAGATCTTCAATTCCGATCTGAGCGATCCCAAGAGCTTCGCAAACACCGCCAGCGACTCCCGCTTTGCCGAGATCGCGGCGTCGTTCAATTTCGACAAGGAAGGCAACATTGCCCGGATTCCGGCAATAGGGCCCCATAGGCGAGACCAGCTCCTGGAGACGCAGAACAACTATCTCCAGCAAACGTTGGAGGCGCAGCAGGGAGAGGCGAATGCCGGTGTTCGCCTGGCGCTGTATTTCGAACGAAAGTCCGCACAGATCACGTCCGCATACGATATCCTCGCCGACCGGGCTCTCGCGCAGGTGTTTCGAACCACCTACAATCTGCCGGATGCGATGGGGAGCATGGACATCGATCAGCAAGCAAAGATCGTCGAAAAGCACCTCAACCTGAAGGATCTCGCCGATCCGGAGAAACTTGCAGCGCTGCTGAAGCGGTTTACCGCGATGTACGATGTGATGAACAACAGCAGCCAGGTTACGTCACCTGCGCTCGCCATCCTGCAAGGGTCTGGCACTGGCATCAATCAGGACACGCTGCTGTCTATCGCGCTGCTCGGCAAGCAGCGTTGAACAGCCGCAGCCCCCGGCAACATGGGAGCTGCATTCCGGATGCGGACCTGACGGACCGCTGCGATCGCGGTAGATCCGCTGCTAACGCCAACATCACCTCCCGCTGGCCCGAGGGATCGTAGGTTTCACGCAAGGTTCGCTTGATATCCAGCATATCAGGATTTGTCCGCCGACAAAATCATGGCCGAACCAGCAACCAACGAGACCGCAGCCGAAGCGACGCCGACTGCCCCGCAGCCAACCGCCACTGATGCCGGCAAGAGCGGCGCATCGCCGCCGCGACCCGGCAATAAGGCGAAGGCCACCGCCTCTCGTCCGGCCGCAGCTACGGTTGACGAGCTGCTCGCCCAGGAGGCGCTCGCCACCATGAAGCGCACCCGCACAATGCCGCGGCCTGAGCCTGTCAGGCCCAAGGCGCGTACGCCGATCCCGGCCGCCACGCTCGTCGTCAAGAAGCCGCAGCCACGGACATGGATGGCGCCGTTCGTCACTCTTGCAGTGATCGTCGCGATCTCCTCTCTCATCTCGATAGGCGGCGTCGCCTACCTGGTCCTGCGGCCCATTGCGATTACCGCAGCATCGGATGCCGAGCTTCGCAACCTCCGTGAGGCGATGTCGCAACTGCGCCGCAACGTTGCGAGCCTATCAAGCGATGTCGCGGCGAACCGCACCGCATTCGACGCCGCAAACCGAGCCGCGAGCGACCGGTATGGCCGACTGGTCCAAAGCGTCGAGCGCGTCAAAAGAGATCAATCGATATCGGCCACCAAGGTCGAACGCATGGTCGAAGCAAAGCCGCAGGTTGCACGAACCGTAGCGGCAGCTTCATCCTCCGACGTCACTGGCACCATTCAGGCGCAGCCGCGGCAAACCACGGCCCGACGAGAGATCATCCCGGGTTGGCGCGTGCGGCGCGCTTATGAGGGCGTTGCCATACTTGAAGGACCAGCAGGTGTGATCGAGGTTACTCGGGGCCAGGAGGTGCCGAGCCTGGGTCGCATCGAGGAAATCAAAAACGAGAACGGTGGCTGGCAAGTATTGACCAGCAAGGGCATTGTTGCTTCCGCGCGTTGATGTTGCCACTGCACGACTGATCGTGTGATGCGGTCAATTCGCCAGATATGCACGCAAGCGTGCATTGTTCCATATGGCCCGATAGCATGCACCGCGGCGCCCCTATGACCGCTGGCGCGCATTGAGTTCCATGTGACCGCTAGCGCGCATTGTGGGCATGCCACGCACAGCAACGCGAGCACCACATGTTTCACTTTCCGCGGACTGCACTCGCGCCTCGATCTGCATGTCGGTCGTCAGATACGCGCCTGTTGATGCGACGCACGACGAATAGCAGCGCCTCTATCGAACCTATGCGACGTTTTGACGCTCACCAAAATCAGGGGTTCATCACATCGAGCGATGATCTCGCGTCGCGCCACACGATGATCTCGTGTTGGCGACACCACTTCAACTCCACGGCTACGAGTGATCGATGCTTATCGAAGCGTTTTCGCAGCGTTTTGACGCCGCGGAGATGCCAATTGATGAAAAGTCCGCCTAGCGCGCGCGGAACAAATAACCTCATCGAAACACAAATATGTTGCACGACGGTTTCATGACGACGATCGTCGCTCTTGGCAGAAAAATTCTCCTCCTTTGTTTCAACTTAGAGGAGCACATTGCCAAGTATTCCGAGCAAATGGGTTGAGTAAGCGTTTCAATAAAGCAACATCTACTCGCTGACGAGTTGTCTCGCAGTAGATGCCTAGTTCAATTGCTTGACGATCATACTCCACTTCGACGTAATGGACGTGATCCGATTCGACAGTGCGCGAGCTGATGTTCCTTCTTGATGTGACCTTCAACAACAAGACGCTGTTCGCTTCTCGCCGCAATTTCGATCGGTTGTATCGAGACCAGACTGCAATTGCACGAACAGTGCTGAGGAACCCAAAAAGATTGCCGGGCAGCATCACCACCACGGCAACGTTCCTCGTCGCCTCAAACGGCGGCATCACCCGCGCCTGATCAAGCTTTCGAGCAAACCAGACGCGCGTGCTTCGGTCTCAGTAACTTGTATCGGGTCAGTACCTGTTGTGTTGCGTAACCAAGCGGAGCGAGCACGCCTGCTCGACTCCACAACAACTATCTAGGGCAAACAGGGGCATCCACATGTTCATCGTCATCGATGATCGGGAGACCGTTACACGGGGCTATGCGGCTGGATTCGATCGCGAAGGCGTCGTTTCGATCGGCTTCTCATCGAAAGATTTTCGCGAATGGCTACAATCCGCCGTAGGCAATGACGTAATGGCAATCGGGGCGTTTATCCTGGGGGACTGCTCGGATCGAACGAGCATTCCCAAGAGCATCCGCAACAAGTCTCACGCGCCGATCATCGCCCTGAACAACCTGAAGCAGCTCCGGGACACGATCGAGCTGTTCGAAGCCGGCGTCGACGACGTCGTCCATATTCCGATCCATGTTCGCGAGATCCTGGTTCGCACGGCCGTCATCCGCCGACGAACCGTCGGTCAATCAGCCGAAACGCCAACCAGCCTGATCCGCGTTTTTCTTGACGGCCGGGATCCGGAAATCGGCGGCAGAACGCTGGCCCTGCCGCGTCGCGAGCTGCGCATTCTCGAGCATCTGGTCGCGCACCAGGGAAAGTGGCTGACAAAGACCCAGCTCTTCAATGCGACCTACGGTCTTTTCGACTCGAGCTTCGACGAAAACGTGATCGAGGGGCACGTGAGCAAGCTTCGCAAGAAGCTCCGCAACCATCTCGGCTACGATCCGATCGAGTCAAAGCGCTATATGGGATATCGGCTCGACGACTTGCGAAAGCGGTCTAACGACGAATTTGATCCTTCGAAACATAATTGAAGTCCTGAACGAGCACGTCCTGCAAGACGTCAGCCTGAAGGCGCTTGTTGACGTGCTCTCTGACCGTACGTGAAAAGTGGGCGAGATCGAATCGAGAAAGGTTCTTGAAGTCGAGATTCTCGTCGGAATAGATTTTCCGAAATGCCTCGTCCACGACGAAAGCTTCCGGCGGCACCGGAAGCTGACGAAGCACTGTTGAATCCGCCGTGAAGACGAACTGTGCAACGATGTAGCCCTGGACGCTGCCATCAGCGATCATCGGCACGTTGATCACCCTCGTCTTCTCGTAGGCGAGGCCGCCCGCGTAGTCCTGCTTGGCCGCAGGCGCGGCATGTCCTTCCTTCCAGTAAGACAGAGCCAGGCTTGCGCCGACGGTGACGATGCAGGCCCAGACGCCCGCCACGAGCAGCCTGACTATTTGCATCCGCCCGGCCCCATCAATGAGTATGTGCCATCCGATTCAACTTCCTGGATCGACTTCGCGATGATCGCTGAGACTTCGCGAACGGCATCGAGATGCATTTGTAGTGCGGCCTGATTTCTGACGAGGCTCGCCCGCAGGCGCGTCAGGTGCGCGACCACACGAGGGTCGAACTCGATCCCCTGTGTCACGCGCATGGCCCTCGTCAGTTCAAGCAGGCCACGATTCTTGCGCTGACTAAAGGAATCAAAATCGACTTGCGTCCGGTTCTCGAGTTTGTCCGTTTCCTCTTCAATGGTCGCCGTGAGCCGCTCGATCGCATTCAACGCGTTCGAGTTGGTTCCCAGCCATTGAGCCGCGATATCCTGCGCATCCGTCAGCTCGGGCAAGGCTTGTTGTGACAGCGCCGGCAGACCGCCTCCCTCGGAAACAATCGTCGCCTGTGCCTCGAGGATTTCAAGCGTTTGTTGCTGCTCGTCATTCTGATTCATCGTTGCGCTCATCTTGCTGCAAATTAGCCGTTACCAGTCGCGGAATTGGCAACGGAGCGCGATTTCGCGAGCTGCTTGGCAATTCCGATTCCTTCACCCTTGGCCATCTCATTGCTGATCTGTTCAGCCAGCATCGACCGCCAGATCGTGCCGGCGGTTCCCTTGCCGAAAATCTCGCTCGCGTTCTGCGGCAGCATCGACTCGACGAACGTTTGCAGGACGAACGCTTCGAACTTCCGAAAGACGCCGCGATCGGTATCTGCCTTCCTGATGATCGTGGCGTGCCCGCTGCCGTCGATCGCGGCGCCGCGCAAAGCGCTCGTGCCTTGCTCAGACACCGTGGGTCGTTCCAGCGCACCTGTCTCGATCTTCCGGTCCATCGCCGCGGCGAAGTCTTCGCCTGCGGACGAGGCGCGCTCAAGCTTGCCAGTGGCCATGCGCTGGGAGACCGGATCTGCGGCCTCCATCACATCCAGGATAAGATCCGGTACGGGGCTGACCGTCATGCTGTGCCTCTCCTTGATCATGATCCGATTAAAGGGAATCGGATCATGACCTCATCTCTTCGTTTGAGCATGATCCTCCCACGCAAACGCTTCGCGTTTGTCGCGAGGGACAACCGGTTTCCACTTTTCCGGATCATGCTCTAGCGATCCAAACTGGTTTCATTGGCCTGCATTTTCTCGGCCGGCCGTTTCGCCGCTGTTTCAGTTACTTCCTCAAGGACGCGCTGTTCCCGCTGTCGAAATGCCTGCCGCGCGACCGTTTCAGCCATTCGGAGCACCTGCTTCAGTTTGCGGGCTTCGGTCATCGCGTGCGAGGTGATACGCTCCTTCGCCTTGGCCACCACTCCTTGTTCAACGCTCGCGGTCCTCAGATTCTGACCCGCGTTTTGCGCCGCCAACGGCGTCACTCCGATCGCCTCGTTGAACCCCTCGATGATCCGACGCTGCCGCTCCTGCAGTTCCTGCTCCTTCGCCTGGCACTCTATGAGTTCCCATTGCGCGAGACGGTGCATCTTCGCCTGGACAGCGGCGATGCGACGGATTTTGCGATCTCTTGATTTCATGCGTCGATCAACCGGCCAGCCACGATGAAAATGCGATTGTGAACTGCAGCACGAGTTCGCGACTGGTCAGATAGACCAGCATGAGGCCGCCGAAGACCACGAAAGGCAGCGAAATAAAATAGACGGGAATGCTTGGCGTCAGCTTGTTGGCGAGCCCGAGCGCGAGGTTGACAATGACGCCGTAAACGATGAACGGGCTGGCCACCCTGAGTGCCAGGACGAACGCTTGTGAAAGATGATCGGTGAGCTCGGAGAGCCCGGTCTCGCCGCTGATGCCGACCGCCGGCGTCCAGATTCGATAGGAGTTAATGAGACCGCGGAGCAGCTCCCAATGTTGACCGGTCATGAAGAACAGGACGATCGCCGGCAATGTGATGAATGGCACGAGGGCCGGCATCTGTTGACCGTCTTCCAACGTTCCGGGTATTCCGCTGAGCCCAATCGCGGATGCGGCCATCGTCACCATTGTTTCCAGGGCGAAAAAGAACACCGCGGCGGTCAGGCCGATCAGGAGGCCGATCACCAACTCCGACATGATCGCACGGACGATGGCCGCCATCGCGGCTGTCTCCACGACAGGGCGTACGCTCGCCTCCAGCAAGGGCGCCAGCATCAGCGTGACGTTGATGGCCATGAACAGCCGGACCTGCACCGGAATGTTGGAACGCGAAAATCCCGGCGCGATCATCAAGCATGTGCCGACCCGGCAGAAGATCAGAAATGTGGCCAGCACGGAGCCTGATGCGCTCGCGATCAAGAAATTGCTCCGAGCGACTTCACCTCGACACCGCGCGCGATCTCGACGTGCGACAACACAGGCAGGGTCGGGAACACCCGCTCCGTGATCATGCGAACATATGGACGAACTTCCGGGGGCGCGACGAGCACGACGCTTTCGCCCTGCCCCATTGCCTTTCGAACCGCCGTCGTAACGTCCGCCGCGAACTGCTCGACCAGGCGAGGATCGGCGTCGAATTCCACGATCTCGCCCTTGGCATCGCGTTTGAGGCTTTGATGGAATGCGAGATCCCAGCGATTTCCGAGCCGCAGCACTTTGAGCACCCCGTTGTCGGCGAAGTCACCGCAGATCTGCTGCGCGATGCGCATGCGAACGTGCTCCGCGATAGGTTCGGCGCGGCGGATGAAAGGCGCGATTTCCGCAACGGCTTCGAGAATCAGATGCAGGTTCCTGATCGAGATGCGCTCGGCAAGCAGCAGCTTGAGGACCGCCTGCAGGCCCGAATAGGAAATTTGCGACGGACAGATATCCTCAATGAGCCGCTTGTACTCGGGGTCGAGCCGATCCAGCAGGGCCCGCATGTCCTTGTAGGAAAGAAGCTGCGCGAGATTGCCGCGGATGATTTCGCTCAAATGGGTGAGAAGGACGGAAATGTTGTCCGCAACCTTGAAGCCATCCCGTCTGACCTCTTCGAGGAACGTCTCGGGTATCCACATCGCCTTCATGCCGAAGGCCGGCTCCACCGTCTCGTCGCCCGGCACGTCCGGCTTGCGAACACCATCGAAGAGCACCAGAACCTCGCCGATGCGAAGCTCATGCTGCGCCACGATAGTGCCATGTATCTTGATGCGGTAGCTCTTCGGTCCGACGGACATGTCGTCCGTCAATTTGATCTCGGGAATCACAAACCCGTATTGGGTCGCAAAGCGGCGCCGTATCTTGCTGACACGATGCGAAAGTTCCCCGTGCGCATGCAGCATTTGAACCGCTAGCTGGCTGCCCACGCAGAGCTCGACGTCTGCCGTCTTCAGATATTCCTTGATCGATTCTTTCGAATCGGCCTGCGATCGTTCGCGCTCCTGCGCCGCAAACGCCTCCTCCTGCTGCCGTCTTGCCGCCTGCCGGCGGGGAAGCGCGTAGCTCATGAACGCCATCACGCCACCCAGGAATGCAAAAGGCAGCAGCGGCAGGCCCGGCAGCATTCCAAGAACGAACATCATGAGCGCGGCCACCGACTGCGCGCGCGGATATCCGCCGAGCTGCCTGAGCACCGTCTCTTCGGCCGACCCCCTCGTGCCGCCTTTCGAAACGAGCAGGCCTGCCGAAAGGGAAACGATAAGGGCCGGGATCTGCGAGACCAGACCGTCACCGACAGAAAGCTTCGTGAAAATATCTGCTGCCCGCGCCAGCGGGAGGCCATGGTGAACCACGCCGATGACGATGCCGCCGAATATGTTGATCGCGGTGATGATCAGCCCGGCGATGGCATCCCCGCGCACGAATTTCGAGGCGCCGTCCATTGCGCCGAAGAAGGCACTTTCCTCCTCCAGCTCCCTGCGCCGACGCTGCGCTTCCTTGTCGTCGATCAGCCCCGCGGACAGATCCGCATCGATCGCCATTTGCTTGCCCGGGATCGCATCGAGCGTGAAGCGCGCGCCGACCTCCGCGATACGCGTGGCGCCCTTGGTGATGACGACGAAATTGACCGTGACAAGAATAGCGAAGATGATCAGCCCGATGACAAAGTCGCCGCCCATCACGAACTTCGAGAAACCGGCCACCACATAACCGGCCGCGTGCTCTCCCTCGGCCCCGCGCGACAGGATCACCCGGGTCGTCGCCACGTTCAGCGCGAGGCGAAGAATGGTTGCAATCAGGAGCACCGTCGGGAAGGCCGAAAAATCCAGCGGGCGCTGAATCCACAGCGCCACCATCAGGATCAGCGCCGAAAGCGCGATCGAGAAGGCGAGACCGACATCGATCAGGACCGATGGAACCGGCAGGACCAGCATCGTCAGGATGGCGACGATGCCGACCGCAAAAGCAACGTCGGCACCTATCCGACGCTCGCTCGGCAGAGCTGGGCTTAGTGCTTGGGCCATGGAGATTCCTGGGACACCATCATATCGGCACCTTGCAGCGCCTAGCTTGCGCGAAGGTGTTGGCCGCAGCGTCCCGCTTCAGAATCCGTGCTCGATCCGCGAGTAGAGCAGTTCGGTAAAGGCATAAATGTGCGCGCCGATGAACGAGCCGGAGACGGCGACCACGATCAGCATGACCACCATCTTGGGGATAAAGGTCAACGTCATCTCTTGCACCTGGGTCAGTGCCTGCAGCAGAGCAATCAGGATACCGACGATCATCGCGGCCCCGACCGCGGGGCCAGAGACCACGATGATGGTCCAGATCGCCTGCTGGACGATGTCGAGAGCGTCGCGTTCGTTCATCGCTTAGCTGATCGTCAGGCCCGGCCCAAGCTGCACGTCGACACCGTTCTCGAGTGTCGCGACGGCTCCGCCCTGGATGATTCGCACAGACATGATCTTGCCTTTGATAGCCTCGCCTTCGGAGCTGGTGAATGACACCGTGCGTCCGACCAGGCTTTCGGCCTGGGCCAATGCGCTGGAGGAAAGCAGCGTGTCGAGCTTGGCATTCGTCTGTATCGCCTGTTCGGTGGCGGATAGCTGCGCCAACTGACCCACGTACTGCGACGTGTCCGTCGGACTGGTCGGGTCCTGGTTCTTCAACTGCGCGACCAGTAGCTGCAAGAACTGATTGTAATCCACCGTCGCCGGCGCGGACGAAGATTCCGATTTCTTGTTCGCCGCCGAGTTTGCAGAACCCACGCCGTCAACGTTCATATCGTCCTCCTGATGTCTTACGCGACTTCGACGGGCCGTGGCAGGTCGCCGCCAGCCAGGATCAGCTGTTCGATCTCGAACAGAGCGCGAATCCTGCGCAAAGCCTCATAGTATCGTTTCGATTCGACCAGCTTCTCGATCTGCTGCAGGCCGTCCAGGATCTCTGTGTTTTCGGTGGCTGCGAGCAGCCCGGACCGCTGCAGCCGATAGACCGCTTTCGCCTCTTCGACGTCGTGCGGGCTCATGAGCATGAGCTGGACGACGAAATAGAGCTGGCGCAACGGTGTCGTCGCGTCCGTGACCTGCATGACCTGGCTCTCGAGCAGAAAAGTCACGTCATTGATCAGTTCAAGGGTCACCTTGCGATCGACCCTCAACACCGCGCCATTGATATAGATCCGCTCGCCGCCGCGCAGCGAAATACAGATCGGCTTCTTCATGCGAGCGCGTCTCGAATAATGACGTTGATCTCGACAAGCTCCGCGACGTCGCAGGATTCTTCCTGCCGAATTCTATCTGCTTCCCTGATGATCCACAGGCCGATCGAGATAAGCTCGGCGCGCAACTTTTCCGGAAGCCCATTGCGGGCGTTCGAAAGGTCCTCCACGAAGAACGCCCAGAGCCTTCGAATGAACAACAGCGCCTCGGCATCCTCCGGGGGTGCAAGATCGCCGCCTTGCAGACGCCTCAGCAGATCGATCCCGTGGCTCAGGGCCCGTTGTTCGCGGGAGCGCGCCTCACGCCCAGAGTCCTCGATTACCGCGTCGTAACTGGATAATGTCATCTAACTCGCAGCCGGCTGGTTACTGACGGGATCGCAGATCAGAGATAGTTGAGGATGCTGAGCTGCTGAATGCGAGACGTGAGCGCCAGCGACATGTCCAACTGGTTTTTCAGGTTCGTGACGCGAACAGATGCCTCAGCCGTATCGACCTCCTCCATCGCCGTGACCTGCTTGGTGATCAGATCGGTCTGGATCTTCAGGCGGCTCGTGGCGTTGGTCGTCTGCTCCTGGGCAGTTCCCAGTTTGGCGCCGACACCGGCCAGGTCGTTGATCGCAGCACCGATAATTTCGGTCGCCTTGTCGATCACCACCTGGAACGCGTTCTGGTTGAGGTTCTGCGTGCCGAGGTCGCTCAGCATCGTATAGGCCATCGCCAGCTTGCGAAATGCGGGCTCGTTGGCGCTGGCTGACGAGTCGATGGTTTCGGTCGTCGAGATGCGGCTCCGCATCACCTGATCGGAAGCGGACGACCAGTTTGCCCCCCAGGCCGGATCGTCGAACTGCGCCTTGAACGTGGTATCCAGGAAGTTCTGCATCGCTGCGGCGCTGATGCTCGAGACCGCCGGATCGCTTTGCGTGAAACCGAAATTTGCCAGGAACGCGGCATCGACGGCATTCTTGTTGGTCGAGCCGGCCGCGTAGCCGGTGATCGGTTGCACGCCGGTATTGATGCCGCCGAACAGATATTGGCCATCCGTTGTGACATTCAACGCCCCTATCAGGGCGTCGAGGTTGGCGCGCGACGGCGTCAGGATGACGTTGCCGCCATTGGCAGAATTGCGCGCTGCAAACAGGTCCTTCTGGAAGGATTGCGCGGTGCTGATCAACTCGCCCACTCGCTGCTGCGATATGTCGAGCCGTCCGGCGACAAGAGCGTTGGTGTCCACCAGCTTGTCGAGATCGAGCAACTCTGCCCTGAGCGTCACATCAAGACCGGTGAGAGCGCCGAGCTCGCGGCCGACATCGGCGAATCGACCGGTCGTCGCCTCTTTTGTCGCTTGTGCGATTGCGGTCTGGCTCTTCATGGCCGCGATGCGCAACGTGGTCGAGATCGAGTTGGAGGAAATGAACGTCGTAGCCATACCGTTACCTCACCGCCGCGAGAAGGTCTTTCAACATCTCGTCGATCGTCGCGATCAGCTTCGACGACGCAGAAAATGTCCGCTCGACCTGCAACATGAACGACATTTCGTCGTCCATATTGACGCCGCTGACGTTGGACAGCGCTTCCGCGCTGCGCTCAAGCAGCGTTTGACTGTAGGTCGCTTCATCGTTCGTGCTCTTGCGCTGGGCTTCCAGCCAACTCACCGACGAGCCGGCGAAGTCGATCAAGCTCGCATTCGGCTTCCCGAGAGCCGCCGGATTAAACGGACGGTTTGCCGCGATCCCGTCCACAAGCTGCTGCACCCGAGTCGAGAAACCGGCGGCGCCGCTCGTGTTGTAGCGATAAGCCACGTTGCCAGAGATCGCACCGTCCCTCAGCAGCAGCGGATTGCCGCCGGCGCCCTGATCGACCGACGGGTTGACGAAGATGGTGCCAGCAAGCCCCGAGGATATCACACCCGCCGGCGGTATGGCCGGCGCGCCCGGATAGGTGAAAAGGCCGGGCACGTCGGGCAGTGCCGCTGCGGTCTGGTCGCTCTCCCTGAACGTCTCGATCAGGCCGCGCGCGATTTCGTCGAGCTGGTTTTGATAGGTGACCGTGGAATCGTCGCGGAGCGTAGCAAGGCCCGCGAGCTTTCCGCCATGGACCGGCATCACGGCAGACGCGCCGGTGACGGGCACGCCGTCAATATAGACCGCATTTCCGGTGGTGCCGGCGGTGTAAGCATTGGTCGGGGCAAGCGTGACCGATCGCGCCTTGGTCTCGAACAGCGTAACGCCCGAATCCGTGTAGATGACCATATCGTTGTTGGCACGGGTCGCGACCGTTATGCCGACCTCTTGCGAGAGCTTGGACAGGATGTTGTCCCGCATATCGAGGTAGTCTGTGACATCGCTTCCGGTGATGGTCCCCTTGACGATCGATGTATTGACCGTCTCGAACTGGGCCAGCAGCTGGTTGATGGTCGAGACCGATGTCACCATGTCGGCATCGGCATCGGCGCGCACCGACTGAACCGTCTTCGTCGCGTCATTGAGTGCCGAGGCGACGCCCTTGGCCGCCGTTACCGCCGCTTGCGCGAGCGTGATATTGTCCGGCGCCGTCGCATATTGCTGCAGGGCGCTCTTCAGCTTGGCAAGTTGAGCGGCCGGCGACTGGTCCTGCTGCGGGTCGTCAACTGTTGTCGCCGCGATCTTCTGCAGGCCGTTATAGATCGAATCCTGCTTGGCGGTGGAAGAGGCCGCCTTCAGCACATTGTAGAACAGCCCCTGACTGGTGGCGCGCTGGATGCCGGCAACATAGACCCCGTTTCCCGGCAGCGACGCGACCAGCACATTCTTTCGCGAATAGCCGTCCTGCATGGAACCGGCGATATTGCGCGATATCACGGAAGCCTGCGCGCTGGTCGTCATGAGCGACGTGCGCGCCGAGCTGAGTGCGACCGTGAGTGACATGAGACCCCCCGTCCCGATGATACGCTGACGCCGCTTAGCGCTTCAGATTGACCAGCACGTCGAGCAGATCGGCACCGGTCTGGAAGACCTTTGAGTTGGCGGTATAGCCGCGCTGCGACTCGATCATCGATGTCAGCTCGGCCGCAAGATCGACGTTGGACTGCTCGAGCGCCTCCGACTTGACGGTGCCCAGGCCGCTCCGCCCGGCGAAGTCGAGTTGCACGTTGCCGGAGTCGATCCCGACGGAGTAGACGTTGCCGGCCTCCGGCATGAGATTGTCCGGGCTCGGCACCGTCGCAAGCGGAATCTTATAGGTGGCGAGCCGCGTCCCGTCGGTATAGATCGAATACAGTGTGCCGTCGGTATCGACTTCCACCTTGTCGATCGAGCTCGGAGCGTTGCCGTTGACGCTCGGCTTGAAGGCGAACTCCTTGGCGACCTGCGTCATCGCCGAAAGATCGAGCGTGAACGGCGAGCCGCCCGGGATTGTAAACGTGAGAGTGGTGGGGCTGGCCGCATCCAGCTTGCCTTTTCCGGTCGCGCTGACGTCGAAGGTAAACGTATCGGAATCCAGCGGCCCGCTTGAATAGGGGAAACCGCCGGCCGTCGATGCAGCATTGTCGTACACCTGCACGTCCCAGGTGTTGGCCGCCGTCTTGAACATGTAGACGTCGAGGGTCACCTTGTTCCCGATATTGTCGTAGGTGACGATCGAGGTCTTGGACGTATAGGCGGGCGGACCCGCGGTAGTGGCTGCGTTGGCGTCGAGATTGGCACTCTCCAGTGTCGCCCTCGTCGAAGGATTACCCTGAAGCGACCTTTGCGCGATGTTGACGACGTCCAGGCCGGTCAGACCATTGGCGACAACGTTGGGCGGACCGTTCTTGACGTTATAGCCCATCAAATAGAAGCCCGCCGCGTTGACCAGATTGCCTTCGCCATCCGGCACGAAGGAACCAGCGCGGGTCAGGAACGGCGTGCCCCCAGCGTCGGTCACGACAAAGAATCCGTTGCCCTGGATCATCATATCCGTGGCTGATGTCGTGTACTGCGGAGCTCCGGGATCGGAGATGGCATAGCGGACATTCGTCTCGACGCTGCCGGAATTGTAGTTGCCGGACCCGCTCCTCAGAATGAGCGAAGAGAATTCGGTGGCGGCACGCTTGTAGCCTGTGGTGTTGACGTTCGCGATGTTGTCGGCAACCGTCGACAGCTTGTTGGACTGCGCATTCATGCCGGAGCCACCGGTGCGCATAACACCATACAGACTCATCAATCATCTCCATTCTGAGTGAATGCCATTAAAGGCGGTCTTGCTTGTGTGAGGCTGTCTGCAGCGCATTCCTCTAGCTCAGGTCGTGCGCTCGCCGCAGTATGCGCGCGCGCCGGTCGTCCACGCTCCAAAGCCGCTCGCCACCAGGCTTCCGATCACGCTGCAAATGTAGCGCCGTTGCGCGACCGTATTGTTTGGACCTGCGTTGTAGCGGGCGACCGCCATGGTCCAGCTCCCCTCCCGCGCGCGCAATTCCTTGAGAAAGCGCGCCGCATAGTCGACGTTCTTCACCGGATCGAACATCGCCTCGACGCTGGCGAACTCGCGCCCGTGATAGTGATGGTTGATCTGCATGCAACCGAGATCGACCAGCTTGGCGCCCTTGCTCTTGGCCTCGCGGAACTGGGCAACGGCATCCCGGAGGTCGCTGGCCATGGCTGTCCTGCCGTCGATATTGAGCGCGTAAGGGTGCAGGACGCCTTTGCGTCCCGTCTCGCTCAGGCCCACTGCATACAATACCCCGAGCGGCACGCCGTGAGCACGTGCCGCACGCGCCATCTCACGCTCGCAGAGCCCGTCGGCACGTGCGAGGGTGGACAGGCTACAGATAGACAGCACCGCCATTGCGATCGACCGCAACCTCTTCATCCTGGCGACGCTCGGTTGGCGTGATGAACTGGTCATGGCCCTGCTGCCTGTTGTGACGCGTCCCGGCTTGCGCATCGCTCGACTGACGCTCCGAGGCGCCGTTGTTGAACTGCGATCCGCCCTGGGGCTGCTGCTGCGACGATTGCTGGTCCGATTGCGCGTGCGATTGGCCGCCGCTCGACGTCGGATGGCGCGCACTGCTATGGTCAATCGAGGCAATTTCGAACGTATAGCCGGCGGACCGCATCGCATCCGTCAGAACGCCGCGATCCTTGCGCAGCAGCTCCGTTGTCTCTGGCTGATCCGCCAGCAGCCTGACCTCGACGGCATCGCCGGCCAGGCGCATCCTCACCGTCACCGTACCCATGCTGGGCGGATCGAGCTGCAGCGTCAGCATCCTGATCGGCGCATCCGGCCCCCGACGCATGTCCGGAGGTGTGAAATCGGGCGCAGTCGTGGGGGCTGGGGCCTGCGCCGTTGCCAGATCAGGAGCGATGCGATCGACGATCTTCTGCAGTAGCGTCGGCTGGCCGACGGGCTGGAAATGCGTCTCCTGTTCGCGCACCGCGACCTTCACTGTCGGCAGGGTCCGCGTCTCAATTGCACTGACCGATGATGCAAAGCGCTGCTCGGGGACATCGACCTTCGGAGATTTTGGCTCACCCGGCCTGAGCAGGTCCGCTTGGTGCTCGACCCGGGCTTGCGAGCGGGCTGGGAGCGCAGCATCGCCATCATCCCGCGGAGAGAGTGGCTGATCGAGCCTGGAAATCATGGAACTGAGTGCGGCCTCGGGCGTGCGCCATTCCGGAGCAAGCGCGGTGATTTCTCCGCCCGGTTGGTGCGAGGACGTCTCACGCGGCTGCTGGCGGGTCCGATCCTTGGGCCGACCGGCAACATGGTCCAGCACTTCAGCGAGGGGATTGGACGGCTCAGGATCCTGCGCCGGCTCCATATCGACACTCTTGGCGTCGAGCTGCGGCTTGATATCGAGCGGCTTTTGCTTCGCTCCCTGCGCGATCACTCGGAGCTGCTCACGGAAATGCCCGGCGTCACCCTTGCTGTCCTCGGCCTTCCCCTTGTGGTCCTTGGCGAGCATCGCGTTCTGGGGAGTGAGGCGCGAAGCCGCCTTGCCACCGGTGAGCTGGCGGATCATTGCCATCAAAGGGTCGGTCTTGTTCATCGAGCTCGCTCCTTCAATTGCTCTTTCGATTCGTCGAGAAGGACTTGCGCCCGATTGACGGCCGCAAGCGAGCGGCCGAAGTCGATCCGCGGGCGCATCGACGTCTGCGCCTCGCCTGGCTGGTCCTGTTGTGCCGGCGCTGCGGGGAGCGCCTTTTTGACATTGCGTCCAACCGCGAGCACTGCCTTCAGCAACTCGGCATCTCGTTCGGGAAGCCGGCCAACCTCGATCTTCTGCAGATCCAAAAGCGCTTGGTCATGCGCGTTTGTCACCACGCGCGCGGCCGCGCGATAAAAGCGCGCACGCTCGCGCTCGGAACTCCCCTCGTCCGTAAGCCCCAGCACGCGCTCTGCCGCCAAATCCGCCATTTCGATTTTGCCGCGCACCAGCGCGGTGCGCGCGATCAGCAGATACAAGGCGCGCTGACCGGCGTCGTCGAGTTGATCGAGCAAGGCGACGAGCCGGGGAAACCGATCCGATTGCTGCACGAAGCTGAAGCGCGCGACGGCGACTGCGAGGCGTTGTCGAAAATTCCCCGCATAGATCGAATGCCGGAAACGTCGGAAATATCTCTGAGCCAGCGCTTCGAACTTGTCGAAATCGTCAACTTGGCCGGCGACGAAGATCTCGCGGCGCAGCGCGGCCTCCTCGACCAGCGTTCCAGGCATCAGCAGTCTCGCGTCATCGAGCCGTTCGATCGCGGCTTTCGGGTCGGCCTGCGCCACGAGCGCGGACTGCACCAGCGCAATTTCGGCCGCGATGGTCGGCGGCAAGTCGCGCGCATGTATGTTCCCAAGCCGTGCCTTGGCGTCCTCCGCCCGACCTTCCACATAGGCGATCGCGCCATCCAGGATCGCCTCATCGAGAACGAGCAGTTTCCGGGAACGCAGCCCATCGACCACCTGGGGCGATCCTCCGCTCAGCAGGAAGGTCACCACGGCGCGCGAGTTTCTCGGCTCCTTCCAGACGGACGGATCAACTTTCTGAAACTCCTCGCCCAGTCGCTTGAGCAGGGCCGGCTGCGCATTATGCGCCTCCAGGCTTCCGCGCGCGATGTCATCCTGCAAAGCGTGGAGCGTCCGGATCAGCTGATAGGGTTCGCGCGGCGGCGCTTCAGCCTCTTCCGCTCGGGCTGCGCCGACCAGAACGACCAGCGCGACGGCGATGGTTCCCATGCGGTTCATGGCAAAGGAGCGCGAATCAAGAGCTCGATGCGCCGGTTCTCGGCGGCCGACGGATCGTTCAGATTTTTCGGCCGGCGATCGGCAAAACCTTCGATATGGTCGACGCGCCGGGCATCGAGTCCGCCGCGTATCAGCATGTGATAAGCCATGTGAGCGCGCGCGGTCGACAATCTCCAATTATCGTATTCCGACGATCGATAGGGGCGGTTATCGGTATGGCCGCGTACAATCACCGGACCCTGGCTTTGCGATATCAAGGGCGTGATCTTGTCGAGGGCCCGCACGAGGCCGGCGGTTGGTTCGGCCGAGCCGGTGGCGAACATGCCGTAATTGACATCGTCGGTGAGGCTGATGAGGAGGCCCTCATTGCTCTCGCGGACCTCGGCAACAGGACGCGCCGATCCGAGCGGCGCAAGAGCGGCGGAGATGGCAGCCTGCAATTTGGCCGCCTCGCTCTGCACAGACTTGCTTTCGGCTTGCGGAGTGGCTGAGCCTTTATCTCCTGGAGGAGCGGTCGCGCCCTTGTCTCCTGCGGGCGAAGTCGAGCCCTTCTCTCCTTGCGCCCGCGATGAGCGATTGGCGGCCGGATCGTTCATGGAGTCATCGTCGGCGAACAGGCCAATGGCCTTTGCCATATCCTGTTTTTCGGTCGGCGCCGGGGATCCCTTGGCTGAATCCGATCCCTGAATGGGAGCCGCTGTGGCGTCCGGCTTTCCTTCCGACGGGCGCGGACCTTTTCCTTCACTGAGCGCCGTGGTGTCACTGTCGAACGGCAGATTGCCAAGCTCCTTGCTGCCTGACCCCTTCTTTTCCAGCGGCGCCGACGACCCCATGGGCCAGTAGACAGGATCAAACGGGTCTTTGAACGCCTCGCCGCCCTTCCACCCCTCTTTGCGGGTCGAATCCAGCGCAGTGCCCAGTTCCGCGATCCGCGGCGGGCCGCCGGCAATTTCCGACAGCACCGCGTAAGGATCGCGGAACAGCGCCGCTTCACCAGAACGCGGCGGCGACGCCTGCTGCGCCTGCTCCTGGCGCTGCGAATATTGCGTCGACTTGCCCGGCTCGGGTTTCGGCCGCAGGCTGTCTTCCTCCTCGGCCTTGCCGGGATCGACGCGCCGGGCATCGTTGATACCCTTGCGGTCAGGGGTCGAGTCCGTCAGCTTGATCGGATTGAAGTAGTTGGCGACGCTTTCGCGCGTTTCCTGGTTGGTGGCGCTGATGAGCCACATCACCAGGAAGAACGCCATCATCGCCGTCATGAAATCGGCATAGGCGATTTTCCAGACACTGCTGTGCGATTCTTCGCCGTCGAGACTGCCCCGGCGTCGAACGATGATCAGCTCTGCCCTCTCTTGGTCGGCCATGTCAGTTCAGGATCGCGAACTTCAATCGCTCCGCCCAGAGCTTGATCTGGGTTTCAAGGAAGATCTGATCGACGGTGACGGAAGCCTCCGCCACCGGAGCGGCCCGAAGCTCCACCGCAATCGCGCGCGCCGCAAGCTTGCCGCGCAGCACCTCGACCAGTTCAGGCGGGCATGTGACCCGCAAAGCCGGCCGGCGAACGTCGGAGGCGACCGACGCGAGCTGCTCGACGAAGGTGTTAACCGCCTGCTTCTGCACCGCGTTCGAAATGAACGGCTCAAGTATGCGCGCCGTCACCCCGGCGATCTTGGCTTCAAGCTGCGCGCCGGCTTCGGCGATATCGCCGGCAATCTTGGCGGCCATTTCATCCAGCAGATTGTGCTTTTCCTCGGCGAGCTGCATGCTCAGCCTCTGCCTCTCGTCGGCAAGCTTCTGCTCGAACTCGGCCAAGGCCGCCGCATAGCCGCCGGACCTTCCACGCTCATACGCCTCGTCCTCGGCGGACGGAGGCGGCGGGGCCGCCGGCCTAGGCGGCGCCTTGGGACTGGAATGCTGGGTGTAATCAAACGGAATGACGCGGCTACGAGCCTTCTGCGGCTCCGGCTGATCGAAGCTTGCCAGCAAACGCGCTACCTTCTCCGAACTCATGCTGCCGACTCCTCCTGCCTAATCCATTGCTTGAGAATCGCCGCCGCCTGCTTCTCATCGAGCTGAATGATTTGCTCCAACCGCCTTTGTGGAGCGTGCAGAACTCTTTTCGATATGTCCTGGACAAGATTTGGCGGCTCTTCCGCGAACTGCTCCATCGAGCCGCCCTCGCCGCCGAGCAGCGCCGCGGTCTCGCCCGTCTCGAGCTGGGCGGTCTCGGTCGAGCGGGAGTCGAGGATCGCGTTGATCGCGGGCCGCAGGCCGAACCAGATCAGCATTGCCGCGACGGCGACGATTGCGACGGCGCTGACGAAGGCACCCGACTGGCGCATCAGCACTTCGGTAAAGGTGACCGCAGGAACCGGCGGGAAGTCGCGGGCGCCTTCCATGAACTCGACCGCCGATACCTGGATCTGGTCTCCACGCTGACGGTCAATACCTGCTGCGGTTGCGACGAGCTGGCTGATCTCGGCGACCTTTGCTTCCACGGCCGCATCGCTGGCCTTATCGCCAAGACTGGCCAGGAGGCGCGGACGATTGACCAGCACCGCCAGGAACAGCTTGTTGACGACGTAGCCATCGCTCACGGTCGTCGTCGTTTTCGACGACACCTCAAAGTTGGTAACGTCCTCGCGCCGCTGCTTCTCGTCGTTGGTATTCTTGTTGCCGGACGCATTGATCTGCTGATCCGGCAGGTTCTGCTGCACCGTCGTCGGCGTCTGCCGATCCAGGCTCTGCGACGATTCCTTCTCACGGACGGCGCGAACCGATCTCTGGACGCGAGACTCCGGATCGTAGACGGTCTCGTTGGTCTGTCGCTTGTCCGTGCTGAGCTGGGTGGCGACGCTGACTTCAAAATTGTCGAGCCCCAGATAGGGCGCGAGCGCCTTGCTGACATTCTCCTGGATCAGCCGACTGACGACGCGCTGCAGGTTCGCCATGCTCGTCGGCGCCGCGCTCTCGTCGTCGGATGCAAGCAGCGATCCATCGCTGTCCAGGACAGTCACCTTGTCGGCCGCCATACCGGGGACAGCCGCGGCGACGAGATGACGAACCGATCGAGCCGTTTTGGCATCGGCAGCCCCATCGGTCCGGATCACAACGGATGCCGAAGGCGGCTGCTGCTCGCGCCGGAACGATCCACGCGCCGGCATGACAATGTGGACGCGCGCGGCCTTCACGCCCTTGAGGACCTGGATCGTACGGGCGATCTCGCCTTCGAGTGCGCGGACGCGGGTGACTTCCTGCATGAAGGACGTGAGACCAAGGGAGCCGATCTTGTCGAAGAGCTCATAGCCCCCGCTGCTGCTGTTCGGCAGACCTTTCTCCGCCAGCAACGTTCTTGCCTGGGCGGTCTGCCCCGGTCGCACGAAGATGGTGTCGCCCGTGGCATTCACGTCGAAAGCAATGTTCGAGTCGCGCAGCACCGCGCCGACGCGCGAGACGTCCTCCCGGGAAAGACCGGTGTAAAGCACATCGAATTCCGGCCGGCTCAGGTAATAGGCGCCGCCGCCGACACCCAAAAAAACGGCAAGGCCGACGAGCGCGAGCACCGTGAGGCGCCTGGGGCCAAGCTCGAGCAGATTGTTCCACAGCCGTTGCGCATGTTCGCGGTTAACCATCAAACCCTCTGCCATACTTCCGAATCGATTCTCGATCGTGAAGCTTGTCCGAGGGTTGCGCGGCGCGAACCATGCAAAACGGCCGCGACCAGGTCGGTCGCGGCCGTCGTAGTCACGAGGTCGAGGCTACTAGCCGCGGAACAGCGACAGGATGCTCTGGCTGCCCGAGTTCGCGATCGACAGAGCCTGAATGCCGAGCTGCTGCTGGGTCTGGAGGGCCTGCAGACGGGTCGATTCAGCGTTCATGTCGGCGTCGACGAGCTGGCCGATACCGCGATCGAGCGAGTCAGTCAGGGTCTTCACGAAGTCCTGCTGCAGGCCGATGCGGTTCTTGATGGCACCGAGGTTGGTCGCCGCGTCGGTGATCTTGGCGAAGGCATCCTGGGTACCCTGGATGTAGGTCTCGAGCTTCTTGAGGTCAGCAGCGCTGTCGGTGAGCTTCGAGATGTCCAGCGTCGCGACGCTGAAGGTTTCCCAGGCCGTGCCGGTGTAGGCGTCGTAGGTCTGGTCGAGGATGCCCTTCTTGGTGTCGACGGGCGCGGCGAGCGCGGTCAGCGTGACCGCGGCACCAAGACCGGCGACGCTGGCGTCGATCGAGATGTCCGCGTCGTTCCGGCTCTTGAACGCCAGCTTGTCGCCAGTCGCCTCGACGCCGACCGACAGGCCGTCGATGCCGAGCTTGTTGATCGCCGCTGCGATGTCCGACAGGGAGGTGTTCTTCGCCACAGCGATGTTGGTCGCCGTGCCGCCGACGGTCACCACGATGTTGCCACCGGCGTCGGTTGCAGAGTCATAGGCAGCCGTTGCGCCCGTCGGGAAGGTCTGGGCCGCGTAGGTGGTGTCCAGGTTCGCGTCATAGAGCTTGATCGCGTCCAGATTGACCGACAGCGTGTCGATCTTGACCGTGCCGCCGGCACGCGAGAACGACGACACGACGGATTTCGAGGCGTTGTAGCTCGCGGAGGTCGAGTCGACCGAGATCCAGTTTTCACCGTTGAAAACCGCGCTGTCGGCGGTGTTCTTCAACTGCTTCTGCAGTTCGGTGATTTCGCTCTGGATCTTGGCGCGATCGACGCCGGGCGTACGGGCGGCGACCAGCTTCGAGTTGATCTGCGAGACGACGCTGACGGTGCCGTTCAGGCCCGTATACATCGTGTCGATGGTCGCGGCGCCGAGGCCGAGGGCGTCCTGCACGGCGCTCAGAGCCAGATTGTCCGAACGCATGGTGGTGGCGATCGACCAATAAGCGGCGTTGTCGGAGGCCGTCGACACGCGGTAACCGGTGGAGATGCGGTTCTGGGTGGTCGCAAGACCCGCGCTGACCGTCCGCAGGGTCTGCAGGGCGGTCATGGCGGAGGAGTTCGTCATCAAGCTTGACATTGATTATGTCCCTTAGTGTGAGGTGTTTATCTGGGGACATACCGGGTTTTCACCGGTACGGCAGGGCGGCATCATGCCTTTGGGGTTGAAGGAACACCCAACCTGCCGTTCATTCGTCCTACCATCCGAACCTTACCTAGAGCTGAACAGCAGCTCGAAGATTTGCGGTCCGGATGCCGTGCTGGCTCCCATGCCAGAGCATTTTCTGGTTCTGATTCCATCAGAACCGAAGCTCTATATTCTAGTTTCGACGCGTTTTCTGCGCAGATAAGTCTACGCAATCTGCGTAAACTTGATGCTTCGCTCGAAAACGCTCCAGATCATGTTCCGATTGGACGAAATCGGATCACGATCTCATCTCTTTGTTAAGCATGATCTTCCCACGCAAACGCTGCGTTTGTGGCGAGGGAAAGCCGGTTCATGCTCTACTGAAACGATCGTACCAGGCCAACGGCGAGAAGATTCCATCCATCGATCAGCACGAAAAACAGCACCTTGAAGGGAAGCGCGAACACGGTCGGCGGCATCATCATCATGCCCATGGACATGGTTAGCGTGGCGACAACCATGTCGATCACGAGAAACGGCATGATGACCAGGAAGCCGATCTCGAAGGCCCTTCGCAGCTCGGAGATCATGAACGCGGGTATGATCACGCGCAGATCGATCCGTTGGCCGTCGGGCCGCGTCTTGAAGCCTTCGGCCGCCAGGCTTTCAAAGCTTTGCAAATCCTTCTCGCGGACATGCGCCAGCATGAAATCGCGGAACGGATCGGTCACACGGGTATACGCTTCCTGCTCGGAAATTTCGTTCTGCATCAAGGGCTGAACGCCGTCCTTCCAGGCGCGGTCAAATGTCGGTGCCATGACATAGAAAGTCATGAAGAGCGCGAGGCTGATCATGACGATATTTGCCGGCGTCGTCTGCAATCCGAGTCCCTGCCGCAGAAACGAAAGCGCGACGACGAACCTGGTGAAACTCGTCACCATGATCAGAAGCCCGGGAGCCAGCGACAGGACTGTGAGCAGCGCCACGAGCTGGATGATCCGGCCGCTGGCGCTTCCACCGCCTTGCGGGATCAGCGAGGACAGATCGGGAATCTGCGCCGCTGCCGCGGTGGGGAGAAGAGCCAGGAGCAGGACGAGGCAGAAGCGCTTCATTGGATGACCAGTGTTTCGATGATCAGTTCGCGCACCTTTCCGCCCGAACGGACCGCCGCCCGCTCGTTGAGATCCTCGCGAAGATACTGCAGCCCGCGCGCGCCCTCGATTTGCGCCGCCGACACCGTTCGCAGGTAGGACACGATGTCTTCGCCCAGCCGGGCCGCGAGAAGGCTCGCCTCCTCCTCGTTCATCTGATCGGTGATGACTGATCCCTCCATGCGGACCCACGTGCCGGTCGGTGCCGCCAGGTTGGTCACTACCGGCGAGATCTTCCGCAGGCGCGCCGTCGGACTGAATGCGGTGGCGACCGGCCGCTCCGCGGGCTCCTTCTGGCTATCCGCCATCCGCTGCCCGGCGGACAGGACATACAGACTGGCAAGACCGCCCGCCCCAGCCGACAGCACCGTAATCAGCAACAATGCGGCCAACCATTGCATCACGTTTCCCATGCTCCGCTCCGCCGCCTGACGAGCTTCGCCACTTCTGGCCGCACCATCGGCTAGAACGGCCCGACCTGGTCGTAGATCTGCTGCCCCCACGCCGGCTGCTGCACCTCCATCAGACGGCCGCGGCCGCCGTAGGACATTCGCGCTTCTCCGATCTTGTCGTAGGCAATGGTGTTGTTGCGGCCGATGTCCCGCGGCCGGACGATACCGGCGACGTTCAGAATGCGCAGTTCGTAATTGACGCGCATTTCCTGCGATCCGCTGATCAGCAGGTTGCCGTTCGGCAACACGTCCACCACGACCGCTCCGACCGAGAACTTCACCTCATCGGTGCGATCGATCTTGCCCGCTCCCTTGGTCGACGTTTGCGAGTCGACGTTGCCATTAGCCAGCCCCTGGGGCTTCCAGCCGAACATGTCGACGAGGTAGTCGGCGCTGAACTTTGTCTTCGAATCCCGTGACCGGTCGGTCTTGTTGTCGAGGGTCGCCTTGTCGTTCATGGAGATGTTGACGGTGATGAGATCACCGATGCGCGCCGCGCGCGGATCGCGGTAAAGATCCCTCCGCTCGTCCCACAGCGAGTGATAGCCAGCGGTGTATCGGCTGCGCGGCTCGACGGGAACCGCGCGCGCTTCTGCGTGCAGACCCTGGCCGATCGGCGACAAATAGGGCGCTTGGTTGATCTCGGCGAGGCTGTTCATGCATCCGCCCAGAGCGAGAACCGGAAACAGAGAAAGTAAGCGAAGAACCTTCATTTGTTCGTCTTCCCGTCGTCGGGGCGTCGCATGCCCGCCAGGGTGTCGGCGAGGTGGGCCGCGCGCCCGGTCTCCATCTCGTTCAGGATCGCGCTTGCGGTCCGCACCCGAAGCTTGGCGAGCACGGCGGCCGCGGTTTCATCCGCCATGCTGGCGATCTGCCGCGCGGCGGCATCCGGGTCCATGCCGGAGTAGATCTCGACGACGCTGTCTTCCGCCTTCTTCAGGAAGTCCTCGCGCAGCTTCAGCCATTTCTCGTACTCGGCGCGCTTCGCCTCCAGCTCGGCGATCCGCTCCCGAAGCTTGGCCTCGGAGGCTTCCAGCTGCTTTTGCTGCCACGCCACGCGCGCATCCAGCGCCGAATCCGTGATGTTCTTGCAAAATTCGGTGGCGTCAGATCCGCGCTGATCGCCTGTCGCCGGCTCTCCAGGTGCCGATGGAGGCGCTGCATTTTTCGCAACGGTTGCGGTCGTCAGCGGCAGTTCGGGCTGGGAATTGCCGGACGGCGCCTCCGGCTTGGCAACAGGGCGGGACGGCACCGCGCGCGATGTCTTGGCGAAGTTGGCCAGGTTCAGCGGCTTCGACAATTTCTGCTCAGGCTGCGCCCATGCCGACGCCTGCGCGGAGAGCGCAAGACACCCCGCAAGCAGCATGCTTCTTCCCAGCAACGTCGCGAGCCTCACCATCCGCTCCCCGTACAGCATCTGTTCGAAGCGTTGCACGTTCAAGCTTGTGCGACGCTGACTCTACTGGATGACAAGATCGGCTTGGAGTGCGCCCGCCGCCTTGATCGCCTGCAGGATCGCGATGATGCCCTGTGGCTTCAATCCGATCTGGTTCAAGCCGCGCACGAGACGCTCCAAGTCCGTTCCACGCAAGATCGCCACTTGCGCGCCATTCTCGCCGGCTTCGATGAACGTTTGCGGCACCACGACCGTTTCGCCGCGGCGCGCGAATGGCCCAGGCTGGGAAACGACCGGCATCTCGGTGATCCGAACCGAGAGATTGCCGTGGGTGACGGCGACGGTCGAGACCTGGACGTTGCGGCCGATCACAACGGTGCCGGTCCGTTCGTCGATGACGACACGCGCCGGCGTGTCAGGCTCGACCAGCAATTCGCCGATCTCGGCGATGAAACGAACCGGCGCGACCGAGCGTGGCCGCGACAATATGATCGACCGGTAGTCACGCTCGAAGGCCATGCTGGCGTGATATCGCCCCTGGCCATAGTGGTTGATGGCGTCGATGATTCGCGTCGCGGTGACAAAATCCGGATTTTTCAGCTCGAGAATGAGCGATTCCATCTGGTAGAATTTGCCCTGCACCTCGCGTTCGATCAGCGCGCCGTTTGGAATGCGGCCCGACGTCGGAACGCCCTGGCTGACGGTCTGCGCGGCACCTTCGACCGAATATCCGCCAACCGCAATAGCTCCCTGGGCAACGGCATAGACCTCACCGTCCGCGCCGCGGAGTTGGGTCATGAGGAGAGTGCCGCCCAATAGCGAAGAGGCATCGCCGAGCGAGGAGAGCGCGACATCCATGCGCGAACCACCAGTAGCGTATGGTGGCAGATCGGCCGTCACCACGACAGCGGCGACGTTTCGCGTCCGCAGCAACGTTCCGCGGATGTTGATCCCCATATTGTCAAGCATCGACTGGAGCGACTGCTCGGTGAAAGGGGCATTGCGCAACGTATCGCCGGTCCCTTTAAGACCGATCACCAGACCGTAGCCGATAAGCTGGTTTTCCCGCACACCCTTCAGGTTGGCGATATCCTTGATCCGCACCGCCGCATCGGCGACGGTGCAGGAAAGGAGCAGGACGATGAATGATAAAAGTCGCAATATCATCCGTTTTGAATCCGCACCGATCCGTCCGACTGGATGATACCCCTGATGATCACGCCCGTATCGAGGTTCCGAAGCTGGATCATGGTGCCCGGACTGCCGGATTGCAGCGATGAGGCGTAGGTGACGATGGAAAGCGATCCATCTTCGACGATCACCTTGACGACATTGCCTCGCGCCACGAGTTTCTGCTCTTCGAGAGCGTTGATCGGAATCGGCTGGCCCGCCACCAGCGTCCTTCGCGCGACGCGGCCAACAAGCGATGCCCGGTCGGCGGCAAAGGCCGCTGCACCGGGCATATTCGGCCCGAAGGCGCGATCGATGATCAACTCGTCCTTGATCACATCGCCCGGATAGATCACCGTTGCCGGCACGAGCAAGCGCACGGATTCTTCCGCGATCGCGCCGCCACCTGCGCCGCTCGCAACGAGCATGAGCGCCGCGATCATGGAAACCAGCGCGAACTTGACGAGCTTCAAGACGCTTCTCCGCTTGCAATCCTATCGAAGGCCCTTGGAGACCGTCGACGCCATCTCGTCCGCCGCCTGGATCACCTTCGAGTTCATTTCGTAAGACCGCTGCGCCGAGATCAGTTCAGTGATCTCTTTCACCGGATCGACGTTCGAACTTTCCAGGTAGTGTTGGTGGATCTTGCCGAAGCCGATATCGCCGGGAACGCCAACGACCGGAACGCCGGACGCCAACGTCTCCTTGTAGAGATTGCCGCCAAGCGGATCGAGGCCCGCCTCGTTGGCGAAATTCGCGAGATTTAGCTGGCCGAGCAGGCGCGGATTAACCTCGTTGTCCAGCTTGGCGTACACTTGGCCGGATTCATTGACCGTGACATCGACCGTCCCTTGCGGGACGATGATCGCGGGATCGACGGTGTAGCCATCCGCCGTCACCAACTGTCTATCCGCGTTGGTATTGAAGGCCCCGGCGCGGGTGTAGAGCGTTTCGCCATTCGGCCCCACGACCTGGAACCATCCTCTGCCGTTGACGGCGAGATCGTAGGTATTGCCGGTTTGCGCCAACGCACCCTGCAAGTGCAGCTTTCGCACGGCCACCGACCGAACGCCCAGCCCCAGCTTGGCCCCCTCGGGGACCGCAGCTTCGCCGCTGCGGTTCGGAACGCCCTGCATGCGATCGACCTGGTAGAACAGATCAGTGAATTCGGCTCGCGAACGCTTGTACGATGTCGTGTTGATGTTCGCGATGTTGTTGGCGATGACCTCGACATTGAGCTGCTGCGCGCTCATTCCGGTCGCCGCGATGGCAAGCGCTCTCATTTGCTATCCTCAGATCGCCATTCGGCTGACTTCTTGGTACGCCTGCACGACCTTGTCGCGCACAGCGACCGCCATCTGCAGCGTCTGCTCGGCGGACATCACGGCCTCCACCACGCTCTGGGCCGACACCTTGCCCTGGATATACGACACCGACGCAGCCTCCCCGTTCTTAAGGGTGCCGATGGCGTCGGCGGCAACCTGCTCAAGGACCCCGCCAAAACCGGCCGAGGATTGAGCCGCCTGCGGCGCCACCGGTGCGGACGTCGCAACACTGCTTGAGCGAACGACACCGGCAATGTCTTTTAGAACCGAAACCGCTTCCAACATCATGGACTATGCCCCCTTCAACAGATCGATCGTCATGGCAACCATCGACCTCGCCTGCTTGATCACCTGCAGATTGGCCTCATACGAGCGGTTGGTTTCCCGCATGTCCGCCATTTCGATCAGCATGTTCACGTTCGGCAGCTTGACATAGCCGTCCTGGCCGGCCGCCGGATGAGTTGGCTCGTAATCGACCCGAAACGGAGCACGGTCGACGCCGATGTCCTTGATCTTCACGACCCGCACGCCCGCCGCGCGATCGACCTCCGCCGAGAACGTCGTGGTCTTGCGTCGGTAGGGCTCGGCACCGGGCGTACGGCCAGTGGAGTTGGCGTTTGCCATGTTCTCGGATACGACGCGCATCCTGGTCGACTGCGCCTCAAGTCCCGAACTGGCGATTTGAACTGATGCCTGCAGCGGATCGATCATCAAGCCTCGCGTTAGCTCTTCGCACCGGTCATGAACATGCGGTGAAACGATTTGACGATTGCGACGTTCAACGAATAGTCCTTGTTGATATCGCCTGCCTTGAGCATTTCCTGCTCGAGACTCACCGAGTTTCCGGAGTGAACGACTTCCCAGCTATTCTCCTTGCGCGTGCCCTGCGGACGTACAAGCGAGCCGGTGGTCATATGTTTCGGAGATGTGACTGCGAGCGGCACGACTTTGGTATCGAGTATCTTGTCGAACGGCTCGATATCCTGCGCTCGGTAGCCCGGCGTATTTGCATTGGCTACGTTCGACGAAATCGTGGACTGTCGAAGCGACAGCCAGCGCGCGTGAGATGAGGCAAGATCGAAGAGATAAACGGGTCCCACAACGTCCTCGTCACAGTGGTCCTATGACGATCGTATACGAACCCAAACTTGTCCGAGGCTGGTGAAATCTCCGCCATTGATGCGAAGCGTTTCTCACACACCCGCCTTCTGCTTGCGTGAATGCAGGAAATAGATGATCTCGGCGACCGGACGAAAGAACTCTTGCGGAATCACTCGGTCGACCTGAGCGGCACCGTACATGGATCTCGCAAGCATCTTGTCCTCCACGACCGGCACGTTGTTCTGCTCGGCAATTTCCCTGATCTTGAGCGCGATGAGATCCTGCCCCTTCGCAAGCACGGTGGGGGCTGCATCTTCGCCATGTCGATATTTCAGGGCGATCGCATAGTGAGTGGGATTGGCCACGACCAACGTCGCGCGGGGAACCGCAGCCAGCATCGACTTTCGCGCCCGATCGCGGGCCAATGACCGCAGCCGCGACTTGACCAGCGGATCACCTTCCGCCTGCTTGAATTCGTCTTTGAGTTCCTGCCGCGTCATGCGCAGGTCGCGCCGCCAGTGGAATCGTGCCCAGACGAGATCGAGTGCCACCAGCACGATCGTGGCAATGCTGATTGCCGATACGAGCCGCATCGCAGTCGTCAAGATAAGTTCCGGAACGCCGGTCGGGTCGCTAAACAAAGAATTCACGGCCACAGCCTCCTCGGCCCGCAATACGATGGCCACCACGAGGCCTATCGCAAAAAACTTAAAAGCGGCCTTCAGGAACTCGATGCGCCCCTGACTGCCGAATAATCTTCCCCATCCCTGAGAAATCGAAATACGTGAGGCCTCGGGCTTTATCCTTTCAAACACCAGACGCGGAGCGTTCTGCAGGAACGAAGCCGCCAGTCCGGCTATTGCAAGGACAACCACGATTGGAAGTAGCAGGGCGGCCGAACTGCTTCCAATAACCACCATGAATTCCAACGCATCCGCACCGTTACGGATGCGAATCCCGGAGGGATCATCGATCAACCGGCTCAGCGTCGATGCCAGTTTCCGGACACTGTCGACCGTAAGGAAGCTCAGGATGATGAGGAACGCGATCATGGACGAGAAGATCGACGCCTCACGCGAGACCGGAATTTTGCCCTTCTCGACGGAGTCTCTTATCTTCTTTTCCGTCGGCTCTTCGGTCTTGCTCTCCTTGTCGGGTCCCTCAGCCATAACCGTCAGTCTTTACGTGAATACCGGCCCATCTTCCTGATCCGGATTGAGCTCGATCTCTCCTCGCCCGGCCATGTCGAGCGCAAGGTCCGTGATCGCGCGGCGCGCCTCCAGGATTTCGCGCTGGTTCGAAGGGACACTGCTGGCAAGCTCGCCCTCGACCATCCGGCGCGTCCGCGACGCCAGCGACGACAGAATGAGCTCGCGAAAGCTCGTATCGGTTCCCTTCAGCGCTATCACCGTGCGATCGGTCGGGACCTGGTCGAAGATCAGCATGCGCGCCTTGGCGGTGAGATTGACGATATCGTCAAACGTGAACAGCATCCCCTTCAGTATCTCCGCCGACTTCGGTCGCGATTCGGAGAGATTCTTCAGCGATTCCTCCATCTGCGTCCGCTCCATCTTGTTGATGATGTCGGCCATGCGAGGATAGGTGTCGGATGCGAGGTTGCGCCCGAAGTTGATCATGAAGTCTTCGTGCATGGTCTTCTCGATGACCCCCATCGCCTCCTCGACAACGGGTTTCAGGCTCAGCATGCGGCGCATCAGATTGTGCCGCAAATCCGCCGGCAGCAGGCTCATCACGCGCGCGGCGCACGCGGGCTTTACCCTGGAAAGGATCAAGGCGGCCGTCTGCGGATGCTCCTTGAGCAGATAGTTGGCCAGCAGGCTTTCGGACACGGAAGAGACCCGTTCCCACACCGACTTGGTCTTGTTGCCGAGCACCTCCGATATGATGTCCGTGACCTGCTCGGGAGGAAGAACGCCGGTCAGCAGTTTCTCCAGCTCGCCGACCGTCCCGAAGATGTTGGGCCCGGTCGTGAAGTGCTGGGCGAACTCCTCGATGATCGCCTCGAGCTCGGGACCTGAAATAGGCTTCAATTCCGCCGCTGCGCGCGTGACGATCCTGATCTCTTCCGGATCGAATTCCTTTAGGACGCCGCCGGAGAGCTCCCGGCCCATGGCCAGAAGGAGCGCGGCAACCTTCTCCGTACCGCTCAGCGGCCTGGCTTCGGAGCTACGCTTTGCAGGTGCATTGAACGCCATTCGGGCAGATCCCTTACGCCTCTACATCGCCCGGGGATCCTCCGACGATTTCGGTGAGCGACACGCCGAATCGCGAGTTCTCGTCCTCCACGACGACAACCGCGCCGCGCGCCACGATTCGGCCGTTGACAACCACCTCCACCGGCTCGCCGACGCGATGATCCAGCGGAATGACGGCGCCTCGCCCCAGCTTCATCAGATCGGCGACCGGCATCGTCGCCGAGCCAAGCAGAACCTGGACAGTGACCGGAATGCGCAGGATCGGCTCAAGGTTTGTAAGCCGGCTGGTTTCCTCCGCCGCGCGCGCAGCAAGATCCGCGAGTTTTCCGAACGCGGCTCCTCCCAGCTTGGCCGCCTCCGAGGGATTCGCTGTCGGGGAGGCGGCTGATTCGGTTTCGAATGGCTGCTTCATTTCACTTGCTTTCTCGGCAATTTCATATTCCGGCGATCACGCCAATTATATCTACCTGCGGGACACATCGGCGCGAGTTTCGATATCGATGATGGCCTTGCGCGCCTCTTCGATCTTGCTTCCGAGAATATTGACGAGCTGCTTTCCGTCGGCACTGAACTCCCGCACCATGAGCACCATGTCATCCATGGTTTCAGTGGTCTTGCCGAGAATGAAAGCGAAATCGCCCTGGCTGGCGCGCAGGTGAACGAGCTCCCGGTGCATCCTCGTCACACGGATGGTGGTGACAAGCAGCGCCGCCAGGAGAATAAGGTCAACGAGATAGGATGCCATCGATGAACTCCCGCTTTTGATCCGCCGATTCCTTGACTTGCAGCGAATAGACCCCGTTGAGCTGCCCCATTTGGCACCAGAACAGCCGCTGATTGTTGCACTCGAGCCTCACGAGAGTGCTCGGCGTGGCATTCAGCTCGATCACCTGACCTACCTGAAATCCCGCGACTTCGCCGAGAGTGAGCGAGCGCTCCTCGAGCACCGCTTTCAGCACCACCTCGGTGCGCTGGATCTCGTTGTGGAGCTGCTTGCTCCAGTTCGGGTCCGTGGATACGGACTCTCCGGACACGATCTGCGAAAGCGCCTGGCGGATAGGATTGAGAACCGCGTGCGGAATGACGATGAACATCTCGCCACCGCGGTCCAATCCCTGGACCAGAATCTTGGCATATACGGCCATGTTGTTGAGCCGGCCGATAGCCAGATAATCCATCCGCGTCTCGACGCGTTCCAGATTGAACTGGACCTCCGAAGCGCGCGAGAACGACGATTGCAATGCCTTGCCGAAGCGTTCGAACAGCGCTTCTGCAACATGCAGCTCCACGTTCGAGAAAACGCGCGGCATGTCCAGCGGTGGTTCCGCCCCGTCGGAGCCGAACAACAGCTCTACCATCGTGTATACGAAGTCGCGATCGAAGCCGATGAGGATTCGGCCGTCCCACGCCTGCGCGTAGAACACCGCCACGATCGCCTCTGATTCGCGGCCGTCGAGAATCTCGGAAAGACGGTCGCTACCGACACCGGTCAGCGAAAAATACGACTGCGACGGCGACATCGACCGGAGACTCTCGGCGCAGAGGTTGGTCATCTGATCGAAGATCACATGCAGCATCGGCATGCGATCGACCGAGATTCCGGCGGCCCCGAGCAGTTGATCCGGCGCCGGCTCGTGCCGCAGCGGCTTGCTTTCCGACATCAGGCCTTCGCTCCCGCCACTTTCGCCACCTGTTCACCGCCGCCGCCCTTTGTCGCGCCGGCGATGGTCTCGTTTTCCACCACGTCGATCGAGGGACGATCGCCAGGTCCGATCATCTTGCGGCCATGCTCGATTGCGATCTGCGGCAGCGCGCCGTTCATGAAGGCAAGCAGCGTCTGCTTGACGATGATGTACATCCGGCATTGCTGCTCACGCACCATTTTGACCTTGTGGGCCAAAGGCGCAACAAGGCCGTACGAGAGAAAAATTCCGGCAAATGTTCCAACCAGCGCCGAACCGATCAGGCCACCGAGAAGCTTGGGCGACTGATCAAGCGCCCCCATCGCCTTGATGACACCCAGGACCGCGGCCACGATCCCAAGCGCCGGCAGGCCTTCCGCAACCATCATCAGAGAATGGTACGGCTTGAGCTTGCTACGAACTATCGTTTCGATCTCTTCGTCCATCAGCGCCTCGATCTCATGCGGTCGCGCGCTTCCCATGACGATCAGGCGAAAATAGTCGCAGATGAAATGCACGAGAGAATCGTTGGCAAGTACGGTCGGGAAGTTCTGGAAGATCTCCGACGATGACGGGTCGTCAATATGCGCCTCGACTTCATTGCGCCCCTTGTTGCGCACCTCGCGCATGAGCGCGTGCAGAAGTCCGAGCAGGTCGAGATAGTGGCGCTGCTTCGGCACCGCCACGGTAAGCGCCTGCACGATCCCGACCCCCGTGTCGATGACGACTTTCCAGGGGTTCGCGACAATATAGGTGCCGATCGCCATACCGGCGATGATGACGAACTCCCACGGCTGCCAGATCACGCTGACATGCCCACCCATCGCCACGAAGCCGCCCAGCAGGCTCGCGATCGTGACGATGACGCCAAAAAGAATGCTCAAGCCCACCGCTCCGAATTGGGACACATTCGTTTAGGCAGCGATCCTTGCACGAAGCTGTCACTGGACCGGCGCGAACAGCCTCACACAAGCTTGCCGGTCGATTTTTCAGCCAGTCTTAATCCCTGTGTGCGCGCAGGAGCTGCTTTCGCGATGGTGTCCCACGATCGCAAGTTATCGGAGATCTCCGGCAATCCGGCTCGATCTCCGAGCGGACGGCGCGCAGCAACCTGAAGATCGGACGATAGCCGGTATGCAATCAGCGCTCTATGTCAGCCTTTCCGCTCAGGTCGCCGTCGAAAAGAGGCTTGAGACCATCGCCAACAATCTGGCGAACATGAAGACGACCGCTTTCCGCGCCGACGCGGTGAAGTTCGAAACGGCAATGTCGCGCGCCGCATCCCAGCCCGTCGCCTTCTCGACCCCCGGAGAAAACTTCATCTCCCGAAGGCCCGGAAGCGTGACGCGGACCGAGAATACCCTCGACGTCGCCGTCATCGGCAACACATGGATGGGGTTTACCGGTCCCACCGGCACGGCTTACACGCGGGACGGCCGGATGCAGATCAACCGCACTGGCGAATTGCAGACCGTTTCAGGGTTCCCCGTGCTCGATGCAGGCGGCACGCCGATCATCGTCGATCCCGAGGGCGGACCGCTGACGATCTCGCGAGACGGCACCATTACGCAAGGCATAAACCAGGTCGGAGTGCTCGGCCTGTTCGACATTCCTGTGGGGGCAAAACTGGAGCGCTACGGCAATTCGGGGGTCATTCCGGACCGTGCCGCGACGCCCGTCGTCGATTTCATGTACACCGGCTTCCAGCAGGGCTATGTCGAGGAGTCCAACGTCGATCCGCTATCGGAGCTGACACAGTTGATCACCGCCTCGCGCGCGTTCCAGAGCGTCACCTCGCTTGTCGAGGGCTCCGAGGGCACGATGCAGAATGCGATTCGCTCGCTTGGCGAACCGCCCAAGGCATAGCAGCCAGCAACACAGGAGCCTGGTGACCGAATGAATGCGCTGGAGCGGCTGGAATCGACGCTTTCGTCGCTCCGCAAGGACGTGCCGACGGTCCGGGTGGGCGGCACCGTTTCAGAGGTCGCGCCAACGCATTACCGCGTCTCGGGCCTCTCGCGATTCGTAAGACTGGGAGAGTTGATCGGGCTCGAAATCGATGGCCAGGTACAACTCGGCGAGGTCGTTCGTATCGACGGCAACGGCGTCACTGCCAAGCCATTCGATTCCCACATCGGGGCGGGCCTGGGCCTCGTTGCCTATCGTCATCCACCAAAGACGATCTCGCCGCATCCAAGTTGGAAGGGCCGGGTGCTGAACGCCCTTGCCGAGCCGCTCGACGACGCTGGCACGTTGCACGTCGGGGACCGGGTGATGTCAACGGATGCAAGCCCGCCGCCCGCCATCAGCCGCGCCCGGGTGCGCGCACCGTTGCGGACGGGAGTGCGGGTGCTGGACCTGTTTACGCCGCTCTGCGTCGGGCAACGTATTGGTATTTTCGCCGGGTCAGGCGTCGGCAAGACGACGTTGCTGTCCATGATCGCGCAAAGCCAGGGTTTCGACACCGTCGTCACGGCCTTGGTCGGCGAACGCGGCCGCGAGGTACGCGAATTCCTCGAGGAGGCACTGGTTCACCATCAATCGCGCGCGATCACGGTGGTGTCCACGAGCGACGAGAGTCCGATGATGCGCCGCCTGGCAGCAAAGACCGCCACCACGATCGCCGAATATTTTCGGGATCGCGGCGAATCGGTGCTGCTGATCGTCGATTCGGTCACACGCTTCGCTCACGCGGCCCGCGAAATAGCACTGGCCACCGGCGAGCCGGCGGTTGCGCGCGGCTATGCCCCAAGCGTCTTCAGCGAGCTGCCGCGCCTGCTCGAACGGTCCGGACCCGGCATCGACGGACAGGGCTCAATCACCGGCATTTACTCCGTGCTCGTCGATGGCGATGATCACAATGAGCCGATAGCAGATACGGTGCGCGGCACTCTCGATGGGCACATCGTGCTTGACCGGGAGGTCGCAGATCAGGGGCGCTATCCCGCCGTCAATGTACTGTCATCGGTATCGCGCCTGGCCCAACAGGTCTGGACCGCGGACGAGCGCAATCTGCTGCGAAAGTTGCGCGCCATGATCGCGCGCTTCGAGGACACGCGCGATCTGCGCTTGATGGGCGGCTATCAGCCGGGTCGCGACGGCGAACTCGATCAAGCTGTCCAACTCGTTCCGAAGATCTACGATCTGATGCGGCAAGCACCGTCGGACCCGCCGAGTCGTGAGCCGTATCAGGAACTGCTGAACCTCATCAAGGCCGCAATCGAGTAGCGGTTTGCCTTTCCGGGAGGCCAACCTCGGAAGGTCACTGTAGCTTTGTTGTTCCTGACACTCGCCGAGTTTCTCATAGCAAGAAGGCAAGCGCCGCCTCGCAGCGATCTTCTATCTTCAGCGTGAGCAGGTGATCGGCACGGGTCCGACCGAGATTGACGGCCGCGATCGGCAGACCATTTTGAGCGGCCATCTGCGCGAACCGAAAGCCGGAATAGACCATGAGCGAGGAACCGACGATCAACATGCCGTCGGCTTCGTTCAAATGGCTCTTAGCGGTGGCAACGATCTCGCGCGAAACATTTTCGCCGAAGAAGACGACATCCGGCTTGAGAACGCCCCCGCACACGCGGCAAGCCGGTACGACAAAGCTTGAGAAATCCTCGTTCTCGACGTCAGCGTCCCCGTCCGGAGCGTCCGCGGCGTCCAAACCGAGCCACGCGCCGTTCAAGCGAGCCAGCTCATCCTGAAAAGTCGACCTCGGCATCGTCGATGCGCATCCCAGGCACCGAACCATATCAAGTCGTCCGTGCAGGTCGATGACCTGCCTGCTGCCCGCAGCCTGATGCAGCCCATCCACATTTTGCGTCAGGAGGATTTTGCTTCGTCCCTTCGCTTCCAGCTTGGCCAGCGCATGGTGGGCATCGTTGGGCAACGCACGGCCAAACCTCCGCCACCCGATCAGACTCCGCGCCCAATAGCGCTGCTGGGTCGCGTGCTCACGAATGAAGGCCTGGTAGGTGACCGGCGGCGTCCGCTTCCACTTGCCGTCGCTATCGCGATAATCCGGAATGCCGGAATTTGTGCTGCAGCCTGCTCCCGTCAGGACGAACAGACGTGAGTGGCGGCTGATGAAGTCCTCGAGCGCATCGTCTTGCATAGCCGGAAGTATTTAGTGCGTCGGTGTCGCTGACGCCAGTAGGAGCCGGCGAGCTTGTGCGCCGGGCCCCGGACGGGACCGCTCTCCACACCAACTTCGGCCGAGCCTTGCTTGCCGAGGAGGCCCGCCGATGGCCTCTGCTTCGCAGGCTTCTCAGGGGGATAGAGTGGAGCGCGTTGCTCTATCCGCGGCAATATTGTTAAACAGCGCTGTCATCGTCCGGCTTGGCCGGACGATCCAGTATTCCAGAGACGGCTGAGCTTAAGTTGAGAGGCCGCCAGATACTGGATGCCCCGCCTTCGCGGGGCATGACGGGGGAGTGGGTGTGTGAGTTCGCATTCTCGCGGCGCATTGCGTCCGAGCTTCGCTTCACTTTCCACCCTCTTCGCGGTCAGAGCGCGCAGGGAAAGCCGGGTGCTGGTTGCCCCCATGGGTTCGCTGATGAGGATGGACAGACTTTTGCTGATTTGCCCGTCAGGTTGATTTGTCGCACATAGGGCGGAGCGGGAACGCGATGCCTGAACCGATCACCGCGTTCCCGTTTGAAAAGCCTCAATCCCGCCGCCTGATCTCGGCCGTGCGGCTCGATTCACCGGGCGGCAGCCTCGCCGAGGCGGTCAAACTCGCCAATTTGATCCGCAGGGCGAAGCTGCCGACGATTGTCGCGGCCGGGTCGCGCTGCGCCTCGGCCTGTTTCAGTCGTCTATGTCAGATGGCTTCACTCCCACCTGCGGCGCTTTCTACAAATGCCTGTGTTTGAAGCGCTGTCGCGATGTATAGTCCCGTTCTCAACGGGTCTCAGCGTCCTGCTGTAGTTATTCCTGTTCGCCAAGAGCGCGCGGATCGCTTCGTTTGCTCCGCGCGCAAGGCCTTATGAGGCATGATTGCCTTCCGTAACGGCGGTCACCAGCCTGACAAATGCCAGCATTCCGGGATCGTCGAGGCCGCGGCTCTTGTCGCCGAACATCCGCGCACGGCCGATCCTGCAGGGTTTGTCTTTGAAATCGGCCAACACAACGGCGGCACCCTGCCGCGCCGCGCTGACCACCTCTGTCCAGTCCGACTTGCCCGTAACCGCCTTGGCAACGGCATCGATCGCGTCGATGACCGTCTTGTCACCGAGCGCCGATTGGCCGCGCTTCAGCATCGCGTCACGCACATCAGCAAGGATCGGACCCAGCTCCGAGGCGGCAAGCTCGGTGCGGCCTTTCGTGGCGCGAGCGAACGCGAGAAGTCCGGTCGCAAATAGCGTGCCAAGGCTGGAGCCGGTGGCAGCCGCGGCCGCCTGTGCAAGAGCGCCGCAGACACGGCCGAGATCGTCGCCGTCCTTCGCATCCACCGACGCCAGCCGCTCAATCACCCTGGCAAGCATACCGCCCGTGTCGCCATCGCCCAACTTCGCGTCGGCAGCATTGAGTTCTTGTTCGAGCTGCGGCATGGCGGCATGAGCGCGCGACGCTGCCGAAATGAGGGACTTTGCCGACAGCATCAGCCGACCGTCCAGAATGGGCAGTGTGCGGGAGCAGCGAGAAGGCGTTCCAGTTCCTGGTCGAGGAAGCAAAGGCTGATCGAGGCGCCGGCCATCTCCATCGAGGTCACGTAGGGGCCAACAAGCGGCATCACGATGTGTAGCCCGCGTGCCGCCAGGAGTTGGGCCGCTTTCCTGTAGAGGATGAACAGCTCTTCCAGCGGCGTCGCGCCCAGGCTGTTGACGAGGATGGAGACCCGATTGCCGCTGCCCCGCGGCTGCTCCGCCAGAAGGCGCTCGATCATTTCGGTCGCGATCTCGTCAGCGGATCTCAGCTTGTCGCGCCAGATGCCGGGCTCGCCGTGAATGCCGATGCCCATCTCCATCTCATCCTCACCGACGGTGAAGGTCGATCTGTCCGCGCCGGGCACCCGGCAGGGCGCGGTCGCCATGCCGATGGTACGGGTCGCATCGACAGCTTTCTGCGCGATCTCGGCGACATCGGACAGGCTGGCCCCCTCCTCTGCGCGTGCGCCGGCGATCTTGTAGGCGTAGACGATGCCGGCGACACCACGCCGCTTGCGCGCCTCCTGAGGCGAGGCGCTGGCGATGTCGTCGCAGCCAAGCACGGTGCGCGTTTCGACGCCATCAAGCTCAAGCATCTCGGCGGCCATGTCGAAGTTCATGCGGTCGCCGCCGTAATTGCCATAGAGCAGCAGCACGCCGGCGCCACCATCAGCAAGCTTGATGGCCTCGGTGCAGGAGGCCACATTCGGTCCCTCGAAGACGTTGCCGATGGAGCAGGTGTCGAGCAGCCCCTTGCCGACATAACCGGTGAAGAGCGGCAGATGCCCCGAGCCTCCGCCCGAGGCGATGCCGACCTTCCCCTGACGCGCGCCTTCCGCCCGGCGCACCACGCGCTTTGCCTCTCCGCCCAGAGCAAGCGAGGGATTGGCCGCCACGAGGCCGGCAAGCATCTCGTCAACATAGTCCGAGGGTGAGTTGATGATTTTCTTCATGAGAAGCCCTCCTGAATGGCACAAGGTCAGTTGCCGATACGCGCTTCGGTCCCGGGATCGAACAGATGAATGACGGGGTCGAACGCCAGCTTGATGACGTCCCCTACAGCAGCCGTGATGCGCTCCCGGACAACGGCCGTGACTGGCGTCGTGCCGACACGAAGCTGCAGTACGGTCTCGGCACCGGTCGGCTCTATCAGCAATATGGTCCCGTCCAGCCCGCTTTGCCGACGTGGATGTGCTCCGGCCGGATGCCGAAGATCACGTTCCGTCCGTCCTGCATGCCCGGCGCCGAACCGAGGTCTACGCCACCATCGGCGATGATGCGCCCGCCGCTCGCGATCGCCGGAATGAAGTTCATCGCCGGCGAGCCGATGAACCCGGCCACGAACTTGTTGACCGGCTTGTCGTAAAGATCCAGCGGTCGTCCGACCTGCTCGACCGAGCCGCCGCGCAGCACGACGATCTTGTCGGCCATGGTCATCGCCTCGATCTGATCGTGCGTGACATAGACCGTCGTGGTCTTGAGCCGCTGGTGCATGTTCTTGATTTCGGAGCGCATCTGCACGCGCAGTTTGGCGTCGAGGTTCGACAACGGCTCATCGAACAGGAATACTTGCGGGTTGCGCACGATGGCGCGGCCCATGGCCACGCGCTGCCGCTGGCCTCCGGAGAGCTGGCGCGGATAGCGTTCCAGATAATTGTCGAGGTCGAGAATGGACGCCGCCCGACGCACCAGCTTTTCGATCTCTGCCTTCGGACGCTTCTGCAGCCGCAGCGCGAAACCCATGTTTTGAGCGACCGTCATCTGCGGGTAGAGGGCGTAGTTCTGAAACACCATCGCAATGTCACGGTCTTTCGGCGCGACGTCGTTGACAACGCGGCTGCCGATGCTGATCGCGCCGGAACTGATGACCTCCAGCCCGGCGATCATGCGCAGCAGCGTGGACTTGCCACAGCCCGACGGCCCGACGAGCGTGACGAACTCGCCGTCTTCGATGTCGACCGAAATCCCGTGGATCACCTCAAGAGAGCCGTAGCGCTTGCGCACGTACTTGATCGTTACAGTACTCATTGCATGTTTCTTCCTTCGCGAAGGGCGAGCCCGCGTCAGCCCTTGACCGCGCCCGCGGTCATGCCCGCGACGAGGTACTTGCGCATCAGCACCGAGAAGAGCAGCACAGGCATCATGATCAGCGTGCCGCCGGCGGCGATCTTGCCCCACTCCCAACCTTCGTAGTTCATGAAGTTTACGACCTCGACGGGAGCGGTCATGGCGCTGTTGCGGGTCAACGTCAGGGCGAAGAAGAAGTCGTTCCAGGAATAGAGGAAGCACAACATTGCCGTGGTGGCTATCGCCGGAGTGGACATCGGAAGAACGATCAGCACGAATGTCTTCCAGAGGCTGGCACCATCTATCCAGGCGGCCTCTTCCAGCGCGCGCGGCGTCCCATCAAAGAAATTGCGCATCAGCCACACGACCAGCGCGAGATTGAAAGTCAGGTAGACGATGATGAGGCCGGTCTTCGTGTCCAGTAGTCCAAGATTGCGGTAAACGAGGAAGTAGGGAATGGCGAAGGCGACCGGCGGCGCCATTCGCGAGGCCAGGATAAGCAGCGAGAACGTGCGCTCGCGACGCATGGTGGCGCGCGACAGCGCGTAGGCGCCGGGCGTTCCGATCATCAGCGCCAACGCGGTCGAAACCGTGCTGGTGACGATGCTGTTCCAGATCGACACCGAGAACCGGCCAGTCCACAACCCTTCGTAGTTCTTCAGCGTCGGCTTGAAGAACAAGCCATCTATTCCGGTGAAGAACTCGTCCGACGGCTTGAAGCTCATCACCACAAACCACAGGAAGGGCAACAGCGTCAGGATCGCGAGCACGATGACGAGCGTGTTGGCAAGAATGCGTTCGCGACGTGGCAGATAGGAGGGAGCGTTAGTCGACACGGGACTCTCCTGCAACGACGCGGATGATGATCCAGCTCAGCAACAGCGTGATCGCAAGCAGCACCATGGTGACTGCCGACGAGTAGCCGATATAGCTGTAGTTGAAGGACTGCGAGAAGACGTAATAGTTGGAGACTTCGGTCACGGTGCCCGGCCCGCCATCGGTAAGGATATAGATCAGCGGGAAGGTCTTGATGCTGTCGATCAATCGGAACAGGCCGGCAACCAGGAGCGTGTTCCGCAGATAAGGCAGCGTCACGAACCAGGTGAGCTGCCAGCTTGTCGCGCCGTCAATGCGGGCGGCCTCGCGCAGCTCCTCGGGCATCATCGAGAGCGCCGCCAGGATGATCAGCATCGTGAAGGGAAACCATTCCCAGGTATCGGCGATGATGATCGCGGTCAGCGCCCAATTGGCATCGGTGATCGGCGTCGCGACGGACCAGCCAAGCGCTTTGAATATCCACCACGCCGGGCTGATGTCGGGCGAGTAAAGCACCTTCCAGATGATCGCCACGACGATGGGTGGCAACACCATCGGCACGAGAAACGTCGAGCGCAAGGCCTCCATCAGCGCGGTGCGCATGTTCAGCAGCAAGGCCACGACGAGGCCGAGCAGGAGCTGCAGCACCACGGTGAAGAACGACAGCTTGAGCTGCACCCACAGGCTGTTGTGCAGCCTGCTGTCGCCGAACAGAACCTTGTAGTTGGCCAGCGGGTCCGACAAATTCCACGCCGTTCCCGGCGTCGCCAGGCTCAGCGGCGTAAAGCTGGTGACCAGAAGATAGATCGTCGGCAGCAGCGTGACGATGGCGAGGATCACGAGCACCGGCGTCAGCAGCATCCAGAAAAAGCGGATCCGCTGTCGTTCGAAATGGGGAAGCGCGCCGATAGCTGCGCCACGGCCATCGCTGGCCGCGGCGTAATCCGACACCTTGGTGGAGATCGACATTAAAGCGCAACACCGGCCTTGCGCAGATCGGCAACGGCTTCGGCCTGTGCCGTCGCCATGGAAGCCTCCGCGCTCTGCTGACGCGAGGCGATGCGCTCGATCGCCTTGTTGATCTTGTCGCCCACTTGCGGAAAGACCGGGACGGTACGGTAGCTCATGTAGTTGCCCTCGCCGGCCCGCTCCAAAATTTGAAGATAGAGCGCGGCGACATCCTGACCGTTGATGTTGAGCACCTTGCGGTATTCCGGATCGTCGATGATGGACCGGCGCGGAACGGCGAGGCCACCGCGCTCGAACGCGATACGCCGGAACGTCTCCTTCGAGGTTGCCCACTGAATGAAGGCCCACGCGGCTTCCTTCTGCCGCGCGCCGACCGGAATGCCGTAGCCGTTGGCATTCGAGCCCGGGAAGCTGCCGCCGGCCCCCTTCGGGATCATGCCGAAGCGCGCCGTCTCCTTGACCTTGGAATCGGCGCGCTTGGCGAGCGGCAGCACCCAGGCCATCGCATTGGTGCGAATGTTGGCGCGCCCCTCCGTCTGGCTGCGGAGCGCCTGATCGTCCGTGAACGACAACACGCCCTGCGGGCCGTATTTGCTGAGGAGATCCCCATAATATTGCGCGGCGCGCGCCGCTTCCGGCGTATCGAGCGTCGGCATCAGATCGTCCGGCGCCTTGCGAAACACCTTGCCACCCATGTTCATGAGGTAGGGCGGGAAATTCCAGTGATGCAGCTTGTCGTTCACGTAGGCCGCAACGCCATCCTTGCCATGGACGGCCGCGCAGACTGCCGCGAGTTCTTCGAGTGTCTCGGGGATCTTAAGACCGGCCTTCTCGATCAGGTCGTAACGCGCGATCCCCATCATCATCGCGCCGGCCTCCCAGGCGAAGCCGTAGGTCTTGCCGTCCTTGCCGCGGAACGGGGTCTGGGTGCCGCTGACGAAGTCGTCGGGATTCCACTCCGCGGGGGTCTGGTTGCGATCACTGACGAACGAGTCCAGCGGCGCGAGCCAGCCCGCACCAACCCAGCGGCCCGAATAGGGGAACGTGATGTTGATGAAGTCGTAGCTGGATCCCTGCGTGGAAAGCTCGAGATCCATGCGCTGGTTGTAGACAGGGAAGGCCTGGAGATCGATCTCGACCTTCATCCCTGTCGCCTTCTCGAACTCCGGCAGATAGGCCTTCACATTCTCATGGAAGACGTGCTGGAAGCAGGCGCCGCGAAGCGTGACGCCATCAAACCGCTTCGCCTGGGCCAGCACTGCGGGAGAGCGCAGGCCGACGGCGGCGCCGGCCGTCAGCGCAGCCATCGTCCTCAAGACGTCCCGGCGATTGATGGCGCCGGCCGCCGGGAGAGCAGCATCAGCCGCTTCGGGATTCGCCGCTTCGGGACTCCTGGACATGTTCTTCCTCCTCGCTAGGCACTTTGCGCGCCGATTTTGTAGATATGAGAGACGATCAGCGTCCCGGATCGAACGCGAGCAGCGCTTCGAGCGCCGGACGGATGACCTTCTTCTGCTCTTCACTTGCCGGCGGCATGGGATGCCGCGGCGCCAGGCCGACGTGATCGCCCTGAAGTTCGAGGCAATACTTGACGAGAGCCGGAAGATTCTCGTGGCCCATCAGGTTCCAGAATGGGACGAGCTTGTTATGGATCTTCAGTGCGAGCTCATGATCGCCGCGCTCGACCGCATCCCACAGCGCGACGCAGGGACCCGGCGCGGCCGTCGGCGAAGCAGCCAGAGTGCCTTGCGCACCCATCATGAAGCACGGATACAGAAGGTCATCGATGGCGGCGAGGATCGCCTTGCCCTTCGGCGCGCGGATTACCAGCTCGGCGGCGCGCTTGATGTTGCCCTGGCTCTGCTTGATGCCGATGACGCCCGGGATCTCCTCCAGAATGCGCAGGACGAGCTCGGTGCTGAGCAGATTCCAGGGAATGACGTTGTAGATGACAAGAGGAATGCCGACTGTTTCCCAGATGCGCTTGAAATAGTCGAACATCGCCTGTTCGCCGTAGTCGAACACGTAGAATGTCGGGGTGACCTGCAGCGCGGTGATGTTAAGACCGTTAAGCGCCTTGGCCTTGGCAACCACATCGCGCGTGCTGTTGGAAATGATGCCGGCTACGACCGGCACCTTGCCGTTGACCTCTTCGACAGCAGCCGCAGCGAGCTGACGCAGTTCGGCGGTCTCGAGCGTGAACCCCTCGCCGGTCGAACCGCCGAAGCACACGCCATGCACCTTCTTGCTGAGAATATAGCGGACATGAGACCTGAACTTGGCCTCCTCGATGTTGCCGTCCTGATCGAATGGGGTGACGAGCGCCGGGATGATTCCCTTCAAGGTGGTGCTCATGATTTACGATGACTCCGCAGCTCTAATTGATCCTGATAAGTGGCACCGATAACGGCGCACCATTTCCTTGTCAAAGATCGTCAACGAATTGACATTACGTAGCTAATTGCGTTTTCGTCGAAACAATATCCCGATAGTCGGGATAAAATACGAATTTCATCCATTTGCTCGTACAACGAGTATCCCATATATTCGGACGTCCAGAGGTCATATTCAGGACGGGAAAACATGGACGCCGTGAACAGCGAGGCGGACAAAGACAGCGGCGCCGAAACCTCCGCGCAGAAGATGCAGAAGGTGCTTCAGTGCTTCTCCGTCCTGGAGCGCAGCCTCAGCGTTTCCGAGATCGCCGAACGAACCGGCATGCCGCGCAGCACCGCGCACAGATGGTGCGTCTCGCTACGCGAGATCGGCTTCCTCGATCAGGATCATACCAGGGACGAGTACCGGTTGGGCCTGAGCCTGCTTCAGCTCGGCAACACCGTGCTGTCGAGCATGGATCTGCAGAAGCAGCAGCGGCCGATCGTCGAATCGCTGACCCAGGCTTCGCAGGAAGGTGTGCATCTGGGTGTATTCGACGGCATCAGCATGGTGTTCGTGTCGCATACTCCGGGTGGACCACTGGTCCGCAACAACTCCACCACGCTCGTCGAGTCATCACCTTGTTATTGCACGAGCGTCGGCAAGGCCGCGCTGGCCTTCCAACCTGCCCCGGTCGTCCAGCGTATCATCGACATGGGCCTGGTGGCCTACACGCGCAACACGATCACCGATCCCGACAAGCTTCGCGAGGAGCTGCGGATCATCCGCGAGCGCGGCTATGCTCTCAACGATGGCGAGTTTGAACCGCATACGCGTTGCATTGGCGCCCCGATCCGCAATGCCAGCGGAAAAGTGATCGCCGCCATCAGCGTCACAGGCACGTCCAAACGCCTGCCCGATAGCCGCGTCAAGAACATTGCCCCGCTTGTGGTCCAGCACGCCGACGCGCTCTCCATTCAGCTCGGCTACCGCATCCGCGGCGTGGCCAGCTAGCGCCTTTCGAGCGAAGCATGCGCTCGGACTTGATCCGAGGGTAGACAGCGGTTCGCGTGAAGAAACCGTCAGGCTGGCAACCTGCACGACGCCCAGCCGACCGCGGTGAGCTTGGCATCCGATGCGCGGCGCGCCCAGACCTCGAGCTCGACGACACGCACGCCATCGGCCAGCGTGCCCACAGCCGTCACCACGCCCGAGAACGACACCGGATCGAACACCTGCAGCGTGTTGATGAATTTCATCTTCAGCCAGCCTTTGGTAAACCAGGCTGCGCCGAACACCCGCGCCATCAGCTCCGCTGCGGCGCCGTATTCCTGCTGGCCCTGCACGATCAGGGTCGGCAGCTTGCCTTTCTTGGCAATCTGCAGATCGTTGTGCGTATTGCGCACGTATTCGCCGATGCGCGAGAAGACAGCGGTCTGCTCGGCTGTGAAGACCTTGGTGAGCGGCGTCAACACGTCGCCCACAGCCACATCGCTACCGGCCTTCTCGATCCGCCGCGCACAGTCCGCAACCTCTCCCGTCACGCTGCGTTCGGTCTTGCTGCTGCCGCGGCCGGCGATGAGACCCGGCACCGTGCGCAGGATCTCGACGCCGCGGTGTCTGACGATGCTGCGCCCGTCCTCGGCGGTCGCCTGGGCTTCCATGACCACATAGCCTTGGCCGCGCCGCTCATAGGCCTCGACATACTGGCCGGAGAGCGTCACGCGTTCGCCCAGCTTCACCGGACTATCGAACCAGATCTGCTCCTCGGTGTGGAAACCCACCGTCTTGCTGGCACGATAACGCGTAGTGAAGAGCTGGACGAGATCATTGCCCAGCAGCGCCGGATGACCGATGCGCGCACCGTCGAACGGGCTCTCGCCCCGCAGGTACCAGGCACCATAGTCGTCCTGGGTGAAAGCGAAGCGCTTGATCTTGTGATCGTCGATGGTGATCGTCACCGGCCCCAGTTCCTCCGGGATCCGCAGGTTCTCGAACACCGGCTCCTTCAGGCCGGCTTCGAGGTCATCTACGGTCACGGCCCGGCGAGGGTCGGTCAGATCGCGCCAGGGGTTCGGTGCGGCGGTCGATTGGGTCATGGTCACGTCCTGGAAGCGCTCTTCGATTGCTGCGCGAACGGCGGCCGGCTGCGGCTTCGGCCGAATGCAAGGAAACAACGGACCCCGGCCGGAGTCCGGGATCGGAGCATCAGAAGGTCAGGCGTGAAGGCAGGACCTTCCGCTTGCGGCTCTCCGGGTCATACCACTCGGTCACATTCGACTTGGTGATCAGCGGGGAATCGAAGGCGATCGTCTTCTTGATCGGCTTGCCGCGCAGGATCTGCACCGCGGCCTCGATCCCCTCCGAGCCGAACGGAAGATACTCCCACACGCCGTCGAGATCGCCCTTGTAGATACCTTCCAGTGCCTCGACCGTGAGACCGTCATAGCCGGTGAACCACATCTGGTCCTTGCGCCCCGCCTCTTTGGCGGCGCGCACAGCGCCGAGAGCCATGTCGTCATTATGGCAGTAGACCGCGTCGATCTGCTTGTTGGCCTGGAGCAGATCCTCCATGCCCTTGATGGCCTGGGTGCGGTCGTAGTTGGCGACGATGTGGCCAATGATCTTGATGTCCGGATGCTTCTCGATGACTTCACGCCAGCCTTTCCCGCGCTGCTGGTTGATTACCGATCCAGGCTTGCCCTCGATCTGCGCAATCAGACCTTTGCCGCCGAGCTTCTTGACGTAGTACTCGCCGGCCGAACGCGAGGTCGCCATGGTGTCGGTCGCGAGGTGACACGCGAAATCAACGCCGCGGGCCAGCGGCGAGCTGAGTACCACGATCGGAATCTTGGCTTCGTTGATCTGCTTGACCGCGGGCGCGATCGCCTCGGCGTAGTAAGTCGAGATGATGATGATGTCGACGTTGCGGACGAGCAGATCCTCGATGTCGCGGACCTGCTTGGCCGGCTGGTCGTTGGCATCATAGACGACGGTCTTGAGACCGTACTTCTTGGCGGTCTCCTCGATGCCTGCCTGTTGCTGCTTGATCCACTCGGTGTTGGAGAAGGACATCGTGAAGCCGACGGTCTTTCCCTGCACGGCCTGCGCAAACGAGTCTTGTCCCCAGATGGCGCCGGACGCGAGCGCCGCAGCGCCGGCGCCGAGCTTGAGGATGTCGCGGCGGTTCGCCCGCCGCGCTCCGTCGTGGGTCATGATTTCTCCTCCAATTGCGGGCTTCAGCGCCGCTTTCTCCATTCGCTCATGACGACCGCCAGAACGATGATCACGCCCTTGAGCAGCATCTGAGAATAAGGTGACACGTTGAGCAGGTTGAGGACGTTCGATAGGAACGCCATGATCAGCACGCCGAGCACCGTGCCGCCGACACCGCCGACGCCGCCATCGAAGGTGGTGCCGCCGATCAGCGTGGCTGCGATGGCGTCGAGCTCATAGAGCGTGCCGGCATTGGGCTCGCCGACAGTGAGGCGGCTCGCCAGGACGACGCCCGCAAGACCCGCCAGCAGCCCGCTCACCGTGTAGACGAGCACCTTGTTGCGCTCGACTGCGATGCCCGAGAGGCGAGCCGCCTCCTCATTGGCACCGACGGCGTAGACGGCGCGGCCGAACACGGTGTAGCGGAGCGTCACAGCCGCGATCAGCCATACGAACGCGAACAGCACCACCGGCGCCGGAACAGGCCCGATGAAGCCGGACCCGAGAAAAGTGAAGGCCGCCGACGCATCGCGCACGATGACGTTGCTGCCTTCCGTATAGATGTAGACGAGGCCACGCACGAAGATCATCGTGCTCAACGTCGCGATGAAAGGCTGCAGGCGCAGACGCGTGATCAGCAGCCCGTTGACGATGCCGACCGCGACCCCCGCCGCGACCCCGACCAGCACCGCGGCGCCCACGCCGTAGTGCGCGAAGCCGGCCGTCAAGGCGGCCGAAATGCCGACGATGGAGCCGGCCGAGAGGTCGATTCCCCGGTTCAAGATGACGTAGGTCATCCCGATGCTGACGAGGCCGATCATGGTCGCCCCGCGCAACACATTCAGGATATTGCGCGAGGACAGGAAGTACGGCGACAGCAGGCTCGCCACGACGAGCAGCAGCACGAGTGCGAGCACGTTGCTGTAACGCACCAGCAAGCCCAGGGCCCGGTTGTAACCGGAGTTGGCGGATTTGGGAGAGGCCGCGCCTTCCGTGATGGCGGTGTCGGTCATGCGTGAAGCTCTTGCTTGATGGATTGAGCGGGGAGGGCGAGAGCGAGCAGGCTTTCTTCCGTCGCACGGTCGCCCTCGACTTCGCCGGTGATCCGCCCGTCGCTCATGACGAGCACGCGATCGGCCATGCCCAGGATCTCGGGCAGTTCGGAGGAGATGAGCAGGACCGCAATTCCCTCGCGGGCGAGTTGATCGACGAGCGCGTAGATCTCGCGCTTGGCGCCCACATCGATACCGCGGGTGGGCTCGTCAAGGATGAGCACGCGCACGCCCTTGAGGAGCCATCGCGCAAGGATGCATTTCTGCTGGTTGCCGCCGCTCAGCACGGCGATCGGCTGCTCGGCATGAGGGGTCCGCACGTTGAGGCGGCCGATAAACGCCCGCGCCTGCTCGGCCTGCTTGCGGCTGTTGAGCACGCCGAAGCGGCTGTGCTTCTCCGGAGCCGCGAACGCGATGTTCTCGCGAACCGAAAGCGGCATGAAGAGGCCGTCGCGGCGATCCTCGGCGATGTAGGACACGCCCTTTCTGATCGCGTCCGCCGGGCTGCGCAGGACGACCGGTTCTCCGTCGATCAGGATGCGCCCCGCCGAGATCGGGGCTGCACCGAACAGGGCGCGCGCCAGCTCCGTTCGGCCTGCGCCGACCAGGCCGGAGAGGCCGAGAATCTCGCCGGCGCACAACGTCAGGCTTGCGTCCCTGAAGCCGTGACCTGAAATCTCCCGCGCCTCCAGCACCGGCTTGCCGGGCACCCTCCCCTTGGCGGGGAAGCGCTCGCCAAGATCACGCCCGACCATGAGGCCGATCAGCACATCCTTGCTGGTCGACGCCACGTCCAGGGTCGTCACCCTGCGGCCATCCTTCAGGACGGTGACGCGCGAGGCGATCCGGAAAATCTCGTCCAGATGATGCGAGATATAAAGAAAGCTGACGCCATCGGCCTGCAGCCTCCGCACGATGGTGAAGAGGCGATCGACCTCCACCGGCGTGAGACTCGCGGTCGGCTCATCGAGAATGATCAGGCGCGCCTTGAATGCGAGCGCCTTGGCGAGCTGGATGAGCTGCCGCTGCGCGATCGACAATGCCTCGACCGGGGTACGCGGATTGAGATCGAGGCCGACACGCTCCAGTAATTCGGCGGTCCTGCGATCGGCTTCGGCCCAATCCACCCGTCCCCAGGCCGCCAGCGGCAGGCGTCCCATAAAAACGTTTTCCGAAATGGACAAAGGACTGCAAAGCTTTGGCTCCTGATGCACCATGCTGATCCCGAGCTCGAGCGCCGCGAAGGGATCCGGAATCCGCACCGGACGGCCATCCAGCAAGATTTCGCCGCCATCCGGCGTGTAGATTCCGTCCAGGACCTTCATCAGGGTCGATTTTCCGGCGCCGTTTTCTCCAATAAGCGCATGTATTTCACCGCGCTCGACCAGCAATGACACCTGATCAAGCGCCACCACGCCGGGAAACGACTTCGAAATACCGCGAACATCAAGAAAAGCCGGGACCGGCGCCAAGTATTTCCTCCATCTCACCCGCGTCTCCACAGTTTTGAGACTTGTCGCGCGGTGTATGATCGATATAAAAACGTTTTTGTATCGGACGCGCAAGCTGAAAATGCAATCTGGCGGCCGATCACGTTGTGAAATTTTGTGGGGTCCGCCTCACGGTGCCGGGAGCCGCCATGAAGAACAAGCTCGTTTCACTCGAGGCCGCGCTGGCCCCGATCCCGTCCGGCGCGACGCTGGCGATCGGCGGGAGTCTGCTGCGGCGCCAGCCCAATGCGGCCGTCCGCGAATTGATCCGCCGCGAGATCAAGGACCTCACCTTGGTCACGTGGGCGACCACCACCGCGACCGACATGCTGGCCGCAGCGGGCGCGATCCGGCGCTGGGAGGGCATCTATGCAGGGATGTTCAGCCACGGCCTCGCGCCCAATTTCAGGCGCGGCGTCCAGAGCGGGACCATCACGGCGCGCGACTTCTCCGAATGCGCGATCGTGGCGCGTTTCCGCGCGGCCGCAGCGGGGCTCGCCTTCATGCCCGTTCGCTCGCTGCTCGGCTCCGACATGGCGGCGCGCAATCCGGAGCAAATCCGGCCCATCACCTGCCCCTTCAGCGGCGACAAGCTCCATGCAGTCGCCGCAGCCGACGCCGATTTCACCATCATTCACGGTTACGCCGGCGACTGCTACGGCAACGTGCAGTGGCCCGTCGTGCGCGACAGCGACGACATCGACCAGCTCATGGCGAGCGGTGCGAGGCGGCTCATCGTCACCGTCGAGAAGATCGTTCCGCACCAGCAGGTCAAGGCGCAGCCGACCCTCACCTATATTCCGGGACAGTGGGTCGAGGCCATCGTCGAGGTCCCGCAAGGCGCGCATCCGGCGGCCTGCGACTCCATCTACGACGAAGACGAAGAGCATCTGCGGCTTTACCTCGAGCACGCCAAGACCCCCGAAGGCATGGCGAGCTATCTCGACCGCTTCGTCCGCACGCCACGGACTCACGACGAGTACCTTCACGCCAGCGGCGCTTCCGCCCGCCTCCCGTCCCTTTCCGTTCAGCAGGGCTGACGCATGAACACGCTTACCGCCACCGGCTTCACCGTCAACGAACTCGCAGCCTGTATCATTGCGCGCGAAATCAGGGATGACGACCTGATCTTTGTCGGCGTCGGCACCAACGGACGCGCCTTCACGCTCGCCGTCGGCATCCCGCTCACCGCGTGTCGCCTCGCGCAACTGCGCCATGCGCCCGGCGCGACGGTCTACTGGGGCAACCTGTTGGATCCGGACCTTTCCAGCATGCCCGACAACCTCCGCCAGGACAGCCTGACGCGCTGGCATGCCGCGGCCTGCCCGGCCGACACGGGCTTCAAATGCGACATGCTTGGCCGCGGCCGCTTCGACGTCTCGTTCGAGTCCGCGGCGCAGGTCGATCGCCACGGCAATCTCAACATCACCGCGATCGGCGATTATGCAAAGCCGGATGTACGGCTGGTCGGCTGCCTCGCCCAGCCCGAGCATCTGGCCTTTGTACGCCGTCCCATCATCGTGGTGGACCTCGACAAGCGTACGTTCGTGGAGCAGGTCGATTTCGTGACCAGCGTCGGCCACCGGGTGCGGGGCACTCCGCGTCGGGAATTTGGCCTGCCAGGGCCGGGCCCGGCGCTCGTCGTCACCGACAAGGCCATCTTCGACTTCGGGACCGACGGCGCCATGCGCCTGCGTTCGCTGCATCCGGGCGTAACGCTCGATGACGTGCGCTCACGCATGGGCTTCGCGCCGACCATTCCCGAAAAGATCCCCGTCACGGAGCAACCGTTGCCCGAGGAGTTACGCCTGCTGCGCGAGGTGATTGATCCACGCGGCGTATTGATGCGGGTTTGAGCGCCCCCGAATAATGTGGCACGAACGTGCCACGGGGCAGCGCCGCCGCCCCGTGCGCGTTCGGCGCTCACTTCAGCCGAGCCAGTCCGCGACCACCTCGCTGGTGTGCTCTCCGATCGACGGCGCCCGCCGGCGGATGCTGTTCGCGGTCTCCGAGAGCTTCACGGTGACCCCGTGCGTCGGCACATTGCCGTCGGGATAAGCGATATCGACGATCTGCTCGCGATGCTTGAGCTGCGGATTTGTGACCACTTCGGCAATGGTGGCGACCTTCCCGCACGGCACCTCGGCACGCGCCAGCGTCTCGACCACGTCGTCGGAGCGGTGCTGGGCGATCCAGCCGGCGATGATGGTTTCGATCGCGTCAGCGTTGGCCATACGTGCAGCGTGCGTGGCGAACCGATCATCCGAGAGCAGGTGCTCGAGACCGGCCGCCTTGCACAAGCGGGGAAACAGCGCGTCATTGCCGGCATTGAAGTGAATCCAGCGCTCGTCCTTGCAACGATAGTTGTTGGCGGGCGCCGAATAGCGGTCGCGCGCTCCCTTGCGCGTGGCCTCCGTTCCGAACAGCGCGTACTCGGGAATGGCGGTCAGCAGCAGGGTCACGGCGCTGTCCAATAGCGCAGCGTCAACCACCTGCCCTCGTCTGGTCCGCTCGCGCGCCTGCAAGGCTCCGAGCGCACCGACGGTCGCGTAGAGGCCGGTCACCTGATCGACGACGAAGGCGCCCGAAGGGACCGGCTTACCGCCGGCCTCGCCCGTGATCTCCATCAGGCCGCTTATGGCCTGCGCGATGACGTCGAAGCAGGGGCGCTGCGCATGCGGTCCGGTCTGTCCGAAGCCGGAGATGCGCACCATGATCAGACGCGGATTGATGGCGGAAAGCTCCTCGTAGCTGCATCCCATCTTCTCGAGCGTGCCCGGCCGGAAATTCTCGATCAGGATGTCCGCTTTGGCGGCGAGGTCGCGCAGGAGCTGCTGGCCCTCGGCGCTGCGATAGTCGAGCGCAAGGCTGCGCTTGTTGCGATTGAACATCATGACATAGAGGCTCTCGCCTCCGATCTTTGGCGCGATCGCCCGGGCATCCTCACCCTTGCCGGCCCGCTCCACCTTGACGACGTCGGCGCCCATGTCGCCCAGCAGCATTCCGCAAACAGGTCCCGCAATGAAGCGCGACAAATCGAGGACCTTGATCCCCTCAAGCGAACCGGCCATTTCCTCTCCTTGACTGGAATTATACGGCTTCTTTCTTGCGCTTCCTGCCCGCCGCCTGGGGGGCGCGCGCGGTGGACCCGCGGACCACGAGGCCCGTCGGGAAAATCTGCTCGCGTGCCGGCGACGGACGCTGATTGCGGATCCGCTTCATAAGCATCTCCGCCGCGGCCGCGCCCATGGTGCGCTTCTGCAGATGGATGGTGGTCAGATCGATGCGACGGAAGGAAGCGAGCTGGATGTCGTCGAGACCGACAACCGAGAGATCGCTCGGCACCTTGATGCCGAGCTCCATGGCCGCCTCGATCACGCCCATGGCGTTCAGGTCGTTGCTGGCCATGATCGCGGTGGGGCGATTGGGCAGAGACAACAAGCGCAGGCCGGCGTCGTAGCCGGTCGGCAAATTGTAGTCGCCGTTGAAGATGAGTTCGGCGTCCCGGTCGAGCTTCAGGCGGCGAACAGCGGCTTTGTAGGCCTCGAGCCGTTCGGCGGCGGTCGAGGAGTCCATCGGACCACGCACGAAGCCGATGCGGGTATGGCCGAGACTGGCGAGATGATCGACCGCCTGGGTGATTCCGCCGACATTGTCGGAACCGACATAGTCATCCTCGTGGCGCGGACTGCGCCGCTGGACCAGCACGAAAGGCGTTCCCGAGTCGAGCAGCTCGCGAACGCGCGGCGTATCCGTGTATTGGGAGATCAGCACCATGCCGTCGACCTGGCTGTCGAGCAGCGCGCGCATATGCCAGATCTGCTTCTCCTCATCGCCATCCGTGTTGCAGAGAAGCAGGCTGCACTTTTCGCGGATCGCCACGTCCTCCACGCCACGGACGAAATCCGGAAAGGCCGGGTTGGCGACGTCCGCGATCAGGACGCCGATGGTGAAGCTGCGCTGCATCCGCAGCGCCCTGGCCACGGCAGACGCACGATAGCCGAGACGCTCGGCCGTCTCCTTCACCAGCCGCCGGGTCTCCTCGCTCACATGCTGTTTGCCAACCAGCGCGTTGGAGACGGTCGAGAGGGCGATGCCGCACTCGTTGGCGACATCCTTGATCGTTACGCGCTTCTTGTCTTTCATGTCTCAGGTTCTCCGACACCCATGCACCGTTCGGCAGCAATAGCGGCCGGCCGGGCTTCGTCCAGATTCAGACCCTGAGAGAACGCACATCGCAAGCAGATTAAGTCCGCAGTTGACCCCGGCGTCATAGCACGTGTAGCTTGCAAAACCAAGAAACGTTTTCGGAAATCGTTTCGTGGCTTGTCAGGCCGACACGGAGGATGCGAATGACCCCAGGCATGAGCGGCGCGGCCCTTCTTGAAGCGCGTGGCGTCAGGAAATCCTACGGCCCGGTCCATGCCTTGCGGGGCGTCGACTTCCGCATCCGTAAAGGCGAGACCATCGCGCTCGTCGGCGACAATGGCGCGGGCAAGAGCACCTTCGTCAAGATCCTGTCCGGCGCCATTCAGCCGACCGGAGGAGAAATCCTGTTCGACGGCCGCCCTATCGCGATCTCCTCCACGGAGGTGGCGAGGAATCTGGGAATCGAAACCGTGTACCAGGACCTCGGCCTCTGCGACAATTTGAGCGTCGCCGACAACATATTTCTGGGCCGGGAAAGGACCTGGGGGATCGCTCCGCTGCGTTTCCTGGACAAGCGCAGCATGCGCGCGGCGGCTGACCATGCGCTGAAGGGCCTTTCTGTCAACGTGCCGCGCGCCGACGCCAACGTTTCCGGTCTCAGCGGCGGCCAGCGCCAGGCCGTTGCGCTGGCCCGCACCAAACTATGGAAATCCTCGCTCGTGCTGCTCGACGAGCCGACTGCCGCGCTCGGCGTGCAGGAGACCAAGCGAGCGATGGACGCCGTGCGGAAGCTGCAGGAACAAGGCATCTCCATCGTGCTCATCAGCCACAACATGCCGCTGGTGATGGAGATGAGCCACCGTGTGGTGGTTCTGCGGCATGGGACCAAGGTGGGCGACGTGCCGACCGCCTCCGTCGATGGCGACGATATCGTGTCGCTGATCACCGGCGCCCGCCAGACCTGGATCGAGGCGGCCTGAGCGCCTCACGGACAAGACCCCCAGCATGGCGCAAACGCCGTCGAAACTCGTCTCGCTGGCCGAGGCCGCGCAATCCGTCGTGAGCGGCGCATCGCTGACCGCCGGCGGCTTCGCGCATTCCCACCAGCCGCTCGCCTTCACGCGCGAGCTCATCCGGCAAGGGCGCTCGCGGCTCACGCTGATGAGCGTCGCAGAATGCTGGGTCGCCGAGTTCCTGGCCGCCGCGGGCATGCTCGAGAAGGTCTATTTCTCGAACTTCATGTTCGAGGGCTACGGCCGCTGCCAGCGTTTCTCAAAGGCGGTGGAGGCGGGCACCATCGAGGTCGAAGACCATAGCCATTTCGGCATGGTGTCGCGCCTGATGGCGGCGGGGCTCGGCCTGCCGTTCATGCCGATGAAGGCGATGGCGGGGACGGATATCCTTGCTGTCTCCGGTTTCGAGCCGGCGGCGCACAAGGCCAAGCGCCTGGATTCGCCCTTCGGCAACGGCATCGTCACCGCGGTCTCTCCGCTCAAGCCCGACGTGGCCGTCATTCACGCCGCCCGCGCCGACAGGCTCGGCAATGTGCAGCTATTCGGGACAATGTCGGTGATCGAGGAGCAGGCGCGCGCTGCGCGACAGGTGATCGTCACCGTCGAAGAGATCGTGGACACCGACGTCATCCGTCGCCAACCGGAACTCACGCTGCTGCCGGCGCTGATGGTCGACATGATCGTCCATGTGCCGTACGGCGCGCATCCGACGGGAGTCTACGGCTACTACGACCATGACGCTCCTCACCTTGCCGACTATTACGCCGCATCGCGCTCGGAGACTGACACGACGGCGTGGCTCGACCGCTGGGTGCATGGCCTCCCGGATCATTATGCCTATCTGGACGCCCTGACGATGTCCCGGCTGCTCCGCCTGCGCGTCGACCCCGCGTTGGGTTACCTGCGTGAGGTCTGCCATGACTGACGTCAGCCGCGACGAATACATGGCTGTCGCCGCCTCGCGCGAGATTCGCGACGGCGACACCGCCTTCATCGGGACAGGCCTGCCCATGGTGGCCGCCTATCTCGCCAAGGCGACCCACGCGCCGCGCGTCAACCTCGTGTTCGAATCCGGCATCATCGATCCCCAGCCTGTCGACCTCGCCACCGGCGTGGGCGACTATCGGCTTGTGCACGGCTCTACCAAGGTCGCGGGCACGTTCTATGCCCTCAGTCTGCTGCAGCAGGCGAAGGTCGATATCGGCTTTCTCGGCACGGCCGAGATCGATCCTTACGGCAACCTCAACTCCACGGTGATCGGGCCCTACGACCGGCCGCGAGTCCGGCTGCCGGGCAGCGGCGGCGCCAACGACATCGCCAGCATGGCGAAGCGCTTCGTGGTGATCGCGCGCCTCGACCGCAAACGCTTCGTCGAGAAGCTGCAGTACCTGACGACACCGGGCTTCCTCACCGGTCCCGGCGCACGCGAAGCGGCGGGCCTGCCGGGGGCCGGCCCGGTCAGGGTGATCAGCGATCGCGCGGTCGTTGGTTTCGATCCGGCCTCAAAGCGCATGCGCGTGGAACGGCTCTATCCCGGGGTAACTCTGGGCGAGGTACAGGAGCACATCGCTTTTGCGATCGATGCGGCTCCAACGCTCGAAACCGAACCGAAGCCCGACACTCATTTGCTCCGCCTGTTGCGCGAGGTCATCGACCCCGACGGGGTCTATGTCGGTCGCGACGAGCGCTGAGTCGCAAGGATTTCGTCCATGACCATAAGCTCCAAAGTCGTTTCGCTCCCCGATGCAATCGGCCTCATTCGTGACGCCGACTGTGTCGCCCTTGGCGGCCACGCCGGGCGCAGGCCGCCGATGGCGCTGGCGTGCGAGATCATCCGGCAGGGCCGCAAGGACCTTCGTCTGGTGTCCTGGGACAAGAGCCTGGCGCTCGAACTCCTCGTCGCTGCAGGCTGCGGCGCGCGTATCGCGGCCGATGACATGGAGACACGTGATCGCATCCGCGCCATCGCGCTCGAGTTGCCCTTCACATCGGGCACGTGGGACTCCCATTTCCGCATATTGCGGCCGGATGTCGTGCTCCTGCATGCGCAATGGGCCGATGCGGACGGCAACGTTCGCTTCGCCATGGATCAGTGGGAAGCCGAATTCCCGGACTTGCTGCTCGCGAAGACCGCAACAAAGGTGATCGTGTCCGTGGAGCAGATCGTCAGTCGCCAAGCTATCGCGCGGCGCCCGACCGATCCATTTCTGTCCGGCAAAGCCCTAGCCTGCGTCGTCGAAGCACCTTACGGCGCGTATCCTGCCGCCTGCGACACCCGCTACGAAGCGGACCACGCAGCGCTTGGCGCGATCGCCGACGCGACGCGGTCGGACCAGGCCCTACGGGTCTGGCTCGATACGCATGTCTTCAAGCCGGGCGATCACTGGGCGGCCATCGACGCCGTCGGTTCGCGACGGCTGCTCGGCATCACGACCGACCGGGTGTTGCGGGTCTGATCCCCGACAACACGGCGGTCGGCTGCAGCCATCAGATCGGATCCTTCCAGACGTTCTCGCTTCCGTCGATGCGGACGTCGATCAGGTAGAAGCGGCCCGAGGCCTTGCCTCGGGCAATCGCGGCAGCCAGGTCTCCGGGATTGCTAACCTTCTCACCGTCGCCGCCCATGCACTTGGCGATGCCTGCATAGTCCACGTCGCCGAAATCCACGCCGATGTAGCGCTGGCCGTGGAAGTGCAGCTCTTCCTGCTTGATGTTGCCGTACGCCATGTCGTTCATCACGATCAGCGTGAACGGCGCCTTTTCGCGCACGGCAGTCTCCATGTCGCCCATGCTCATGCCGAGCGAGCCATCGCCAACGACGGCGATGATGTCCTTGCCCGGCCCGGCAAGCTTGGCGGCGATCGCAGCCGGCAGGCCGAAGGCCATGTTTCCGTAGCCGACCGGCTTCATGTAGGCGCCGGGCGTCTTGATCGGCAGCATATGCGTCCAGACGCCTGGGTTGCCTGCATCGGCAACAATCACCGTGTTCGCATCAATCGCTGCGCCGAGCGTCTGCATGACCCATTGCGGCTTGATCGGCCGCGACGTCGCGTAGGCCGGGGCGAAGACGTCCTTGCGCCACTCCTCCCGCAGCCGCCTGGCCTGAGCGAGCCAGTCTGCGCGCGCGGCGGCATTGGCCGATACCTTGCCCTGCAGAGCCCCCGCGAGCCGCCGCAGCGCATCTGTGGCGTCGCCGATCACGCCCACCGCGACCGGGTAGTTGCGGCCGACGATCGTCGGATCGAGATCCACCTGCACGATGTTCCGCGTCAGCGGCAGCGTCCAGCGCGAGGTCGACGCTGCATTCATGCTGTTGCCGACGACAAGGATGCAATCCGAGTCCTGCAGCAGGTGTTTGGAAACCTTGGTGCCGAAGCGGCTGCGCGGGCCAAAGCATAGATCGTGGTCGCCGGGCACGGCAGAGATGCCGTTGAAGCTCGTCACGATCGGCGCACCGAGCAGTTCGGCCAGCTTCAGCGCGGCCTCGCCGGCCCGCGCGATGATCGCGCCGCGACCAAGCCACAGCACCGGTTTCCTGGCGACGGCCAGCGCCTGGGCAGCCGCCGCGATCGAGGCTTCAGGAGCGACCGGGCGCTCGTTGAAGCGGTAATTCTGCGGGTCGATCGGCTCGAACGCGATCTCGCCGCCCTCGACCGCATCGCGGGCGAAATCGAGCAGAACGGGGCCGGGATTGCCGGTCGTCGCCACACGGAAGGCCTCGCGCACCGCCTGCGGAATGCCCTCGCTGTCCGGCACGAAGCGGCTCAGCTTGGTGAACTGCCGAAACAGCGTGATGTGATCGGCATCCTGGTTATCGTCCTGGCCGATGTGCCGGCGCCGATTGTTGCAGGTGATCACCACAACCGGACTTGAATCGCGGTGCGCACCGCCTACGGCGGTGATCAGGTTGGTAGCCCCGGGGCCGGTGGTCGCGAGGCAGACGCCGGGCTTGCCGGTGAGACGGCCGTAGGCGTCGGCCATATGTGCGGCAGCACGCTCATCGCGCGTCGTGATGAAACGGATGCCGGGCTCGTCATAGAGCGCGTCCATGATCGAGAGCGTTTGGCCGCCAGGTACGCCGAAGATGAACTCCACACCTTCGAGCTTGAGGCATTGGACGACCGCACGTGCGGCTCCGATCTTGGCTCGCGCGGGCTGTGAAGTCGTCATCTGCTGCACTCCTGACTGTCTTTGATATCCGCGGCCGTCTTGGCCATGGCAGCGACGCGTAGCAGAAAAAAACGTTTTCGGAAATCGTTTTTTGTGTCTTTATGCCAGCACGCCAAAACCGACGTACGGGACCCATGAACCTGCCCGCTTCTCCCGCCGCCATCTCCTTCACAGGATCGAGTCATAATGCGAGGTGACCTGATCCTCGCCATCGACGCCGGCACCAGCAGCACGCGGGCCACGCTGTTCGACGCGACTGGCGTGCGGCTCGCACATGCCAGCCGCCCCTTCAGCGTTGCGCTTCAGGCCTCGTTCGCCGAGGCCGATCCTGCATCGCTGTGGGCAGCGGTCGTCGAAACGGTCCGTGATCTCGGCGTCGATCGGGAGCGCATCGCCGCGATCGGCGTCACCGCCGCGATTGGCATGGTGCTCACGGACGCGCATGGGCTGCCGCTTGCTCCCATCTGCACCTGGCAGGACCGGCGCGCGACGCGTGAAGCTGCCCTCATCGAACGTCGACTTGGCGCCGCAACCGTCTATGGCATCTCCGGTCGCCGGATCGCCCCCGAGCTGACCGGGCCGCTGCTGCTCTGGTTCCGCGATCATCAGGCCGACGTCTTCGCCAAAGCGCGCCTCATGCTGGCCATGAAGGACTGGCTGCTCATGCGGCTTTGCGGCGAACCCGTCTGCGATCCCGCGGGCGCTTCCTATTCGCTGCTGTTCGATGTCGGGCGGGGCGCCTGGAGCGAGGACTTGATCGCAGCGCTGGAACTGCCGCGCCACCTTTTCCCGGAGATACGCGACGGCACCGCGATCGCCGGCCGGCTGACCCTGGGCGCGGCGAATGCGCTGGGGCTGCTGGATGGAACACCGGTGGTGGTCGGCGGCCCTGACGGCACCGTCGGCGGAATGGGAGGCGGCATGGTCGAGCCCGGCATTGCCGTCAACGTCATGGGCACCACGGACGTCATCTTTGCCTGCGCCGACCAGCCATGCTTCGATCCGGATCGCCGCCTGGTCCTCAATCGCTTTCCCGTCGGAGAGGCCTGGTGCATCGGCGGTCCCATGGCGGCCACCGGCGGCGCGGTTGCGTGGCTTGCCGGCGTGCTCGGCGCCGACTTGCCGACGCTGACGGCCGAAGCCGCTGCGATCGCCGCCGGCAGCGACGGCCTGATCTTTTCACCGATGCTGGCGGGCTCGCGGACGCCGCGATGGGACGTCACCGAACGCGGCGGCTTGACGCGACTAAGTTTCGAGCACGGACGCGGGCACCTGTTTCGCGCCGCGCTCGAAGGCGTAGCGATTGAAGTCGCAGAGGTCTTCGATGCGCTCGCGACCGCGGGCATGCCGGTGCGCGAAATCCGCGCCGTCGGCGGTGGGGCCGAGTCGTCGCTGTGGCTCGAAATTCGCGCCGCCCTGCTCGGCAAGCCGCTCATCGTACCTGAAATCGCCGAGGCTTCCGCGCTCGGTGCCGCCATGCTGGCAGCCGTCGGCGTCGGACTTCATGCCGACCTTCGGGCGGCTAGCGCCGCGATGGTGCGAATCCGCGAGAAGATCGAACCGGCGCCCGATGCGATCGCCGCCTACGCTCATCTCAAGAAGCAGTATCTCGCCTACCGCCAACACCTCGACAGACTTCCGGTTCAGGAAGCAGGAGATCTTTGACATGTTCAGTGCGCTACAGGGATTGAAGGTCCTCGACGTGTCGCGCTTCATCGCCGGCCCGTTCTGCGCGATGCAGCTTGCCGATCACGGTGCTGATGTCGTCAAGGTGGAGCGCATCGACTCGGGCGAGGACACCCGCGAGAACGAGCCGAAGCTTGGCGGCGAGAGCGTCTATTTCATGACCTATAACCGCAACAAGCGCAGCTTCGCGCTCGATTTCCGCAAGCCTGAGGCCCAGCAGGTGCTGCGCGAACTCGCCGGCAAGGCCGACATCCTGATCGAAAACTTCCGTCCGGGAACGATGGAGCAGATGGGCTGTGGCTGGGAGGCGCTGCATGCGCTGAACCCGCGGCTCATCATGGTGCGCATCTCGGGCTTCGGCCAGACCGGGCCTCTCTCGCAGCGCCCCTGCTTCGACGTGATCGCGCAGGCGACGAGCGGATTGATGGAGCTCACCGGCGACCCGAACGGCCCGCCGACCATGGCCGGCACTTTCGTGGTGGATTACACGACCGCGCTCTACGCCACCATCGGGGCGCTCACCGCCCTTGCCGCCCGCGAGCAGACCGGCAAGGGCCAGCTCGTCGAAGCCACGTTGCTCGAGAGCGCAGCCAGCCTGTTGATGACGGCGATCCCCGAGCAGGCCGTCTTCGGCCGCAGCATGAGCCGCCAGGGCAACCGGGACCGCTACACGTCGCCGGTCAACACCTTCAAGGGATCGGACGGCGCCTGGGTGCATATCGCCTCGGGCACCGATCCGCTGTTCCAGCGTCTGGTCAACGCAATGGGACGCGAGGACCTGCTGCAGGATCCGCGCTTCGCCACCGTCAAGGCGCGCGTGGCGAACGCATCCGCGATCGAGACCGAAGTCCAGGCCTGGGTTTTCAGACACACTGCCGACGCCGTGGTCGAGGCCATGGACCGCGCCGGGGTGCCCTGCGCCAAGGTCTCCACCATGGCTGACGTGGTCGAGAATCCGCAGCTCAAGGCGCGCAACCAGATCCTGACGGTCGACCATCCATGCGCCGGCGCCTATCCGACCCACGGCATCACGGTCACGCTGCGCGAGACTCCGGGCGCCGTGCGCCGACCTTCCCCTCTCGTCGGCGAACACACAAGCGAGGTGGCCGCCGAGTGGCTCGGCTGGTCCCGCGAACGCTGCGATGAGTTGATCGGAAAGCGCGTGATCGGATGAGGGACTCGCGACGCCGGCCTTGGACCTCGGATGCCGATCAGACGTTCGCCCCGCGACGCCCCGCCGCGCTGGCCGACCCTGCAGCCGGAACAGCGGTCTTAGCGGTTGACGTTTGCGGGAGGGCCTGATCAAGTAGGATACAGAAACGTTTTTCGGAAATCGTTTTCGGAGTAGCAGCCCTACGGCGGAAACGTTCAGGGCCGATGCCCCCGCCAAGGGCCGGCCCTTATCGGGAGGGAATCCATGTTCACCATGCGTTGGCTCAAGGCCGCCATGCTCGCGCTCGTTACGGCCGTCGGGCTTGCGGGAGCGATCCCTGCACAGGCTCAGGACAAGATCACCATCGGCGCCATCATCTACGCGCGTGACTCGCAGTACTGGCAGCAGATCGAGCGCGGCATGCGCGACGCGGCTGCGAAATACGGCGCGACGATCACGTTCGGCCTCAACCAGCGCAAGCTGCCGACCGAGGGCCAGGTGATCGAGGACTTCGTCACCCGCGGGGTCGACGTGCTGATCATGCCGCCGCTCGACAAGCAGGGTTCGGTGGCATCCGCCCGCCGGGCCAAGGACCGCAACATCATGGTCGTCGAATACGACACCCGGCTCGAGGATTCCTCGATCGCCAGCCACTCGATCGGCGTCGACAGCCACGAGCTGGCCGCCGCGGTCGGCAAGGAGCTGCGCAAGTACCTGGAGAGCAACGGCGGCCAGCCCTCGATCGGCATCATCACACTGCCGCCGATCAACGCCAACATGCAGCCCCGGCGCCAGGGCTTCCTGTCCGCTCTCGAAGGCTTGAAGTACGAGACTGTCGCCGAGGTCAGCGGCGCCACGCCCGAGGAGGGCGCGAACGGCCTGGAGAACATCCTGCGTCGCAAGCCCGACACCACGGCCATCTGGGCCTCCAACGCCGGCACGCTCGCCGGAGCGGCAGCCGCAGCGCGCCGGGCCAACACGCAGACCAAGCTGTACGGTATCGACATGAGCCAGGATCTCGCCCAGATGCTGCTCGACCCGTCGAGCGCGGTGGAGGCGATCGCGGACCAGCAGCCTTACCGCATCGGCTATCTGACCGTCGAAACCGCGGTGAAGGCCAAGCGCGGCGAAAATCAACCGCGCTACGTCAACGTGCCGGTGCAGCTCTACACCAAGAGCGATCAGCAACCCGTGAAAGAATATCTGGACCTCGTGCGCTCCTTGTCCAACTGAGGCGAGGCACGGAGCTCCTTAGAAGCCTCTCACAATCTTCCTGCGAGAACCCATGTCCATGAACAGCACGCTCGCCCAACCTCGCGAAGGCATCAGTCCGGCGCGACTAAAGGCGGCCCTGGCCTCCTGGCGCGCCGAGATCGGCGTCGGCATCGCGTTGGCGGCACTCATCATCTACTTCTCGGCGACGGCTTCGAATTTCCTGACCGTCGCCAACTTCGCAACGCTCCTCACCCAGACTTCGGTCGTCGCGATGATCGCGGTCGGGATGACGATGGTGATCATCGCAGGTGAGATCGACCTGTCAGTGGGAGCAACCGTTGGCCTTGCCGGAACCGTGATGTCGCTCCTGGTCGTGAAGCTCGGCTGGTCGCTCGTCACCGCAAGCGCGCTCGCAGTCGGCATCGCGGTCCTCATCGGCGCCTTCATCGGCGCGCTGCGCGTGATCTGGGCGATCCCGTCCTTCATCACGACGCTGGGGCTGCTGTCGGCGCTGCGCGGCGTCGCGTTCTACATTAGCGACGGCCTCACCATCGGGCCGATGCCGAAGGCGCTCGATGGTCTATGGTATGGCTCCGTTCTCGGCCTGCCTACACCGGTCGTTCTCATGGCCGGCACGATCGGACTTGGCTGGCTGCTGCTCTCGCAACTGCGCTTCGGGCGGCACCTCTATGCCGTCGGCGGCAACCCGATCACGGCCTCGCGCTACGGCGTGCCCGTGCGCGCCATCCGCATTGCCGTGTTCATCATTGTCCAGGTGCTCGCGGCGATCGGCGGCATCATGCTCGTGTCGCGGCTGAACTCGGGCAGCGCCACCGTCGGCGAGCATATCGAACTCGACGTGATCGCCGCGGTCATCGTCGGCGGAACCAGCCTGAACGGCGGCTATGGTCGCCTGATCGGCACTGTACTCGGCGTCATGTTCGTCGCCGTGCTGCGCAACGGCATGGTTCTCGCCGGTATCGACCCCATCGTGTTCCTGATCGCCCAGGGCCTCGTCATCATCCTCGCCGTCTGGTGGAGCATGCTCCGCCGGCAGCGCACACGTGCGGACGGATTCGCATGAGCAAAGCTCCCCTTGCCTCGAAGTTGATCACCCTGCCGGAAGCCGCCGGACGCGTTGGCGACGGTTGCCGGCTCGCTCTCGGCGGCTTCGCCGTCTATCAGAAACCAATGGCCTTCGTGCGCGAGCTGGTCCGCCAGGGCCGGCGCGACCTGACGATCATCGGATCCGCCCACTCCTTCGATGTCGACATGCTGGCAGGCGCCGGCTGCTTGAAGAGGGTCGAAACATCTTATGTGGGGCTGGAGAAGCACGGCTTGGCACGCAACTATCGCCGCGCGGTAGAAGGCGGGCGTCTCAAAGTCGTGGACTATCCCGAGATGGCCTGCTGGGACCGCTTCCGCGCCAACCAGGATGGCTTCGACTTCTGGCCGGCCAAGTTTCTGGGCGGCAACGATGTCGTCACCTACAACGACGAGATCAAGGAATTCCCCTGCCCCATCACCGGCCGCAGGCTGCACGCTTTCCCGGCGGCAAATCCCGATGTGGTGGTGATCCACGCTATCGCGGCCGACGAGCAGGGCAACATCGTAACGCCGGCGCGGCGGCTGCTGCCGCAGAGCGGCGACGTGCTGATGGCCCGCTCGTGCGAGCATGTCATCGTCACCGCGGAAAAGATCGTCGCAAAATCCTTCATCAAGCGGCACGCCCGTTTCGTCGAGCTGCCCTCCTATCGGATCAGCGCCGTGGTCGAGGTGCCGTGGGGATCGCATCCGACGCCGACGCTGGGGCGATATCTGGCCGATGATACCCATCTCGATGCCTATGTGGCGGCCTCTGCAAACGACGGCACCTTCGCCGCCTACCTTGATGATTGGGTCCGACGGCCGGTGGACCACTTCGCTTATCTGGACAAGCTCGGCGCCGCCCAGCTTTCTCGCCTCGCCGACCTCGGGAGCCTTGCATGACCGCGCCCGCCACCCTCAACGAAACGCTCGCCGTCGCACTGGCCCGCAGCTTTGCCGATGCCGAGGTCGGCTTCACCGGTCTCCTCACGGGGGCCGCGGCGGCCCTGTTCGGGACCGGCATCCCGCTTGCGGCCATGGAGCTCGCCAAGCGCATGCACGCACCGAACCTGACCATCCTGCTCGCTGGCTGCTATCATAACCCGGACTTCAGCGAGATCGACCGGCTGCCCGACTCCGAGCACAGCGCGATGCTGCGCGACCTGCCCTGCGAGTCCCAGATGGTCGACTATCCCGGCCAGTTCGTGCTCAAACGCGGCGACGTGAGCTTCGGATTCAGCAGTGCGGTACAGGTGGACCGCGTCGGCAACATCAACAGTGTTTGCGTCGGTCCGCACGACCGGCCCAAGGTTCGCCTCGTCGGCCCGATCCTGCAGCCCGAGCATATGACGCTGTTCCGGCGCGAATATGTGATGATGCCGCACCATGACCGGCGCAACTTCGTCGAGAAGGTCGATTACGTCTCCGGCGTCGGCTATCCGGGAGGGATCGAAGGACGCAGGAAGCTCGGCCTCGACTGGGGCGGCCCCTGCATGGTCGTCACCCCCAAATGTCTGTTCGACTTCGACCGCGAGGCCGGGCGCATGAAGGTCCGCTCAATCCACCGCGGCGTCACCCGGCCGGAGCTGCAGGACGCCACCGGATTCGACCTCGGCGACCTTTCATCGGTGCCCGAAACCGAGGCGCCGACGGCCGAAGAGCTGCACATCCTCCGCCGCGACGTGGATGCGCGCGGTGTCCTGATGCCCGCGCTCTGACGGATACAGCCGGACGCGATCGGACGCCGCATCGACGGGATCGATCGGGAAAGATGTAATCGATTCACATCGTCAGGGCGCCGGCGTTGGCTGTAGACTTTCCCGCAGCGCCTTCTTGTCCGGCTTGCCGAGTGACGTCAGCGGAATGTCCTGACGAAAGTGAATCGCCTTCGGCGCACAGACCGGTCCTTTCGCCTGCCGGACCCAGGCGATCAGGTCGACCTCCGATGCGGTCATGTTTTCGCGCAAGACCACGACGGCGGTAACGGCTTCACCCCACACGGGGTCGGGTAGCCCAATGATGGCTGCGGCGGAAACGGCCTCGTGTGCGGTAAGGACGTCCTCGACCTCCGAAGGATAAACGTTGAAGCCACCGGTGATGATCATGTCCTTCGATCGACCGACGATGTAGAAGAAGCCGTCGTCGTCACAGCGCGCCAAATCGCCGGTATGCAGCCAGCCGTCGCGAAAGGCATGGGCAGTCTCCTCCGGCCGATTCCAATAGCCCTCCATCACTAACGGTCCGCGGACACAGATCTCACCCAACTCTCCTACACCGACCTGCCCTCCCTCCTCGTTTAAAAGCGCGACCTGGCTATTGCCGATTGGGACCCCGCATGAGGTCAGCCGTCGATTGTCGATGGAAAGATGATCATCTCTTCGCAAGACCGTCACGGAATTGGGGGCCTCGGATTGCCCATAGAGTTGCATGAAGATCGGGCCAAAACGCTCGATCGCTTCGCGCAGGCGGACGGGTGTCATCGGCGCGGCCCCGTAGATCACAAGTTCGAGGCCGATGTCCCGGACGTCATGAGACGCCGCGTGGTCCAGCAGTTTGTAAATCATGGTCGGCACGAGGAAGGTGGCGGAAACGCCATACGACCGTACGGCCTCGAAGAATCCTTCCGGCGTGAAACCGTTGGCCATCACGACGGTGCCGCTCAAGACCAGGACGGGCAACAGGCAGCCACCCGCGCCATGACTGATGGGCGTCGTCGCGAGGAAGACCGGCGCTCGCGGCCACTCCCACTCCGCCAATTCCGCCATCGTCATGGCGACGTGCGTGCGATGACTGTGCATCACTCCTTTCGGCCGCCCCGTCGTACCGCCGGTATAGATCAGCCAGCAGAGATCGCTCGGCCTCGCATTCGAGACCAAGTCGCGCGCGGGAAACGATCCGGCTTCGGCAAGCACGTCGACCGCGGTTTCGCTGGGCCCCAGTGCCATCGCCTCGACGCCGCGAACCCGCGAGACGATCGCACCCGCACGGTCGGCGAATGTCGCGGGGTCGAAGAAGAAGGCCTTTGCGCCGCTGTCCTCGAGCATGAAAATCTGATCTTCCGCGGAAGCAAGCGGATGGAGGTTAGTCAGACGTGCTCCCGAGAGATAACACGCCGCACCGATTAGAAATGCTTCCATGCTATTGCGAGACAGACAGGCGACACCGTCGCCGCGGCGGACCCCGTGCCGTTCGAAGACCTGCAACATGCGCGAGAGCAGCGCTCCGAAGTCACGATAGGTCGTTCGCTTGCCATCGGAGATGAACGCCGTTCGATCGCCGCCGCGCCTGATCGCCCTGATGAGAATGTCACCCATCGTGGACGGTGCGTGAAGTTGATCCATCGATTACCTTTCCGCCATCTGCCGGGCCACGACTAGGATGCTCGCTCGTAGACGATGACAGCGGCGAGCGCCTCTTCGAGTCCGATCACGCCGCCACCGTTCTCCTGGAGGGCAATACGTGCATTCGGGACTTGTCGGGCCCCCGCCTCGCCACGCAACTGGGTCACCAATTCGAAGCACATGGACAGGCCGGTGGCGCCTATTGGATGACCTTTGGAGACCAACCCGCCGGATGTGTTAATGGGTAGCGCGCCGCCGATCTTCGTTGCGCCGATGGCTACGAATTGTCCTCCCTCGCCGACATCGCAGAAGCGCAACATCTCGCTCTGATAGATCTCGCAGAAGGAGGTGGCATCATGTACCTCGGCAACATCGACGTCGCTGGGTTTGATGCCCGCCATCGCGTAGGCGCGATCGGCCGCCGCTCGCGAAAGGCTTGGTTCGTCCGGGAGGCGATACTTGCCGCCAGTCACGGCCAGCCCTCGGATCAGAACGGCACGGCGCTGCACCTCCGCGGGCTGGGCGCGAAGGAACGTTTCCGAGCAAAGCAAAGCCGCAGCGGCACCGTCTCCGATCGGCGCACACATCGATCGTGTCAGCGGGTCTGAGACCATCCTGTCGCCAAGGACCTGTTGTGGAGTCATTTCGAAGCGATATTGCGCATTTGGATTGAGCGCGCCGTTGCAGTGGTTCTTTGCTGCACCGATTGCGATCTGCTCGGCGGTGGTTCCGTAGAGCTGCATATGCAGCCTGGCCTGCATCGCGTAGGTGTCCATCGCTACCGTGCGGTCAGGAGATCGCTGGAATGGCTTTCCCACTTCGCGACCGATCTGCGCGTAATGTTCCTCCCACTCCTGCGGATCGAAACTGTCCAATCCGCGCTCGAACTCCGCGAGCATGGCGGCCTGATTATCTGGATCGTAGAGTTTCTCAACCCCAAGGGCGAGGGTGAGATCGGCATCGCCGGCGCGAATCTCCTTAAAAGCTGCGGCTAACGCCAGGCTGGCGGTGGCACAGCCGCCTTCCACGTTCACGATCGGCGCCCGTTCCGGAAACCAGCCCTCGCGGACGAGCGGAATGAAGCACACGTTGCCGCGCGCAGAGGCTTGTCCCCAGTAATGCATGAGACAATTGCCGAACCAGGCGGCTTCGATGGGCGGGCATTCCTCAAGCTTCGCGTCCGACAGCGCCCCGAAATAGGCGCCTCGCGTGAGCTGTTTGAAGGACTTGTCCGGCCATCGCCCAAACGGGGTCGCATAAGCCCCGAGAACATACACATTGTTGGTCAAACGATCGCTCCTCATGATGAAGGTTGTTCGCGTGCCACTGCGTGCTGGCGCGCTGCGCATTCGACTAGCCGCGTTTCGCGACCAGGCGGCAGGTGCTTTGGTCCAGGGGACGGAATGCCTTGTCGCCGGGAGTAGCCGAGAGTATCTTGAAGAGATCCCACTCTCCCTTCGATTCTTGCGGCTTCTTGACCTGGAGCAGCAGAATGTCATGCAACATGATGCCATCGGCACGAACGCGCCCATCGGGCACCATCGGATCCCTGACCGGAAGTTCGCGAATCTTGTTTGCGATCGCCTCGCGATCGTCACTGCCTGCCGCTGCGACGCTCTTGAGATAATGCAGCGCGGCCGAATAGACACCCATTTGGACCGAGGTCGGCATTCGGCCTTGACGCTTTTGGAAACGTTCCGCCCAGGCGCGGGTTTCCGGCGTGCGATCCCAGTAGTAGCCGTCGGAAACGATCAGCCCTTGCGCCTCTTTCAGACCCACGGCGTGAGCGTCGGTGAGGTAGAACAGTCCGGTCGCCAATCTCTGGCTTTGTGTGATTCCGAACTCGTTTGCCTGTTTGACAGAGTTGATGGTGTCGGAACCGGCGTTCAACAGGGCGACCACATCGGCCTTCGAAGCTTGCGCCTGCAATAGAAAGGACGAGAAGTCCGCCGTATTCAGCGGCGTCTTGACGGATCCCACCACGGTGCCGCCGCTGGCTTTGATCGCCGCCGTCAGGTCTGCTGAAAGCGCCTCGCCCCAGGCATAATCCACCGGAAGGAAGAACCAGGACTTCCCCCCGCTCTCGGTAACTGCGCGGCCCATGGCGTTGGCGAGTGCGTAGCTGTCGTAGACCCACATAAATCCGTACGGCGAGCACGCCTCGGCGGTGAACTTCGAAGTGCCGCCTCCGGCGGCGATCAGAATTCCGGACTTGTTCCTGACGATGTCCTGAATAGCGAGCAGGATTCCGGAGTTCGGAACGTCGAGGATAAGGTCGACGTGCTCGACGTCGAGCCATTTGCGGGCAATGGATGTCGCTACGTCGACCTTTTGCAGGTGATCAGCCGAGATCAATTTCACCGGTTGGCCGAGCACGCTTCCGCCGAAATCTTCGATCGCCATCTGCGCTGCTACGACCGAACCTTTTCCCGAGCCGTCGGCGTAGGGTCCGCTCTGATCGTTGAGCACCCCTATGGTGATGCCGTTTGGCCCTGCATTTGCGGGCGGCGCCGCCGGCACTGCAACAAGAACCGCAATCGAAGCCGTCCAAAATTTCCAGTTCACAATTTCCTCCCATCCTAACAGCTCTGTTGTTTTTGCTCGAAGCTGTCGTGCGTTCCTGCCCCAAGTGGCGACAGAACGACTGTCTCCTGCCTAGGGCCGGTCGCGGCACTGAAACCTGCGACCGGATGGCGACAGATACCCCAATAATTTATATAGTACAAGTTTATTGTGATATTTGGTCGTTGCGGGACGTCTGGCTGGGACCTAGATTGTCGGTTAAGGAGGTGGCGGATTCACAGGGATGGTCGGTTTGGTGAAGCAGCAGAATTCCTCTCACGCCTCTAAGGCGCAGTCAGAAGTCCCAGCCGATCTTCGCAAAAAGACTCTGAAGGCGTTTTTGCTGCATTTCTTCGCCAACGTGATTCTTGCTGCGGACGCCGAAGCCGCACTGGAGCCCTACGGTCTCACCCGCCTGCACAATCGTGTGTTGGTTCTGACCGCGATGAATCCGGGAGCGACGGTCAGTGATCTCTTGCGTGCGATGCGTGTGTCGCACCAGAATTTGAATCCGACCATGCGGCAACTCATCAAGGACGGCCTGCTGATCGCGAAGATTGGCGAAGAGGACCGAAGGCAGAAACGACTCTACCCTACGGCCAAAGGCCGCAAACTTGTTCAGACAGTGCTCCGCCGGCAGTTCGCGCGCCTGGAGGCCGCTTTGGCCGACTGCGGCCCTGATGCGACGAATGCGTTCCTCGCCGTGCACGAGAAGCTTGTAGACAAGGACGATCTGAGATGGGCAGAGCGGCTTGCGGAAGATCCCTCTGGACTCGCAGATGTTTGATACCAAGGACGGCTTGGCCGGCCGGCCCGACGTGGCTTCTCCGCTCCGTCCAGAGCCTGCAATGAGAGGATTGACTTCGGCTCAGACAACCTCCTAGATCACGACTGACGGTTCCCCCTACGGGGATCAAAAGGGAACGCGGTGCGGGGACTTCTCCTCTATGCCGCGGCTGCCCCCGCAACTGTGAGCGGCGAATCTTTCGTCATGCGCCACTGGGAGCCTCGGTCCTGGGAAGGCGACGAAGGGTTGGGACCCGCAAGCCAGGAGACCTGCCGTCAGCCGTGGTCACACGCAAAAATGTCGGTCGGGGAGTACAGACATTGTTTTCGACCGGCGTGCCATAGGCACGTTCGAGCGAGACCTCGTTTGCGGTGACGTGCCACTGACGTCATACCGAGGTCTGCTCGTGCTCTCTATTGTTACTATCGTAAGGCAGCGTGATGCTGCCCGGCTCGCTTTCAGATACTTTCTGCCGGTTCTCCTGCTCGAATCTTCTTCGGCAAAGGCCCAGCAGCCTGAGACGTCCCATGTCTTGCCTCCGGTGAGCGTTATCCAGCCGCAAAAGCCTGCAGCAAAGCGTCTCAATCATCAGCGTTCAACTTCCGCAGCGCGACCTGCGCAGTCTCAGTCGAGCCGGAGCCCGGCGGCGCGAAGCACCACGCCCTCGACCGCAACGTCCGACACGCCATCTCCGACGCTAAACCTGAACAAGCAGAACGCGAGTGGCAGCCGCCTCAACCTCACTCCGCTGCAGACGCCCGCCAGCGTCGAAACGATTACGTCGCAGACCATCGCAGAACGCGGCCAGCATAATGTCACGGACGCGGTCACCCAGAACGCAGTGGGCTTTACCGCGAGCCCGGCGCCCGGCAATGGCGGCCTCTCGTTCAGCACGCGCGGCTTCACCGGAAGCAATTCGGTGATGACGCTGTATGATGGCACTCGCCTCTATGTTGGCGCAGGAACCGTGACCTTTCCATTCGATACGTGGTCGGCGGATCGCATCGAGGTCATGCGCGGGCCAGCCTCCGTTCTGTACGGGGAAGGCGCAATTGGTGGGATCATCAATGTGATCCCCAAGAAACCGGTCACGACGCCCTACAACGATGCCGAGATATCGCTCGACACCAATACGACGCGACGCATTGCGGTGGATAGCGGCGGCCCGATCAATCCGAACGTATCCTATCGCGTCAATGCCATCGGCAACATCTCGAACGGCTGGGTTGATCGCGACGAGACATCGAATGTTGCGGTCTCCGCCGCGGTGCGTGTCCAGGCCGCCGAAAACCTCGCTTTCACACTCTCGAACGACTACAGCAATCGAAGCCCCTCGCGCTATTTCGGCACACCGCTGATCAACGGCGGGATCGACGACACGTTGCGGTTCAAGAACTACAACGTGCTCGACAGCGCGATCCGCTATCAGGATAACTGGAGCCAGTTCAAGACCGAGTGGGACGTGACGGAAGGAGTCAAGGTCCAGAACACACTCTACTATCTGACCAGCCGTCGGCATTGGCGTGATGTCGAGAACTATAGTTGGAATCCTGCAACACGGTTGATCGACCGCACCAGCTACATCGAGATCTTCCACGACCAGGCTCAGGTCGGTAACCGGATGGACGCAACGTTTCGTGGTCATCTGCTGGGCTTCGCCAACGAGTTCGTTGCGGGCTTCGACGTCAACCGGATCGATTTTACCCACACCAACAATTCGCCCTATGGCGGCGCATCTTCGGTTAGTCCCTATGCCGGCGACATGGGGTCTTTTGCGACCTCCACGACGCGAACCACGCCTGGCTACAATGCGATCGTCAATCAATATGCGTTGTTTGCCGAGGACCGGCTGTCGCTAACCGATCAGTTGTCCGTTGTAAGCGGCATCAGGTTCGACCGGCCGGATGTCGACCGCACCGATTACAGGACACCAACGAATAATTTCGATATCTCGCTGTCGGGTACGAGCTGGCGAACCGGCGTGGTCTACACGCCCGTCTCGAACCTCGCCTTTTACGGACAATATGCGACAGCCGTTGATCCCGTCACCAATCTCATCTCGCTGTCGGCCACGCAGAAAACCTTCCAGCTTGCCACGGGCAAGCAAACCGAGGTTGGGGTCAAGCAATCATTCTGGGGCGGCCGTGGTGAATGGACGCTGGCAGGTTACGAAATCGTCAAGAACAACCTGCGGGTCCCGGATCCCAACAATCCCGCCGGCCTGGCGCTGCAAGTCGGCCAGCAATCGTCGCGCGGAATCGAAGCATCGATCGGCCTGGCACTGAATGATGGTTGGCGCGTCGATGCCAATCTCGCGGTGCTGCGGGCCCGGTACGACAACTTCAGCCAGGTGGTGGGCGGCAAACTCGTCAGCTACGCCGGCAACGTTCCGACGAATGTGCCGCAGCAGGTATCGAACGTGTGGCTGACCTGGGACTTCGCGCCGAACTGGTCCGTCTACGGCGGCGTGCAGATCGTAGGGCAAACATTCTCCGATAACGCCAATACCCAGCTTCGCCCCGCCTACACCGTGGTCAACGGCGGACTGCGCTGGAAGCCTGACGGGCAAACCACGGTGGCGCTTCGCCTCTACAATCTCTTCGACACTGTCTACGCCACGTCCGCCCCTTCCGGGCAATGGCTGCTCGGCATGCCGCGCACGGCAGAAGTGTCCGTCAACGTGAAGTTCTGATCATGCGCCGCGCGTTGATCTGGAGAGGACGGCGGTGGCTTTACATCACCCATCGCTGGATCGGCATCGCGACCTGCCTGTTGTTCGCGATGTGGTTCGTCTCGGGCATCGTCATGATGTACGTGGCGTTCCCGCAGTTGACCGATCGCGAGCGCTGGGCGGCGCTGCCACCGATCGCCTGGGACCGCGTGCTCGTGGCGCCCGATCGAGCCATGGCCATTGCCGGTGTTGCGAACTATCCGCGCGATCTTCGCCTCGTCATGCTGAACGATATCCCCGTCTATCGGCTGCTGGACTGGAATGGCGCACGCAAGACCATATCGGCAACGGACGGTCATTCGATCGAGGACATCACGACCGAGCAGGCGCTGGCGATCGCCCGCCATCATCCGAATGCCGTGCATCCAAGACTGATTGGCACAATCGAACGCGATCAATGGAGTGTCACGGCGCGCTATGATCCCTTGCGGCCGCTCCTCCTGGTGTCGCTAGGAGATGAAGCCGGAACCGAGCTCTATGTCTCGGCGAAGACCGGTGAACTGGCGCTCGACACCACGCGACGTGAGCGGATCTGGAATTGGCTAGGCTCGATCCCACACTGGATCTATCCCACGGTCCTCCGCCAGGATGGCGCAAGTTGGCGGCAAGCGGTGCTCTGGATATCAGGCATCTGCCTCGTGGTGGCGGTTACCGGTTTCTGGATCGGCATTCTACGGCTGCGATTGCGCCAGCGTTATGCCCGGGGCAGCGTCACGCCTTATCGGGGATGGATGGCCTGGCATCACATCGCCGGATTGATCGGCGGCATCTTCGTCCTGACGTGGACATTCAGCGGTTGGCTGTCGCTTAATCCGGGCGAGTATTTTGCAGGCCGAGGCCCGAGCCGGGAGATGGCGGTCCGATATGCTGGGCATGATGCGCCGCGGATTGTCGCAGCCTTCCAATCGATGCCTCCGCTCGGGGCGGTCGAAGCTCGCTTGGTCTGGCTCGGCGGCCATCCGCTGATGGTGCTCACCGACCGCGACGGCGATCAGACTGTTGCCGATCCGGCAAGCGGCGCCACGAAGGTGCTTTCCGACGACGAGATTTTCTCAGCGGCGAATAGCTTGTTGCCAAACGCCGCGGTGACCGCGCGCCTGCGCCTCCAGCAGTTCGATGATTATTGGTATTCGCATCACAATGAGCGGCTTCTGCCCGTGTTGCGCGTGGGCTTCGACGACGCGGCTGAGAGCTGGTTCTACATTGATCCGCGCAATGGCGATATTCTCGGCCTCGTCGACAACAGCCGCCGGGCGTATCGCTGGCTGTTCAATGCGCTGCACAGTCTCGATTTTCCGCCGCTGCTGCGCCATCGCCCAGCATGGGACATCGCTGTGTTGCTGCTGTCGCTCATCGGAATGATCATATCGACGAGTGGCATCGTCATAGGCTGGCGGCGACTGCGATCCTAGGGACAATGTCCGGCGCGCGGTGACAGCCAAGAGATCAGGACAAAGGCCGCAGCAGCCAAGCCGAATCTCCTTTACAAAACCTGAGCGCGAGATCAGTATCTCTACACGCGGAGATTTCACGTCGGCAGCTTTCCATGAGAAACTACGAGGCGAGCCGCAGGTTCATTTCGGAAGTCACCGCAATGGTCAGTCGTCTGGAGGCCATTCGCCACTACTGGGCGCGGCATCTCGGCATAACCGATGCTCAGTGGATCATTATTGTTGCCTTGGCCGAGTTAGACGGACGCGATGGCGTCTCCGTCGAGGCCATAGCGAAGACGCTGCAGGTGAATACATCTTTTGTCGTGAGGCAATTGAATCTGCTGGAGAGAGCGGGTCTGCTTCAACGTGTGTCCCCCTCCTCGAACACTCAGCTAGCAACTCTCTCTTTGACAGAAGCTGCCTACGCGCATCTGGCGATGCTGTCGTCTGAACAAGATGCGCTGCATGAGTTCATTCTGGCTGAGTTTGGACGCCCTGAACTCGACAGGGTGATCGACAGGCTCGCCAGTTTGAACCATCAGCTTGAAAAGGCCGCGGACGAAAAGGCCCCGCTATCTTCGTAGCGCAGTCTATCCGAGGCCGCGTCCTCACTGCACCGCATAGCAAACCTTGTCGCGCAAACGGAAACCCCCGGCAATCGCTTGCCGGGGGCCTTGATTAAGATTCCTTTGACGAGTGGATCAGAAGTTGCGCTGAACGCGGACGTTCAAGCTGTACGTATCCTGGTCCCTGAAGTCGTACCGAGCGGTCGGCATCGGCGCCGATGGGGTAAGGATAGCGGAGCCAGTGAACTTCTGGTCGAGATGGAACCACATGAATTCGGCCGAGAACGTCAGGTTCTTGACCGGGGTCCAGCGGGTGATCGTACCGAGCTGCGAGACATTGAAGTCGGGGTTACAGCTAAAGTCGGCACTGACCGCCGAGAGGCGGGCAGCAGTGAAGGTGGAGCAGACGAAGAATTTTGCCGTGTTATCGTAGCTGACCGCCGAGTAGCTGCCGAACAAGCTGCTCGACCAGTAAGGATCCCAGTTGTGGTTATACGCACCACGGACGCCCCATGCTGTCGTCAGATGGATTTTCCCATCAGCACCAAACAACGGGCCCGCGAGGCCGGCCGGTGCCCACACTCCGTCAGTCACCGCCCCGAAGCCGATGCTTCCGAAGGAGCCGAAATTATTGGCGCCACCGAAGATCGTGAAGGGGTTAGGCGATGTCGCCGACGTCGAGATCACCTGCTTGGTGTTACCTTTGGCAAAGGTGGCATCAATCTTGAAGTCGTCGCCGGGGCCGGTCGGGATGTTCTTGATCTGCAACGCAGCCATCACCGCACCACCCCACTTGGTGTCGGGGTGACCGGAGAGTTCAGACAGGTTGGTCGGCGCCGCACCCGGCAGACCGGTTGCACCAGCGGGAGCACCGACCGTATTCAGGACGTTGTAGGAGCCGTTGACTTCATGTGCCGAAGCCGAAATCTGGAACAGACCCCAAGCCTGATCGATGCGGATGTTACCGACGACGTCCGGCGCATGCACACCGGCATAGGCGTTGGCGACAGCGCCCTGTGACGTGAGCGGCACGGTCAGGTTGGCCACGACGGTGCGGTCGAAGACGGTCGGATCATCAAGGCCGATGGTGCCCGAGATGCCGTTGCCGAACTGCGCAGTGTACTGGATGTTGTTCACGCCGGTGACGGTGTCATGACCGCCGAGCAGGAAGGACGAGTTGTTGCCCGGATAACCATGCCATGGCGTCGCGAAGGCCGAAGCCGACTTACCGAAGGTGAAGCCCGCGAACTGAATGAACACGAATTCGACCGCGACATAGCCGCCGCCGGGGGTGTCAAGCAGGTTGGCGCTTGCGACCGGCAGGCTCTGGTTGATCGAGTTCGGGTTGTAGGTGTTGTTGCCGAGCGTCGAGAACTGGAAGTCGGCCTGACCGAAGGTGCGGACGACGCCATATTCCGTTGCTGTGCGGGTATCGACCGTCAGCGCCATACGGGAGCGGGCGGAGAAGTAGTCTTGATAGCGGTTGGTTTGACCCGCATCACCGCTCCAGGCTGGCGCGTTGTAGATGCCGCCGTTGAACGTCGTGTCGACACGCAGGTAGCCACCGATCTTCATGCAGGTGTCGGTGCCAGGGATGTACCAGAAACCGGCGCCGTAAAGCGAACAGATCCTCACGTACTCGACCGCTTTGGCCTTGACGGGAAGATCGGCCGCCTGTGCCCCGCCCATGGCGAGCAGACCCGCCGCTGAGCCGAGGATAAGGCTCTTAACCATCTTCATGTTAAACCTCCAAGTTGCTCTATAAGGAAGAGCTGCGGATCCGCCGGGTAAACACCCTGAAGCTGATTCCCTAGTCCCCCCAAAACCCGTCAAGCCGCTTCGCGCTTTCGGACTCCCGCGAAAACGCGAGGGACTTAAGCGAACCACCAAGAACGGGACGACTTCGGGATGCCCCCCTCCGTCGCTGTTCCATAAGAAACGAAGGTCTCCTAAGGCGCAACAAGAGAGAGAGGACTCCGCAGGCGCCTTCGCTTCTTTTCGGACGCATGTTGCACAAATATCACGGCACCGTGAGTGCGCGTGATCGAATAACACACTGAAATGCTTAGCTTATTTTGCCTCAGCGCCAGACTGAAATTTAGGCACTCATCAGAAGGGAACTCGATAGCGCGTGCGCGGAGAGGTTTACGACGGCATGAGATGTACCCCACGAGAGAATCATCGGGGAGAATCATTCTTCCTTGGTGTCGCCGATCGATTGCTGGACCCATGTGCCTCGCAACCCGCCAAGACCTTGCGGCGAAGGAGCCGACGAAGGCGCAGGCGATCGACCAGGCGATCAATGAGAGGTTGTCGCTGGCTCAAGATCAGGTGCTCACGCTGCAAGATGCCGCATGGCATCGATCTCGCCATCCTGCCGCACATGGCGACCATGGCAGTCCATGAGCTTGCCATCCGGCTGCACCGCCAGGAATGCGCCGAGTAGGTGCTCCAGCTAGCGTTGCACGGCACATCGCCCGGTCCGCCCCATTGATCTACGTCAATATGTAGTTGTTACCGTTCTTCCTTTATTGCGGGCGGCCTTGGCACCGTGGGCGGCCGAGCACCTTTCGGATTGTCGTAACGCCCGCCCCGATCGGATCGAGACCCGCGCTACGCTGCTATCCAACGTCTTCAAGGAGGAAAAATATGCTGAACATGCGAACACTGTTGGCAGTCGCCATACTTCCATTCCTTGCAATCTCATCATCGGCACAAACAGGACAACAGATGGATAGGACTAGGGCCATACGCGCTGAATGCTTCAGGCAGGCCAATGAGGCGGCAAGATCCCAAGTGGGCATGGCTTCTGCTAATCCCGCTGCCACTGCCGAAGGGAACGCTGTCGGCGCAGACGCCTATTACTCGTGCATCCGTAGAAACGGGCTCCGAAGGTAAACACACCCTCGCCGAGGATCGGTATCACCTGCATCCACTTGCGCTTGGACTGCCGAAATATCCCGGAGCGCGAGATACTCACGCAGGTCCGGCAGATCCTCGACGAGTGCTGCCGCCAATGCACAAGCACTTGCCGTACAGGCTATTGCGACCGCCGTCGTCTGAACCAGCTGCGATGCCGCGCTGTCATCGACACGGCTATCATCGACGTGCGGAGCAATATGCATTTTGTGCCAAGTATTCGAGCAGTTGCCCACAGGTAATACTGGTCCTACAATACAACCGAGATCTCGGCCCGCCTCGGATCTCGAATCGACTTGATGGCGTTGCCCGCTCTTCTTTTGCGACCGAAATCGCTCTTTCCGATTCCCAGTGTTCTCCTTGCTGTAAGCTTAGTTGTCCCGAGTGATTAGTAGCTCTGTTTTCGGGAGAGAACAGAAATGGCGTGGAGTAGAGTTTTTAATTTATCTGATCCGTCACAGTGCAAGGCAGTTATTTGGTCCGCGGACATAGAACTTTTTCCGACGGCGAAAGGAAGCTTTCATGCCGAAATTGCGCAGATCGGCATAAACAGGCTTTTGGTGCAACGATATCAAGTGTCGCTTCCGCAGGTTAACACCCTCGCGATCAGTCCAGGCCGCAGATCAATTGGCTTTCTTACCGAACCCAATGAATCGGCCTTCCTGCACTGCGGCCTGGAGGTCTTAGCCAGCGATCTCGTCGTAAACAGGTCCGACGTCGTACATCAACGATCTGGCGCGAACCTCCACTATGGCACGATCTCTCTCGCGGCTGATGACTTTGATGCTGCTGCCGAGGCAGTACTCGGTCGCGAGTTTGTCGAAATGCCGCAGAATCGAATTGTTCGCCCGCATTCTGCGGCGATGCTCCGACTGCTGAAACTGCACAAGAGCATTGGGCTGCTCGCTCATGACATGCCGGATGTTCTCGAAATCCCGGAAGTGGGGCGGGCACTCGAGAATGAGCTCACTTATGTCATGGTGAGGTGCGTTGCCGAAGGCGCCGCTGTAGAGTCGAGGACCGGTAGCCGTCGTCACGACGCCATCGTCGCACGATTTGAGGAATTCCTGGAGGCCAATCCCGACCGGCCGCTTTATCTTGCGGAAATCTGCGCAGCGACTGGCGTCGCAGAGCGCACGCTCCGCGCCTCCTGCGAAGAGCATTTAGGAATGGGGCCGATCCGTTATCTCGCCCTGCGCCGAATGCACCTCGTACACCGCGCGCTCCTGAGCTCGGACCATTCAAAGCGGACCGTCACCCAGATTGTCACCGACCACGGTTTTTGGGAACTCGGCCGCTTTTCGGTTGCCTACCACGCACTGTTTGGCGAGGCGCCATCGCATACCTTGCGGCGATCGGTCGAGCTGCCGGAAACGCGTCCCAATCGCCCAACATCGCTTGCAGCCACAAACTTGCGGGCAGCTTGAGCCAGACAGGGACTTAATACAATGTCGTGGGCAAGAGTTCTCAGATTTACCGATCCGTTTCCCTGTCAGGCGGCCGTTCAAGCGACTGATGTCGAGATACTCCCCACAACGAAGGGAGATTTTTGGGCCGAGATTACACAGATTGGCATGACCAGACTTTGGATGCAGCGTTTCACTGTATCTTTGCCGCAAATCAGCAACGTTGCGTGCAGACCCGACCGGCGATCGATCATCTTTCTCACCGAATCCAATTCGTCCCCACTACAGCACTGTGGCCAAGACGTCTTGCCTGGTGACATCATCATTAACAGAACTGACGTTGCACATCATCGATCCGGCCATGATTATCATTTAGGGGCGATGTCTCTCCCGATCGATGAATTCGACGCCGCGGTCGAAGCGATAGCTGGCGGTGGTTTCAGCAAGCGGCTGGATGAGCGTAGCGTTCACCCGAATCCTGCGTTGATGTCGCGGCTGCTGAAGCTGCACAAGGTGGTCGGACAACTCGCCCATGAAACCCCCGATGTACTCGCAATACCGGAAGTGCTTCGCGCCCTCGAGAGCGAACTGGTGCATGTCATGGTCCGGTGCCTCGCGGAAGGCGTCGTGCTGGAAACGAGCATGGGCGACCGTCGCCATGACGCGATCGTCGCGCGGTTCGAGGAATTTTTGGAGGCCAATCCCGACCGCCCACTTTATCTCACGGAGATCTGCGCGGCGATTGGTGTCGCCGAACGCACCCTTCGCGCCTCCTGTGAGGAACATTTGGGCATGGGACCGATTCGTTATCTCACCTTGCGCCGAATGCACCTTGTGCGACGGGCGCTCTTGAGGTCGGACCCATCAACGGCAACTGTCACGCAAATCGTGGCCGACCACGGCTTTTGGGAACTGGGGCGCTTTTCAGTTGCCTACCGAATGTTCTTCGGAGAAACGCCGTCGTGCACCTTGCGGCGCCCGCCAGCGGACCCGAGGGTTCGGCTCGACCGCCCATCAACCCTTGCTTTTGCCGGGCCCGGCCTCGCCTGAACCGGGTGCGCGTGATCGCAAACGCGCGGTCGCCTGCGACAAAATCATGCCACTACGCGCGGAAAATCGCTAAATTCGAAAAAACCTCCGGATAAGGCGGTGAGTTCGATTGCTCTCTTGCAGGCTTCGCTCTCCCCTGCAAGAGGGGAGAAGGAGGCCCTTTGGAATGCGCAAACGCATTTTTTACGGGGCACTCGTTGTTTTCGTTCTGCTCGCAAATACGCAGCGGATTTCTGCGGCTTGCGTCGATCCCACACAGGTTGCGCACTCAGCCGTCAGCATCTTCAGGCATTTCGATGACGCGGAGCGCGAGTCGCATCGGGGCCTCGTCGGCGTGCGAGGCACCGGTTGGTTCCTGTCACCAACAACGATCGTCACCGCTGAACACGTCACCGCCGGCATGGAGCTATCGACGCAGGACTGGAAGTCACTCGAAATCGTGGACGGGAACGACAGTCAATTCATCGCCGCCCGAATCCTGCGCCTGGCTGGAGGGCAGATGGAAAAGCTGGCCGTAATCGAACTCGGACGTGCCGTTATCAACGCCCAGAGTGCGGCGATCCGCCACGAGCCACTCGTTCCGGAAGAGCAGGTCGTGGCGCTTGCCTATGGGGCAGGCCGCCCGCAACTCGTCGGAGGACGGTTCGTTCGATTTGGAGACGGCGGGAAGTTGTCGGGCATGGCACTCCTTGAAATGTATGAGGGCGAGAATCGCCTTATCATCGATCACGGTGCGTCGGGAGCACCGGTTCTTGATTGCGGAGTCGCGTTACGGCGGTCCTGAGCCACGTGTTTACCCAGAACGTTGGGTGGGCCCACCGGCAGATCAGGACGTCGACAGCATGGGGAATGCCCAACGTCGCGTCCGTGCCGGTCAAGGCGTTGGAAGAATTTGCCGAGACGAGATGAGAGCCGGGTTATCGCATCGTCAGTGTCGCCACAAAATGGGCATCCGGCCACAATTACTCCGCCAACTACGAAAGACCGCCCGCGGGTGGTCTTTCCACTGAGGGGGCACCTATGGTCGCCGCACCTGGTCGAGATTATCGACCGGCTTGCCGGATTTGCATATTCTTCACATTCCACCCCCGCCATCGACCTTCCGAACCCGCATAGCCGACGGCGGCCGACTGCTTGATGCTGCCTCCCTCGATGAGACCGGACCGTGCACCGGTCCGACGGGACGGCGCAAATGGCAGAAGGCGCGACACTCACGTTTGGCGACGCTGACGGCTATGCCGCAGGATTCGGCGATGTCCGTATCAATCTAACGATAACGGGTGCCGGCGATTTCGAGGCACGGCTAACACGGTTGAGATTGAACCATCTGGAATTGTGTCGGTGCCGGGAAATCCTTCCGCGCATCGCATACATTTCGCTGCCCCCCGAACGGATATTCCTTTCTTTTCCGCTGGGTACCGCGTCCCTCGTGTCCGACGGGCTCGTCTTGCGGAACGGCGACATGGTTTTGCACGGTCGCGGCGAAAGCACCCATCAGCGCTCCCACGGCGCGTCCCAATGGGGCTTGATAGCCCTATCGCCGGACCAATTCGGGACTTGCAGCAAAGCCTTGACTGGACGGGAAATCGCGCCGCCGCCCGTGAGCAGAGTGCTCCACCCTGCCCGCGCGAATATATCAAGATTTCGTCTTCTCTTCAGAGAAGCTTGCTACCTTGCAGAGGCTGGACGGAAATTGATCGAGCACCCCGAGGTAGCAAGAGCGCTGGAGCAGGAATTGCTCCACGCGATCATCGATTGTCTGACCGCCGACGACATCGACAACAATAACTCCAAGGCAAGACACCATCACACTGCCGTCATGCATCGATTCGAAGATGGCCTAAGCAAGCGCATCGATCAAAGACTCAAAATGCCTGCGCTTTGTGCCGAGATCGGCGTGCCGGAGCGCAGCCTGCGGATGTGTTGCGCGGAGTTCCTCGGCGTAAGCCCCGCACGATATCTCTTGTTGCGGCGATTGAACCAGGCTCGTTCGGCACTGCGTCGCGCCGATCCTTCGATAGCAACCGTCGCGGAGGTCGCGCGAAATCATCAATTCCAGGAGCTTGGGCGCTTTGCGGTGACGTATCGCACCACCTTCGGAGAGTCGCCTTCCGTCACGCTGCAACGCGATCCGTGATTTGATCCGCCGAAAGCGCACAGCCAGCCCTGCGAAGCCAACATTAGCCTCAGCCTCGTAGGCGAGGCTTTCAATCCTTTGTGCCGATTGACGATTGCGGGCGTGGTCGCTGCGGTACGGCGGCAACGCGCTTTGGTATACCGCTTTCCATCACGCCCTCAATCTGCCGAATGTGCATAGCGCATTCAGGGCCTTTCGCCCAATTTGCCGTCGCAAAGCGTCCGACCGATTGCCGGTTGCGATCTCGCATGAACCGGCAAAGGCAAGTTGGTCGGCGGGTGGAGGTGGGCGAAGGCTGCGGCCCGGGGCTTTCGGCAGCCGCCAACTAAGGAAGCAACCATGAGCTTGTTCCGACCAATTTCGGGCGCTCTTGTCTTGGCGTGTGCCGTCATGACAGTGGCAAGCATTCCTGCCTCCGCCCAGCAGGGACAAAAACCCAACATCCTCTTCATCATGGGCGACGATATCGGATGGATGCAGCCAAGCATCTATCACCGCGGTCTGATGGTGGGAGAAACGCCTAATATCGATCGCATCGGCAACGAGGGTGCCATCTTCATGGACTACGTCGCCATGCAGAGCTGCACTTCCGGCCGCAATGCGTTCTTCACTGGCATGTATCCGCTGCGCACTGGCATGATCCCGCCACAGCTCCCGGGGAGCCCGTCCTACCTGCGGCCCGGCACGCCGGCTCTCGCCCAGTTCCTGTTCGATCTCGGCTACACCACCGGCGAATTCGGCAAGAACCATCTCGGCGACCACACCGACGCCCTGCCGACGGCACACGGGTTCCAGGAGTATTGGGGCTATCTCTACCACCTCGACGCCATGCAGGGCGTGAGCTTCCCCGACATCAACAAGACCGCGCTCCAGCAGACCGTTGCGCCGCCGTGCAAGAACACGCCGATCCCCGGCGTGCCGGAAGTGCCTGGCGCGGTGGATCCCAAGACGACGATCTGTCTAACGCCCCCGCGCAATATCCTGTCGTGCAAATCTTCGGACGGCACCAGCAAGAACCAGATGTGCAGCGACGAGGGTCCGCTGACCCTGGAACGATCGAAGACGGTGGACGAGGAGATCTCGGAAAAGGTCATCAGCTTCCTCGACCGTAACGACCCCAAGAAGACCAATAAGCCGTTCTTCGTCTGGTACAACCCTGCCCGCATGCACGTCGTGACCGTGCTGCCGCCGAAATACGAGGCCATGGTGGGCGAGCGCGGCGGCAAGGACTGGGGCGTCAACGAAGCCGGCATGAAGCAAATGGACGACAACATCGGCCTCGTCCTCAAAAAGCTCGACGACATGGGTCAGGCCGACAATACCATCGTCGTGTTCACCACTGACAATGGTGCCGAGCAGATCAGCTTCCCGGACGGCGGCATCACGCCGTTCAAGGGGCAGAAGGGCGAGGCGTGGGAAGGCGGCTACCGCGCGCCGATGGTCATCAAATGGCCGGGCGTCATCAAACCGGGCACGGTGAAGAACCAGCTTTTCGCCGCCCTAGACTGGATGCCCACCCTGGTCGACATCGCCGGCGGACCCAAGGGCGACGAGCTGAAGCAGCAGATCGAGGCAGGGAGGTATCCCGGCATCGTCAAGACCACCCTCGACGGCGTCAACCAGCGCGACTACCTCGAGGGCAAGTCCGAAAAGTCCGCGCGCGACTTCTTCTTCTATTTCTCGGGCGCGACGCCGTCGGCGGTGCGCTACAAGAACTGGAAGATGTATTACACGATGTCACAGCCCGGGCCGGCCGGCTGGATCATGCCGCTGATCCCGTTCCATTTCACGCTGGTCCAGAACATCAAGCGTGATCCCTTCGAGCAGAATGTCGGCATCGACCAGAAATCCGCCATGAGCCTGGGCGGCACACTCGGCGCCCCGGCCACGGCTTTCCAGTACGACTGGAACCTGTTGCCGATCGGTCAGCAGCTATGGCTGCAGCACCTCCTGACGTACGAGAAATTCCCGCCGCTGCAGGCGCCGGAGAGCTACAACCTCAGCGGGATCCTGGACGAGGTCAAGAAGGCCAATTCCCGCGCAGCGAGCGACTAAGCTGCATGAAGGGAGCGCGATGTGAACAGGCAGACGCCCTACGGGGCGTCTGCACACGACAGTTGGAGCGAAAGATGGCTTCTATGCCCGCCCAGAATATTCAACCTTCGCTCCGATCCGTTCGAGCGGGCTCAGCACGAGTCCGGCGACGACGTGCGCTGGTTCATCGAACACGCCTTCCTGCTCGTGCCAGCGCAAGCGATCATGCAGAATTAGGAGACGATCATGCAGGCTCTCTTGCACTATCGCACGAACCGCCGCGTTCTGATTTCGATCTTGACGCTGTTGCCTGCCTTGTCCAGTCCGCTCCTGACGATCCCGGCATTGGCGCAAACAACGTCGCAGGCTCCATTGCCTTCATGGAACGATGGGGCCGCGAAACAGGCGATCCTCGACTTCGTGCGCGTCACGACCGACACCGCGAGCCCGAACCACGTGCCACCGGAGAATCGAATTGCCGTCTTTGACCAGGACGGCACGCTCTGGGTCGAGCATCCGATGTACACGCAAGTGCTCTACTGCCTGGAGCGCGTCCCGGCGGTGGTCGAGAAAAAGCCGGAGCTCAAGAACGTCGCGCCGTTCAAGACCGTGCTCTCGGGCGATCGGGAGGCGATCGCCAGGCTTTCCTTGCCGGACCTGGAGGAGATCCTGGCTGCGACGCTGACGGGGATGTCGGTGGAGGAGTTCAAGGCCGAAGCGAAGCAGTGGATCGCGACCGCGCGGGATCCACGCTGGAAGCGCCCCTACACCGAGCTCGTTTATCAGCCGATGCTCGAAGTCCTGCAATTCCTGCGTGATAACGGTTTCAAGACCTTTATCGTGACAGGTGGAGGGCAGGACTTCGTGCGTGTATACGCCCAACAGGTCTATGGCATTCCGCCGGAACAGGTCGTCGGTACCGCGGGCGGAACGAAATATGGCTACGGCAAGGACGGCAAGCCGTTTTTGACCAAGGAGCCTAAGCTTATCCTGAACGACGACAACGCCGGCAAACCGGAAGGGATTCACCTCATGATCGGACGTCGGCCGTATGCGGCGTTCGGCAACTCGACGGGCGATCGCGAGATGCTGGAGTGGACCGGTGCGGGTGCTGGTGCGCGTCTGAAGATGCTGGTGCTGCATGACGATGCCGCCCGCGAATACGCCTACGGCCCGGCACAAGGTCTGCCGGACACCAAGGTCGGCACTTTCACGCCCGCGCTCTATGACGAGGCCAGGAAGGACGGCTGGACGGTGATCAGCATGAAAAACGATTGGAAGCGACTGTTTCCGTTCGAGCAGTAGCACCGATTCTGAAGGCGACGCGGCAGGCGATGGACCGGCTCAGCCGGCAATGTCGCGCAGACATTTTGCCGAATCTGCATAGCGCGGGACAGCACCAGAGGATTTGCTGGAATTCGTCCTTAGCCTGCAGCGGATAGCAATTCGTGGCGCGCAGCGACAACAGAGCAGATAGGAACCAGAGGCCACCGACGCGCGCCGCCACATGGATGGCGATGGCAGTTCTCGCGTTGGGTGGTTGTGCACTCCTGTTTGCCATCAATGGCGGTGTCGTCCGCCCTGCGGCTTTTCGTTCAAGCAAGGCCGCCTCTGCTGCCGTCTTTGTCGGCAGTGAAGCCTGCGCCGGGTGCCATCAGGCCGAATCCGCGTTGTGGAGGGAGTCCCAGCACAAGCATGCCATGCAGCACGCGACCGCCGCTTCCGTGCTTGGGAATTTCAATGACGCCCGTTTCGACTATTTCGGCGTCCATTCGCGGTTCTTCAAGAAGGAGAACAAATTCTTCGTCGAGACGGAAGGTCCTGACGGCAAGCTTGCGAACTTCGAGATCAAGTACACCTTCGGCATCGATCCGCTCCAGCAATATCTGATCGAGTTCCCCGATGGTCGTATTCAGGCGCTTTCAATCGCCTGGGATAGCCGGCCGAAGGACAAGGGCGGGCAACGCTGGTTTCATCTCTATCCCAATGAGGAGATCAAGCACGACGACGTGCTGCACTGGACCAAGCTCAATCAGAACTGGAATTTCATGTGTGCGGAGTGCCACTCCACGGGCATCCGGAAGAACTACGACGCGGCCGAGGACCGCTTTCGCACGACCTGGACGGAGATCAGCGTCGGCTGCGAGGCATGCCACGGCAAAGGCTCGCGGCACGTCGCTTGGGCGCAGAGCCAGCGGAACTGGTTTGGGAAAGACGATGACACGCGCAAGGGGCTAGCCGTCTTGCTGAACGAGCGGGATGGCATTAGTTGGCACCCCGATCCGAAGACCGGCAACCCGCAGCGCAGCATCGCTCCTGCGGTGACACGCAGGGAGGTCGAGACTTGCGGATTGTGCCACGCCCGACGCGGTGAATTTTCGGAAGACTGGGTACCAGGACAACCATTGTCCGACACGCATGCCGTTTCCCTTCTTGCTCTTGGCCTGTATCACGCGGACGGGCAGATGCTCGATGAGGTGTATAACTACGGCCCGTTCAAGCAGAGCAAGATGTTCGCGGCTGGCGTGACCTGCAGCGACTGCCATGACCCTCATGCCGCCAAGCTCCGCGCTCCAGGCGACGGCGTTTGCCTGCAATGCCACGCCTCCGACAAATATGAAGTGACCTCACATCATCGCCACGAAGGCGTTGTGCCGGCCGTGGCTTGCGCGTCATGTCACATGCCCGTCAGCACCTACATGGTGATCGACAAGCGGCACGACCACAGTCTTCGAATTCCGAGGCCAGACCTCTCCGTAAAGCTTGGCACCCCGAATGCCTGCAACAATTGTCATGCCGATAGATCCGCACAATGGGCGGCCGACGCGATCGAGCGCTGGCACGGACCGGTCCGGAAAGGCTTTCAGAATTACGCCGAGGCTTTCCAGGCTTCCTGGACCGGCCGCGCCGACGCTGCCACACTGCTGGCCCTGGTGGCGGCCAGTCCCACCGCACCGTCCATTGCGCGTGCGAGCGCCCTTGGCGAACTTCATTCGCGGGTCTCGGGCGCGAATATCGAGCTGGCGCGCAAGGGATTGGCAGATGCCGACCCGATGGTGCGGGTCGCAGCGCTTGATATGCTCGACGGCCTTCCGGGCGAGCGGATCTGGCCGCTGGTCGCGCCGCTTCTTGCCGATCCAAGCGGCGGAGTTCGTATCAGGGCGGTGTCGATCTTGGCCGCCGTTCCGACCGCGGCCCAGCCCTCGGCGGACCGCGCGGCCTTCGAACGGGCCGCTGCCGAGTTCATGGCGGCGCAACATCTCAACGCCGACCGACCCGAGGCACGATCGACCCTCGGAAACTTCTTTGCGCGGCGCGGATTGGCAGCCGATGCAGAGCGCGAATACAAGGCGGCCCTGCGGCTCAGCCCGCAATATGCGCCTGCGGCGATCAATCTGGCAGACCTTTATCGGCAGCTTGGCCGGGACCGCGACGGCGAAAGTGTTCTGAGAACTGCGATCATGTCTTCACGCCAGGACGCCGGCTTGCACCACGCCCTCGGGCTCAGCCTGACGCGGCAGAAGCGGCCGGATGACGCGCTTGGCGAATTCCGCACGGCGAGCGAGCTCGAACCTGACCGGTCGCGCTACGCCTATGTCTACGCCGTGGCACTACATTCGTCGGGCCGCATCGGGGAATCGATTGAAGTCTTGAAGGCGAACCTGACCCGCCATCCGGACGATCGCGAGTCCCTGTCTGCCCTCGTCTCGTTCAGCCGCGATTCCGGCAATATTGCTGCCGCCCTTGAATACGCCGAGCGACTGTCTCGCCTCCTGCCGAATGACCGTGAACTGACCCGTCTCACCGACGATCTTCGCGCACGTTTGAAGTGAGTTGACAGCGCTTTCCTGCCGCTGCGGACGAACTGCGCATCGCAGGAGAGTATCGGCGGCACACCGAGTTATGTCAGTCTGCTGACCTGTCTTCAAATGTCGAACTGGAAGTGATCCTGCCTCGCAGAACAGGACCATATTTTCGTGATCGTGATAGCGTGCGTAGCTCGCCGATCTTCCTTGCCGATCGACGCGGCTTTAACACGTCAGCACAGCTTACCTAGCGCCGCCGACACTGTGCTGATTCGGCGCATCTATGTCTTTATCTTTGCTGGGCGAGATGAGACCTTGTCATCGGACGTGATGATAACAACGATCGGAATGGCAGGAAGACCCAGGTGGGCCAAACGAACAAGGAAGTGGCCATGTCCACGTCTGCGTGTGCCGACCGTTTGAACAAAATGCGTCGCATGCGGCAGACCGGACTGCTGATCTTGGTAGCTCCCGTGCTGCTAGCGGCTTGTCAACGTGAGCCAGAAACATCGGCTCCAGCCGTCCGTCCGGTTCGAACCGTAACCGTTGAAAAGAGCAAGGCCGGAACACCGCTCACATTTACCGGCAGGATTGAAGCCGAGGACGAGGTCTCGCTTTCATTCCGTATTGGCGGTCGGCTTCTCGAGAACAACGGCAAGCTCGGAGATCGGGTGAAGCGCGGTCAGGTCGTCGCGCGCCTTGAACCTCAGAACGAGATGAACGGCCTGCGGCAGGCGCAGGCTGCTCTCGCAGCCGCCCAGGGCCAATTGGTCCAGGCCCGCAATCAGTTCGAGCGCCAGCAAACTCTCTTCGCGCAAGGCTGGACCACGAACGTCAACTTCGACCAGGCAAAACAGGGCCAACAGACCGCTCAATCGCAGGTCGATGCGGCCGAGGCCCAGCTCAAGATCGCACATGATCTGGTTGGTTTCACCGAGCTCAAGGCCGACGCTCCGGGTGTTCTGACGACAATCGGTCCCGCCGCAGGTGAAGTCGTCCAGCCCGGACAAAGCATCGTCAGGCTTGCCCGCAAGGATGGCCGCGATGCCGTTTTCGACATCCCGGCCCAGGTCATCCGAACGGCGCCGAGCGATCCTGAAATCAGTGTGAGTCTGACCGACGACCCCGCGGTGACCGCGCAAGGCCGCATCCGCGAGGTCGCCCCACAAGCCAATCCGGCGACACGCACCTTCGAGGTCAAGGTTGGCCTGACCGATCCTCCGCCGGCCATGCGCCTCGGCGCAACCGTCACCGGACGCCTGGAGACGGAGGCTGTTCCGATCATTGAAATCCCGGCCACGGCGCTAACGAGAGTAAATCAACAGCCCGCCGTGTGGGTCGTCGATCCCTCGAAGAATACCGTATCATTGCGAAACATCGACGTGCTGCACTTCAACCAGGCGCTGGTAGCGGTTTCCCAAGGAATCGACACCGGCGAAATCGTGGTCACGGCAGGCGTGCAAGCCCTGCACCCCGGCCAGAAGATTCGCATACTCGGGTCGGGGCGGTCATGAGATTCAATCTTTCCGAATGGGCGCTGAATCACCGCTCGTTCGTAGCTTTTCTCATGATCATCGCTGTCGTTGCCGGCGTTGTATCCTATTTCCGTCTTGGGCGCAGCGAGGATCCCACCTTCATCATCAAGACGATGGTTGTTCAGGCGGCGTGGCCTGGAGCAACCATCGAGGATACCCTCAAGCAAGTGACGGAACGACTTGAGCGCAGGCTGCAGGAAACGCAGCATCTCGACTTCCTGCGCAGCTATACCAAGGCCGGCATCACGACGATTTTCGTCAACTTGAAGGGCAACGCAAACGCCAAGGAGGTGGCCGACACCTGGTATCAGGTTCGCAAGAACATCGGTGATATCAGGCATACACTGCCAGCCGGGATCGTTGGGCCCGGCTTCAACGACGATTTCGGCGCTACATTCGGGATCATCTACGGTTTTACGAGCGATGGGTTCACCCATCGCGAACTTCGCGATTACGTTGAAGACATCCGCTCGAAGCTGCTTCTTGTTCGCGACGTCTCGGAAATCGAACTGCTGGGCGCCCAGGACGAACGGATCTTTGTCGAGTTCTCGACCAAAGAACTCGCCGGGCTCGGCATCGACCGCACGGCGCTCATTGCCGCGCTCCAGGCCCAAAACGTCGTGCGTCCGGCCGGCACGATCCAGACCGGCGATGAGAGTCTTTCGCTGCAGGTTTCAGGTGCATTTCGGACGGAGCAGGACGTCGCCAACGTCAACTTCATTGCGGGCGGACGGACGCTCCGCCTGAGTGACATAGCGCAGGTTCGGCGCGGCTATTCCGATCCCCCGCAGCCCATGTTCCGCGTCAACGGCGAGCCAGCGATCGGGCTTGCCATCGCCATGCGGGAGGGGGGCGATATTCTCGCCCTCGGCAGGAACATCAAGCAGGCGATGGACCAGATCACCGCGGATCTGCCGATGGGGATCCAGCCAATCCTGGTCGCCGATCAGGCCGTTACGGTCGATGGCGCGATCTCCGAGTTCATGACGTCGTTGTTGCAGGCGATTGCCATCATTCTCGTGATCAGCTTCATCAGTCTGGGCCTCCGCCCGGGGTTGATCATCGCACTTTCGATTCCTTTGACGCTCGCCATCGTGTTTCCGATCATGCAGATGGCGGGCATCGACATGCAGCGGATATCGCTCGGCGCCCTCATCATCGCGCTGGCCCTGCTCGTCGATGACGCGATGACCACCACCGACGCCACGCTCAACCGGCTCGTTGCGGGCGATGACAAGATTGAAGCTGCGACTTTCGCATTCCGGACCTATGCGTTCGCCATGCTCGCAGGAACGCTGGTAACTATCGCCGGATTTGTTCCCGTCGGCTTTGCAGCCAGCTCCGCGGGAGAATACACCTTCTCGCTATTTGCCGTCGTCAGCATCGCACTGCTCGTATCCTGGTTCGTGGCGGTCGTCTTCGCGCCACTGCTCGGTGTCGTCATTCTGAGACCACCCCAGACCTTGCAAACCGCGACCCCCGGCAGAATTCTCTCTTGGTATCGAGGCTTCCTGACCGCCGCTATGCGGGCAAAATGGGTGACTATTCTTCTCACCGTGGCGCTCTTCGTTCTGTCCTATCTCGCCCTTCCGCTCATTCCCCGCCAGTTCTTTCCGTCCTCCGATCGTCCGGAGCTTCTGGTCGATATCAGCCTGCCGCAGAATGCGTCGATCTATGCCAGCGAAGCCGCCGCGAAGCGCTTCGACGCGGCGCTGAAGGGCGATGCGGACGTGGCGCGCTGGAGCACCTATGTCGGACGCGGCGCCATTCGCTTCTATCTGCCGCTCAATGTCCAGTTGGGGAACGACTTTTTCACGCAAGCGGTGATCGTTGCAAAGGATGTCGCCGCACGCGAACGAATTCGCGTCAGGCTTCAAGAACTCCTGGCCAATGAATTCCCGAATGCGATTTCCCGGATCTCTCCGCTCGAACTCGGCCCGCCGGTCGGCTGGCCTGTGCAATATCGTGTGAGCGGCCCCGGCATTGACCAGGTGCGGGACATTTCGCTGAAGCTTGCCCAGATCATCGCGACCAACCCGCAAGCCGAGCAGGTCAATTTCGACTGGATCGGGCCGGCGCGTCAGCTCCGCATCCGTGTCGACCAGGACGAGGCGCGATCGCTGGGTCTGAGCTCGCAAGCCGTGGCTAACGTCCTGAACACTGTGATTTCAGGCACGCCTGTCACTCAGGTTCGCGACGACATCTATCTTGTCGATATCCTCGTGCGCGCGACCGACGAACAGCGCGTCTCGCTGGCGAACCTGAGCACCTTGCAAGTGCCGCTGCCTAACGGGCGAACAGTTCCGCTCAACCAGTTCGCTACATTCGAATACAAGCAGGAATATCCGTTGGTCTGGCGGCGCGATCGCATACCTACGCTCACGGTGCAGGCCGATGTGGCGCCCGGGGCGCTTCCGGAAACCGTGATCAATGCGCTTGCGCCGGCGGTCGATAAGCTGGCAGCAACCCTTCCCCGCAGCTATCGCATCGTCGTGGGCGGAACCGTCGAAGAAAGCCAATATTCGCAAGCTTCCGTCATCGCCGTTGTTCCGGTCATGCTGTTGCTGATGTTCACGGTCCTCATGGCCCAGTTGCAGAGTTTTCAGCGGCTGTTCCTGGTCCTCAGCGTCGCGCCTCTCGGCTTGATCGGCGTTGTCGCGGCGCTTCTCGTGTCCCGCAGGCCGCTCGGCTTCGTCGCCATCCTTGGCATTCTGGCTTTGATCGGCATGATTACCAAAAACGCCGTGATCCTGATTGGCCAAATCGAAGCCGAACGCGCACGGGGAGAGAACGTCTGGTCAGCCGCAATCAATGCCAGCAGCTCCCGCTTCCGCCCAATCATGCTGACCGCCGTATCGACCGTTCTCGGCATGATCCCGATCGCTCCAACGGTGTTCTGGGGACCGATGGCGTTCGCGATCATGGGAGGATTGCTGGTCGCGACGATACTTACACTTATCTTCCTTCCTACCCTGTATGTAGCTTGGTTCAAGGGAACCGAAAAATCAGCCGATCCGCAGATGCCGGCGGAGATCGGTATTCCGAGGATCAACGCATAACACTGGGTTGCTGACAGTCTGGGTTGCTGACAATGGCGCCAAATCAGCCCGCCAGCGAAACGACCGAGCGGTTTCCTATGGCTATCGGTGCTTCTCACATTTATCTGGTTCGCGGCGAACTCGCCCTTCGCCGTCAGCGCGCGCGACCGCGCGTTGATTTCCGTCGCTCTGGCCTACATGTTCACGCGCAAACCGAGCGCGTGGCGAGACGTCCGTCAGCGGCATCACGCGGAGGATTTGCCACGCCAGATATTGGCTCGATCGCAGCGGGCTAGTTTCCACGAAAGACTGGCTTGCGCTTCTCTCGCTGAGCCGCCCGACCTTCCGCATAATCTTGACTGGCATAACATCGATCCGCCGCCCGCTGGGCACGTTCGAGATCCGGCGGTCCGTCGCGCCGAGCAAGTTCCTGGAATGCGATCCGCGCTGCGGCCAGACTAAGCGGTGCAGCAGACAACAAATCTCCTACCGCCGCGTCCACGATAGTTGCCATCGCTTCGACGCTGTCGGCCAACCAGTTTACGAGCCCTAGACGAAGCGCATCCTCGCCTCCGTAGCGTCGCCCTAGCAATACCATCTCGCGTGCCTGAGCCAGCCCGACCACATTGAGGATGGTCGCGATATCTTCGAGCCGATAGGGCAGACCGAGCCTTACCGCAGGTACTCCAAACTGCGCGTTCTTCGTGCAGACCCTCATATCGCACATCAGAGCCAGCTCAAAGCCAGCTCCAAGGCAATAGCCGTTGATCGCAGCAATGCTCGGCTTGGTCAGCGCGCGAAACCGAGTAGCCACATCGCGTTGCAGGGCGTTGTAAGCCGCTGCCGCGACAGGATCGGCCCGAACCTTGTCGAACTCGCTGATATCGTTGCCCGAGCAGAAGCTGCGGTCGCCCGCGCCCTGGAGCACCAGGACGCGGACGGCGGCATCATCCCGCACCTTCGCCAGAAGCTCTGGGAAGGCGCGCCACATGTCCTGGTTGATGGCGTTCAGCCTGGATGGATTGTCGAATGTGAGCCGAGCAACACCTCTGTCAATCGTCAGACGTAACATTCTCCCAACTCCGTCCGTTTCGGCATTCTCAGCGAGATCATCGGCTGACCCATCTCCCCGTGAAAGGCTCGAGCTCTTACGTCGACGCGATCACTACGTCCTCTAGGCGGTGCGCTCGCCGTTGGATTTGGCAAAAGGCGGCGCCAAACGGCTGGCAATCTCCAGATGTCGGCGTAGGAGCGTCGCGGCCCAAATCTGGTCGCCTGTCAGAAGGGCGTCCATGATCTCGCAGTGTTCGCGCACCAACGTCTGGATACGATCCTCGTCGTCGTAAACGTAGTACTCGCTGAGTTGACGAAGCCTATTCTGCTGTTCGACCGCTTGCGCAATGAACCGGTTTCCCGACATGACCGCGAGCATTTCGTGGAACTTCGCATTGGTATCGAATATTTCTCTGCCGCTCAGTTTCCCGCTCTTCGCGCGGACAAGCATCTGCTCATGCGCCTCGCGGCACCGCTCCGTCGCTGGCCTGTCCAGCACAAAGGTCGCCTCCATCAGCCCTGCCGGCTCTACGATGATGCGAAAGCGATAGCTGGCGGCATAAGCCTCCGCTGAATTAAGGCTCGGCATAAATATCCAGCCATGACCGGTGCTTCGTCTGACCAGGCCATCCTGGGACATCTTCGTGAGAGTGCGGACGAGCTGAGCACGCGATACGTCGTAGCGCCTCATGAAGCTTGCTTCGGTGAATTGCTCTGGAACTCTGTCGCGCATGCGGTCCATGGCAATTCGGTCATACAACGACACATCCGGTGGCGGCGAGATAGGCAGATCGATCGCGTCCAAGGTGCCACCATCGCGAGCGAGATAGTGCCCTTTGTTCGCGGCTGAGATCACGATACCCTTCTCGGCCAGCAATTGGAGCGCAGCCCGGATTGGAGAGCGTGAGACACCGACCTCCTCAGCCAGCTGACTTTCCGTCAGTCGAGAATCAACGGGTAACTTTTCACGTCTGATATAGTCGATGATCTTGGCGACAACGTCGCTTTGGACCCTGGTGAGTGTGGTATCGCGTATATTGCTCATGGCCCTGACGCCTATAGTTCGTCCTCGATTCCACAACGCTCCACTAGAGCATGATCCGGAAAAGTGGAAACCGGTTTTCCGAAAGGATCATGCTCAAACAAAGAGATGAGATCATGATCTGATTACGTCTAATCGGATCATGATCTAGTCGCCCATGGACCCGATTCTGGCGAGATCATCTCTTGAAATCATCTGCAGGACCAGGCCCGCGCCCGCAAGCACAATCATGGCGGTCGATCCGAGGCCCACGTAAAGGCTTCCTGTTGATTCGCGGAGCCATCCAATCAATGACGGAGAAACGGCGCTACCGACAGCCCCTACCATACTGACGAAGCCGATCGCACCGGCGGCTCCTCTGCCATGCAGATATGAAGTTGGAATGGTCCAATAGATCGCCAGTAACGAAACGCCTCCGATGGCTGCAGCGGCCATCAGCAGAACGGTCCCCAGCATGCTCGCAGAAGCCAGAGGCAGCAGCAGATAGGCACCGGCCGTCATCGACGCGCAACCAACGAAATGCCAGCGCCGCTCCATGAAAGCGTCGGAACTACGCGCGATCAGAAGCATCCCTGCAGCCGCCGCGATAGAAATGCCGCCGGTGACCCACCCGATTCCATCAAAACTGGCGAACCCAGCATTTTTCAGTACGCTGGGGGTCCAGAAGGTTGCTGTATTGGAGGCTGTGTTGGCCGCGAAGTTCAAGAGCGCCATCACATAGATGCGCGGATCCCGCATTGCTTCAGCAAAACTGCCTGTATTTCGCCTGTTGCCGACGGCTTCATCCGACTTCAGTTCGTCGGCGAGACGCTGCTTTTCGTGCTCGCTCAGCCATCTGGCACTCTTTGGGTCGTCGTCGAGATAGAAATATGCGATGATGCCAAGGAAAATGGCCGGAATGGCGAAAAGCAGAAACAACCATTGCCACCCGCGAAGGCCGAACACGTCGTTCATGCTCTGCATGATCATGCCCGACAGCGGCGCACCGATGATGCCGGACAAGGGAACACCAAGGAAGAACAAACCGGTGATGCGAGCCCGATAGCGAACCGGGAACCAGAAAGTAAGATACAGCATGATCCCCGGGATGAAACCGGCTTCCGCGGCGCCGAACAGCAGACGCAGGACGTAGAGATCGGATGCATTGCGGATGAACATCTGAGCTCCGCTGACAACTCCCCACAAGATCATGATGCGGAATAGCGTCCTGCGCACGCCCACCCGCGCAAGCATCAGGTTGCTGGGAATATCGAACAGACTGTAGGTGAGATAGAACAGTCCGGCTGCCAGTCCATAGTGCGCGTCAGTCAGATGGAGGTCGCCGAGAAACTGTAACTTCGCAAAGCCGATGTTTACGCGGTCAATGTAGCAAACGAAGTACAGCAGCAGGATGAAAGGGATCAATCGGTATGACACCTTCCGGAAAATCTCATCCGATGCTTCGAGCGGCGGTGAGCTGGCGATCTGCATGTCCCGACCTCTCTCCTTCGCTATGCCGCTGGAAGGTTGGAAGCAGACGACGAAGCCCCTTCCTCACCCTGAAGCGCTTCGTCCCGAGAGCGGCGCAGTGAGGGAAGCGCGATCAACACCACGAGCACGGCCGTAAAGATTATTAACCCGAGTGCAATCGGATGCCGGATGAACGTCGTCCAATCTCCATCGGAGAGCAGCAGCGCGCGGCGCAGTTGTTCGTCAAGCTGCTTGCCCAGCACCAGCCCCAGCAACAGCGGCGCCACAGGAAAATCCAGCTTCTTGAGCGCGTATCCAAGGACTGCAAACCCGGTCAGCACATAGATGTCGAAGATTTGATTGCTCTCCGCGAACGCACCGATCGCCGCGAGCACGAGGATGCCGGGAAACAGAAATACATACTTGATGCGAAGCAGGGAAACCCAGATTCCTATCAGAGGAAGATTCAGGATCACCAGGATCAGGTTTCCGATCCACATGCTGGCGATCAGTCCCCAGAAAAGGTCCGGCTGACGTATCATGACCTGCGGCCCCGGCGCGATGCCGTGCGTGATCATCGCCCCCATCATGAGTGCCATCAGCGCATTTGGCGGGATGCCAAGGCTTAGCATGGGAATGAAATTGGCCTGAGACGCAGCATTGTTGGCTGATTCCGGACCGGCCACACCTTCCACCGCGCCGCGCCCGAACATTCCTGGTCGTCGCGAGACTTTGCGCTCCAGGCTATAGGCGCCAAACGCCGCGATGGTCCCGCCGCCGCCTGGCAGGATCCCGAGCAGCGTTCCGAGAGCAGTGCCGCGCAGGACAGGCGCCCATGACCGCTTGAAGTCATCGCGGGTCGGCCAGAGGCTTGTAATCTTTGCAATGTTGCGCCCCTTGCCGTTGGTGTCCTCCAGACTAGAGGCAATCTCGGCGATTCCGAACAGGCCGATCGAGACTGCCGTGAAACCCAGCCCATCCGAGAGTTCGAACATTCCAAAGGTGAAACGTTCGACGCCCGAATTGACGTCCATCCCTACCAGACTAAGCAATATCCCTATCAGCACCATGGCGATGGCTTTCGCAATGGAGCCTCCGGACAACAGCACTCCTGAGACGAGGCCAAGTGCCAGCAACGCGACGTATTCCTCGGGCCCGAACAGCAGCGCCAACTTGACCAGCGTCGGCCCCGCGATGGCGATGAACACCGTAACGACGCAGCCGGCAAAGAACGAGCCGAGCGCGGCTGTGGCCAGCGCGGCACCCGCGCGCCCTTGCAGCGCCATCTGGTGACCATCAAGACAGGTGACGACAGTCGATGCCTCGCCGGGAATGTTGACGAGGATCGACGTGATCGAGCCGCCGTACTGAGCGCCGTAGTAGACGCCGGCGAGCATGATGATCGCGCCGACGGGCGGAAGATAGAACGAGATCGGGAGCAGGATCGCGAAAGTCGCCAGCGGCCCGATGCCGGGAAGAACACCGATCAGTGTCCCCAAGAGTGCGCCAAGGAAACAGAAGCCGAGATTCTGCAGACTGACCGCGACGCTCATCCCGTAGATGAGATTGTTCAGGAGATCCATGTCGGCCACACGCTGATATTGAGTCCGAGGAGATATTTGAAGATCAAGACGGCCAGAGCGCAGATGATGATGATGGTGGCGCAGCGTTGCTTCCAGCCGGGAAATGGAGCGGCGAGCGATCCGATGAAAGCGCAACAGCCGCCGGCGAGGACAAGTCCGGCATGTTCGATCAGAAGGCCGAAGGTCAGCACGCCGAGTATCAGCGCGCTGAGAGGACGCCACGACCAGGCCGCCATTTTCACCGGCGCTCTCAAACCCTGCGCGCCAATGAAGGCGCCTGTCGCGAGTACTCCATAGGCAATAAGCCTGGGCAAGTAAGCGGCGCCGGCCGTCTCCCCCGCATCAGCAGGCAATCGTGCGACAAGCAGCAGCGTCACTATGCCGATTGCGAGCACCAGCAATCCTGCAATCACGTCCCGGTTCATCTCGATCCTTTCGAAGGATGTCAGCGCTGACCGGCGTTGCGAGCCAAGCACGCACCGCATTCGGACGAACGGCTCATTGTTTGAGAGCCGCCTTGATGCGCGTGAGTTGCTCCTGTTGAGCTGATGCAAACTCCGCTGCATTCCGATAGTTGGAGGGCTCGCCGACCCGCTCGGCAAATTTTCGCCAGGTATCGCGATCCATCGCCTGATGGAACCTATCGTGGAGATATTTGACGACGTCAGGCGGCAGACCGGCCGGACCAACAAGACCCTTCATGTTGGTGCACACCACGTCGTATCCCTTTTCCTTCAAGGTCGGCACGTCGGGATAATGGCTGGAGCGCTCCGCGCCAGTGCTGGCAAGGATACGGATCGTGTTCGCCTGCACCTGGCCTTCGATTTCCTCGGTCGCTCCCAGGGCAATGTCAATCTGGCCAGCGATCAACGCCTGAATCGCCGGCGAACCGCCCTGATACGGAACGTGTTTAAGTTTCACACCCGCGGCACGCTCGAGCAGCACTCCGGCAGAATGCGTCAGACCGCCGAGGCCGGTATTGGCCTGCGAAATCTCACCGGGCTTGGCTTTGGCCGCGGCGATAACGTCCTCGATCGTCTTGAACGGTGAATTGGCGGCGACGATAAAGAAGAAGGGATTGTTGGTCAGGCGGATGATCGATGTGAAATCTTTGTCCGGATCGTACGGCACTTCGCGATGGGCCGGAACGGACGTCGTCTCCGAGCCGCCGGCTACGAGCAACGTGTATCCGTCGGGCTTGGACCGCGCGACCTGCTGCGCGGCGAGAACGCCCGCGGCACCTGGCTTATTGGTCACGACCAAGGGGACCGGAAAGCTTTCCTGCGCAGCCGCAGCAATTATTCGGGCGGCTTGATCGCTACCTCCACCTGGGGCGAATCCTACGACAATTTCAATCGGTTTCTTCGGCGTCCATTCTTCCGCGTGGATCGCTCCCACCCACAAAGAGAAGAGCGCCGCACCGATTGCAGTCCACGTGCCTGTCTTCATTTCGTCCTGCCTTGGGATTCCAAACCTGTTGTTGTAATAACTTCCTAAATGGGTGCCGCGCCGAAGCCGCCGCCTCCTGGCGTCTCGAGCGTCAGCCGGGCGCCGGGCTGGACGATCAAAATCTCACGGGGATCCACCGGCGCGCCGTCGAGAAGAACCCGCCCTGTTGCTCCGTGCCCGCCTCCCTGCAATCCGGGGGCGGGAGTCCTGAGACGATCCGCCATGAAGGACACGGTGACCGGACTATCGGCGAGCAACAGGAGTTCGAACACCTGTCCGTCTCCGCCGCAATGCAGCCCACGGCCGCCGGTGCCTCGTCTCAGGGCGCGACGTTGGACGCGCACCGGAGCCTGGGATTCGATGACCTCGATCGGAGTGTTGGAAAGATTGCTCGGAAAACTCAGGGTCGGCAGACCAGCCCCGTTCGCACCGGCGCCCTGCCCTCCGTTGAGGAAAAAAGTGGACGTGAAGCGCTGGCCTTGGTGCTGTCCTGATAAATGAACGCACCACAAAGGCGAGCCAGACGCCGCCCGCACCTTGTTGGGTATGACAGGCGCGAGCGCGCCCATGACGGCTGGCGGAATGAGGTGCCCTGTCATGGCCCGTGCGCTGACCGCCGCGGGAAAACGTGGATTGAGGATTGAGCCCAGCGGAGCCGTGGCGGCAATGGGCCGGAACGAGCCATCGTTGTTGGGTACGTTCGGCGCCAGCACGCATTTGAGAGAGTAGGCCGTATACGCAAACGTGTAGATCGGAACGACGTTGATGGCCTTCGGCAATTGGAGCGATGAACCGGCATAGTCAACGCTCACGGCCTCGTCACCGACATCGATGCGACAGCGAATGACCACCGGCTCGACGAAGCCGTCGACGCTGATTTCATTTTCATAGGTGCCGTTCGGCAGGGCACGAATTGCGTCACGCATCGCGCCTTCAGCGCGGAGCTGCATTTCGTTTCCGACGGATGTCAGCTCGCAACCGGTATCTTCGAGCGTGTCGAGCAGCCGTCTTGCCAGCATCTTGTTCGCTGCGACCTGCGCCCACAGGTCGCCCATGACCTGATCAGGCACACGCACATTGTTGCGGATGATTTCGACCAATGTCTCGTTGGTGACGCCACCATCGACCAGCTTTGTCGGCGGAATGCGCAGCCCCTCTTCGAAAAGCTCCGCGGTGCTCGGCGAACGCAGCCGTCCGCCGATGTCGGGTGCATGGGCCGCTGTGCCGGAAAAGCCCACCAGCTCCTCGCCTCGGAAGATCGGAACCGCAACGTTGATGTCGGGAAGATGCCCGGTGCCGAGCCAAGGATCGTTTGTGATCATGACGTCGCCGGGACGCAGCTTCTCCCGCGGAAAAACCTTCAGGAAATGGCGAACCGTCGCCGGCAGCGTGCAGATGAAAGACGGAATGCTCTGGCTCGACTGAGCAAGCAATTGGCAATCGCGATCCAGCAGCACGACGGCATAGTCGTTGGACTCTCGTACGATTGTCGAGAATGACGTGCGCACCAGGGTTGCCGCAGCTTCATCCACGAGGCTGACCAAACGGGTCCACAGAATTTCCAGCGAAATCGGATCGATGCCGTTCATGGCCGAACCTCCAAATGAACGAGGACACTGAGATTCTTGAGAATCTCCACCCGAGCTGCCATTGGAACGACGATGGTTGATTCCTCTTCCTCCAGGATCAGCGGTCCTTCCACGCAGCAGCCCGCCGGCACGGCGTATCTTTCGTACACCGGCACCTCCTCGAAGGTGTCTGTCTCGGTCCTGAAGATGACTCTGCGAGCCTTGGGGCGGGCCGCGCCCCCGGGATCCTGCTTGGTCGGCCAGACGAAATGCCTGACGTCCTGACGGGTCGCGCCCACGACGCGCCACGTGACGGTTTCGGGCGTACCCGACGGCAACAACCCGCCATAGTTCTCTTGATATTTGCGCTGAAACGCATCCACGAGATCGGCCCTGAACGCTGCGTCCGGATTCCGGAAAGGGAATGCGACCGTGAGATTTGCGCCCTGGCCCGCATAGCGCATCTCGACCAGCAGTTGCCAATCAACCTCGGCGTCACGCGGCGCCGCTGCGCTCAACTCGGCCTCGGCATCGACCTTCAGGCCGGCAAGCACTCTCGCCAGCTCGGCCCAATCAATGGCATCGATTCGCGTCGACCGTGACCAGGACCGATCGACTCGCACCGGCGCAGCCAGAAAGCCAAGGCATGACCCCGTGCCGACGGCGATGGGAAAGAGCACCCTCGGGACGCGCAGCTTGCGTGCAATTTCCACCGCGTGAACAGGACCCGCACCTCCGGTTGCCACCAAGGTGAATTTGCGCGGATCTTGCGCTTTCTCCGCAATATGAACCCTGGCAGCCCCCGCCATCGCCTCGTTGACAACATTGAAGATCCCCTTGGCGACCGCCTCGGCCGAAAGCGTCAGACGCTCACCCAGAGTGCGAAGCGCTCGCATCGCCGCATCAAGATCGAGACGCATGCGCCCACCCAGAAAATAATCTGGATTGAGATATCCGAGCGCCAGATCAGCGTCTGTTACCGTGGGCTGTTGGCCGCCTTGGCCATAGCAGGCTGGACCCGGCTCCGCACCGGCGCTTTGCGGGCCGACGGTGAGCAACCCCAGCTCACTCGTCCTCGCGATGCTTCCGCCGCCCGCACCGATTTCAATGAGATCGATGCTGGCCACCAGAAGCGGAAAGCCACTGCCCTTCTTGAAGCGCCGCACGCGGGCAGCCTCGAAGACGTGCACAACAGAGGGAGCGCCAGAGAGGATCGTGCAAATCTTGGCGGTGGTGCCGCCCATATCAAAGGCCAGAATGTCATCGAAACCCGCGGCGCGGCCGGCGTTCGTCGCACTCAGCACACCGCCGGCGGGACCGGACTCGATCGTGGAGATCGGCACTTCCGCAGCCGCGGCCACCGAACTGGTACCGCCGCTCGATACCATGATGCGCAAGCTCGCATCGATTCCCGCCTGCCGCAGCCGGCTCTCCAGCTCACCGAGATATCGCCTGACGATTGGCTGCACATAAGCATTGGCGACGGTGGTCGTCGTCCGCTCATATTCGCGGATTTCGCCAGCGACCCGCGACGAGAGGCTCACGCACATTCCGGGAAAGGCATCACGGAGCGCCGCTCCAACTTCATTTTCGTTGGCCGCATTGACGCAGGAATGAAGAAGCGAGACGGCGATGGACTGCACATTGGCCGTCCGCAACTTCGCGACGAGATCGCCAAGCGCATCTTGGGGGCGCTTCAGAACTGCGCCGTCCGCCGTGGTGCGCTCAACGATCTCGAAGCGACGCTCGGCAGGAACCAGCGGCTCAGGCATCTCGATATCGAGATCATAGAGGTCATAGCGAACCTCGCGCCGGATATCGATCACGTCGGCTGTCCCCGCCGTGGCGACGAGCGCAGTGGGAACGCCTTTTCGCTCGATGAGTGAATTCGTGACGAGCGTGCTGCCGTGAATCACCTCCGCTACGTCGGCGGAGACATTTCGCTTCGCACGCGCCGCAACCGCCGCAAGCAGGTCATTGACGACATTGGAGAGTGCCTCGCCAGGGTCACTTGGGGTCGTCAAACGCTTGGCCAGGTAAACTCGACCGTCGGAGATTTTCTCGATCACGCCGTCGGTAAAGGTCCCGCCGATATCCACGGCAATACGATAGCCCATAAACTCGATCCTCCCGGCAACGCCTTCTGTGGGATATTATCTACATAAAAAACAATCTCGTGCAACCTCCGAGATGCGCTGAATTCCATCAATGCTTCAAAATTTCCGCTCCATTTGCGAGCAATATGCCTCACTTTTCGCCAGCTCGCTTTCTTCCCGCCTCAGAGCCATCTCTTGCAAAATGTTTTTTAACGAAATAAAAGACCATTGGTCGAATTGAGATGAACCAACCCGGGCGGACACCCGGTCGCGTGCATCGGCGGCTTCAGTCGTCGAATGCGACAAAAATCATGAAGGAGACGGTGACTTGGACAATCTGCTGATGCTGCGGGGCGCCCGCAAACTGGTGACGACGTGCGCGAATGTGCAGCCGGGGGAGGAAGTCGTAATCGTGACTGATTTCGCCGGGCATCGTGTCGCCGAAGCGGTCGCTGCGGCGGCACTCGAGCGTACCGACGCGGTCAACATCATTGTCATGCCGCCAAGGTCGATCGACGGAGAAGAGCCGACCAAGACAGTTGCTGCGGCCATGTCCGCGGCCAACGTCCTGTTCACGCCGGTCAAACAGTCAATCACTCATACCTATGCAACCCGCACCGCGATCGGAAATGGCGCGCGCGGCATCATGCTGTCGCAGTTCAATCCGAACATGCTGGTGACCGGTGGCATCAACGCCGATTTTGAAGCGATCCGGCCACTCTGCTTTAAAGTCGGCGAACTTCTCGCCAACTGCGACAAGGTGCATCTCACCACACCCGCAGGAACGGATTTGCGTCTCAGCCTGAAGGGCCGTCCCTCGAACCCGCATTGCGGCTTGGTTCGCAAGCCGGGCGACTTCACGACCGTGCCCAACATCGAATGCAGCTCCTCTCCCATTGAGGGGACTTCAGAAGGCGTAATTGTCGTGGACGCGAGCATCCCATATTACGGGGTCGGCCTCGTGAAGCAGCCGATAAAGTTCGATGTCGCCAATGGTCGCGTGACCAGGATCTCCGGCGGCTATCAGGCGGACTTCCTCGATCAACTGCTGGCCCGTCAGGGAGACCCGGCCGTCTACAACATCGCCCAGATATCGTTCGGCCTCAATCCGCATTGCCCCATGGAAGGCGTGATGCTGCACGACGAAGGCGTTTACGGGACGGCCCATATCGGCATCGGGACCAGTGTCCTGCTCGGCGGTGAGGTGAAGACCCTCACTCATTTCGATTCACTGATGTGGAAGCCGACCCTCTCGCTCGACGGCAAGGTCGTCCTGAAGGACGGCAAGTGGTTGTTGCCGGAAGCCGAAGTTATTCATAGCGGGCGCGCTTAGCCCGGATCCGTCGCGGTCAAGATCGCGGCGGATGCTCTCCTTGATATTATTCCCATCATCTCTGGAGAACCCAGATGCACGATCCTGCTCGACAAAGCGCGTCACAAGACCGTCTAGCTCGCTTGAGAATTTCTGGCCGCGCCGGCTTGGGAGGCAAATCAGTACGACAAGCGGATCTCGATTTGCTGGCCAAGGCCCCAGTCGGTTTTCTTGACACAACCCATTTCGACACCGTGAGGTTTCCGCCACCTCCCTGGGCCGACGAGACATTCGGCCGCGCCGCGCGCGATGGAGCTCTCGCCTACACGGGTTACCGCGGCCATCCCAACGTCCTCAAGAACGTGGCGGATAGCACGGGCAAGTTTATTGGGATCACGCTGCGCCCCGGCGAAAACGTGATCCTGACGCCCGGCACGCAAGGCGGATTGTTCGCGTCCCTGAGCGCGCTGGTGCAGGAAGGCGATCGTGTCGCTCTGATGGATCCGGACTATCTCTTCAGCGAACGGATTGTGCGTTTCCTTGGCGCAGAGCCGGGCCACGTTCCGCTGCATCTCGATGCCGGCGACCCACATCCGGACTTCGACGTCCTGGAAGCCGAATTTGCGAACCGCGGCGCTCGGCTGTTCGTATTCTCTCATCCGAACAATCCGTCTGGCGCAGTATTTTCGGAGGCAGTGATCGGCCGTATTGCGGAGCTGGCAAAGCGCTACGATGTCACTGTCCTGGTGGATGAACTCTATTCCAGGCTGATACACGAAGGATCTTTCACTCACCTGGCCGAGCAGCGCGGAATGTTTGAGCGTACAGTGACATTGCTGGGGCCGAGCAAGACCGAATCCTTGAGCGGCTATCGCCTTGGCGTGGTGGTTGCACCGGAGAAGATAGCTACGCGCATTGAGGACGTGCTGTCCGTCACTGCGCTGCGTGCGCCTGCTTATGCGCAGCACCTCCTCACTTGCTGGCTGCGCGACGACCATGCCTGGCTGGCGGAGCGAATGACCGCCTTCACCGCGCTAAGGACACTCACCGAGCAGAAGCTGTGTCAGCTTCCCTGGCTCAAGTGGCGGCCGCAACGTGGCACCGCCTATGCGTGGGTCGACGTCAGCGCCCTTGAACTGCCCGGGCCGGCCGTGGCCGAGGCTCTTCTCACGGAGGCTGGAGCGTTGGTCAGTCCCGGATACCAATTTGGCCCTGCAAGTGGTGGCCACTTTCGGGTTTGCTACGCGCGCGATGAGACCGAGTGGAGCTCAGCGCTGGATCGCATCGTTCGCACGCTGGACACGCTGAAGAAAAAGCGCGGGGCAGTTGCATGACGACCCGCCAGGCGATCTCGACCGTCGCGGCGCCCCCACCGGCGGGTCCCTATTCGCAGGCCATCAGCGCAGAAGGACGATTCGTCTTTCTTGCCGGCCAAACACCTCGGACAAGGGACGGGCGGCGCATCAGCGATGCGCCGTTCGTTGAGCAAGCTCGTCTTGCGCTCGACAACCTCGAAGCCGTGGCGCGTGCATCGGGTCTTTCGCTTCGGCACGCCGTGAAGATAAATGTCTATCTGCGGTCTCTCGAGGACATCCCCGCGTTCAATCAGCTGTTTGCGGAATATATTGGTGATCCACCACCGGCCCGCACGTTGACTCAGAGCAGCTTCATCGATTTCGCCGTCGAGATCGATGCCATCTTGCTGGCGTGACAAAAGATCGTGCTCAAACAAAGAGATGAGATCATGATCCGACTCCGTCGGATCATGATCTCATCGACCAATCGGTCCTGGCGTGGCGTCAGGCCAAACCGCTGCCGGTAGATTCGCGAAAATGCATTCGGCAAGCGGGCCGCAGAGTCGGGTGCGGTGCAGATTGTTGACCCAGCGTGCATTTCGAACGATGCCCATGCCATAGCAGCGCCTTCGATCCTCCAGCGGCGGCCCGCAAGCGGCCACGCTTGAAGCGTGGGGCGCACCCATCTTCTCATGCACCGTCTCTTGCCACGAACGCTTCGATGTTGGGTCGAGGATGAGTACGAGTCCCTCGTAACGCTCCTCCCAGCGGCGCTCCGTTTCAACTGTAACAAACAACGCGACGTTGGTCGTTGGCGCGACAAATATGGCACCACGGTGACAAAACTCGAAACACCGAAATCGCGCCGTAACAAAGCCGATGTACTGCCCTCCCCCAATTGGAACAGCAGAGAAGTAAGAGATGACACGAAGGCGACACGCACGACGTCCGCTGGTCGGTCGGACCGATTACCGTGATCGCGAAGCCAAGATGTGCTGCGGGCGTGACGCCCTGCACCGTCCTCGCGCGCCAAAGCTCTACAGCCTGCAACGTCAGATTTCTCGTCCTGGAAATTAGGCAGTGGCTTTATTGTTGCGGCTGTTTGCCCTGGTGGCGTTTGCCCTTCTGCCTGGAATCGCAATCCAGTTGTACAATGAGTTCGACCTCCGTTTCTCGCACCAAATGGAAGTGCAAGAGCTGGCGCTTGGTCTCGCCAAGCTCGCCGCCGCCGAGCAGCAGCAGATCATCCAAGGAATTCGCCAGGCATTGATTGCACTCTCGGAGCTTCCCGCGGTCAAGGCGAAGGACGCCCGCGGATGCGAGGCTTACCTCTCCAGAATCAAGCAGCGCTATCCGGAGTTCATTGATTTTATTGTGGTCGACATGAATGGCGATTCGTTCTGCGACTCGACCAGCGATTACAAGCCCACGACCGCCGCCGGGCGCGCCTACTTTGCCAACGTCCTGAAAACCAGCAAGTTTACCGTCGGAGAGTTCGCGCACGGCCGAGCGACCGGCCGCAACGTTCTCCACTTTGCCCTGCCATTCTACGACGAAGATGGCCACATGGGCGGCGTCGTAATAGCCGCCCTCAGCCTCGATTGGCTGGCTCATTATCTCGCCCAGAAGGGCCCGCCCCCCGGCGTCGCCCTCGCCATTAGAGACCGCAACGGCACGTACCTCGCACGCTATCCTCGTAACGACCAGTTCGTCGGCCGGAGGATACCCGATGACCGTTACTTGCACTCGGATCACTCGGGCACAACAACCGCGCGCGACATTGACGGTGTAGAACGGATCGTAGGCTACACGGCGCTGCAAGCAGACGCCGGAGAGATTTTTGTTACCTTCGGCGTCGACAAGACGCTGGCCTTCAGTCAGATCCAACGTCGTACGCGGCTAGGCATCCTTCTGATTGTCCTGGGCACGTCGGTGGTGCTGGCCTTGACCTGGTTTGGTGCCCGTCGGTTCATCCAGCATCCGCTGGGACAAATGGTTGATGCGGCCAACCAATGGCGGCTTGGCGACTACGCGCGTCGAGTGCATATCCGGGACAAAGGATCAGAGATTACCCGGGTCGCCGACGCATTCAACACCATGGCCGATGCGCTCGCGAACCGCGAACACGAGCTGCACGATGCCAAGGAGAAAGCCGAGCAGGCAGCGGCTCGGATCACGACGATATTCGAGAGCACGACCGACTGCGTCCTTATCGTCGATACAGGATGGTACATCACTTATCTGAACGAAAGGGCGAAGGCGCAGCTCGCGGTAGGATATGACCTCATCGGCATGAATCTGTGCGAGATCTTTCCGGATTGGACCGACAAAGACCTCTCGGCCCGAGCACATACGGCGATGTCGGAACAGAGCTCCGCGTCTGTCGAAACGTTCTTCCGAGATGTCTGGTACGCGGTCAATGCATTCCCATCCGGCGAAGGCATCGTCATCCTGTTTCGAGACATCACCGAACAGAAGCACGCCGTCGAGGCACGGCGCTTGATGGAAGAACAGCTTCATCAGAGCCAAAAAATGGAGGCCGTCGGTCAGCTCACGGGCGGCGTTGCCCACGACTTCAACAATTTGCTGATGGTGATTTCCGGCAATCTCGAACTTATCGAGAGCCGTACGGCAGACGACAAATGCGTCCAGAGACTCGCAGTAGCGGCGCGGAAGGCCGCCGACCGGGGTGCGAGCCTGACCGCGCAGCTTCTCGCTTTTTCCCGACGGCAGAAGCTGAACCCGAAGACCATTCACATTGATGCTCTCATTCGGGATTTTCAGGGACTGATCCTTCGCGCACTCGGGGACAGGTGCAAGATCAACCTTGTCGCGGATGATCAACTGTGGCCATGCCATCTTGACCCTGCGCAGCTGGAGACAGCACTCCTCAACCTGGCCCTGAACGCGCGCGACGCCATGCCGGACGGCGGCAGGCTGGATATCGAGGCACGAAATATAACCCTTGACGAGGGCGCCATTGCCGGCGTCGCGTCCGGATCGTACGTCAAGCTCTCCGTCACCGATACTGGCTGCGGCATGCCGCAAGACACGCTGGATCGGGTGTTCGAACCGTTTTTCACCACGAAGGAGGTCGGCAAAGGAACCGGGCTCGGCCTCAGCATGGTTTATGGGTTCGTCCGGCAATCCGGCGGCCATGTCGCCATCGAAAGCACGGTCGGAATGGGAACCACGGTCAGTCTCTATCTGCCCAGATCCGGCCAAGCGTCCGATGTGGGGAAGGATATCACCCAACTCCAGGACATAGCAGCAGGGTCAGGCAGGGTCCTCATGGTCGAAGATGATCACGACGTCATGGACGTCACGTCAGCAATACTGAGAGAGCTCGGCTATGAAGTCCTCTGCGCCCAAGATGGCGCCGACGCCATCCGGATTCTGAGGGATAACAAGAAACTGGATCTGCTATTCAGCGATATCATGATGCCGGGAGGCATCAGCGGTGTTGAACTGGCTCGCGAAGCGAAGCACCTCTGCAGCGGCATCAAGATTTTGCTCACTTCAGGCAACGCGGCAGACACTTTGTCGCGCCACGGGGCAGAGGGCGAGTTTCCCGTTATCGGCAAACCCTTCCGTCGCGCCGAGCTGGCGCAACATCTGCGGATGGTTATGGGCGCCGCCTGAAATCATCTCCTGCTGGGAATGTTTTAGCGCAATGCACGGAACCTCACTCCCGCTCCGAATCCTTCCGCATCAACCTAGTCGTGTAGCTATATCGATCGGCCGGGTGAATGCTGAGCGATACTTCGGCCATCTCGTTCGAGCTGAAGAGATATTGGCGCCGGATCGCAAGCGCGTGCGCGCCCGGCGTGGCCTTCAAAGGCTCCGCCATGTCATGGGACACGCCGACCGCACGGATATCCTGACGAATTTCGCTGAATCGCCGGCCGGATATCTTTTCCACCAGCGTGCCGAAGATGTCGCGATGGTCCTCCATCCTGGATCGAACCTCGCGCGCAAAAGCGTCGTCAATGTAGACATCAGTCCAGCAGATCGGAGTCTTCGTTGCATCGCCGGGGATCATGCGGAGGCTCGAAATGCGCAGCCAGCGACGCCCGGGCTGGCATCCGAGATCCCGTGCCAGCGCATCATCGGCGACGACCTCGGCAACCCGCTGGACGTGGCGTTCGGTTTCGACGCCGAACCGCTGCACGGCCTCTATGGATTCGAGCGCCTGGGTAAATCCGCCACCGCTGCGCTGCGGGGTCAGCGCTTCGACGCGGGTGCCTGCATTCCGCTTGCGGCTGACGAGGCCTGACGCCTGAAGTTCGCGCATTGCGGCACGCACCGTCGAGCGGCTCACGGCAAACTGTTCGGCCAGCTCGAACTCGTTGGGCAGAACCGAACCTATGGGATGTCGACCGCCCGCGATTGCCTCCGTGAGCAGGCGAGCAACGTAAGCGTAACGCGTTTCCACACCTGCCTCCGTTCTATCCGGTCAATGGAAGCCCAATGGGAGTGGGATTCGTCAAGAAAGGATGTTGACTCATCCTTTATGTACGTACATATTAATATGTAGGTACATAATATAACACAAGGATCCAAAGGGGGTCGACGGATGGGCAGCACAGTTTTCGATTCGGCTTTGTTTCGCGACATGTTCGGGACTGCCGAAATGCGGGCGGTCTTTGCCGACGATGCGCTCATCGCGCGCTATATCGAAGCCGAAGTCGCCCTTGCCCGTGCCCAGGCCCGATTGGGCGTGGTGCCGAAAGCCGCCGCCAACGCCATCGAGGCGGCTGCGCGCTCCATCAAGATCGACGTCGAAAAGCTGCGTCACGAAACCGAGATCGTCGGTTATCCCATCCTTCCGCTTGTGCATCAGCTTTCGGAAGCTGCGGGTGAAGCTGGTCGTTACGTTCATTGGGGGGCGACGACCCAGGACATCATGGACACGGCCAACGTTCTGCAGATCCGGGCAGCGCTTCAAATCGTTGCGCGTGACCTGCGCGAGGTCCGTGACATCCTGGCGACGATGGCGCGGAAATACCGCGACACGCCGATGGCCGGGCGAACCCATCTCCAGCAGGCGCTTCCAGTGACGTTCGGCTACAAGGCCGCGGTCTGGCTGTCCTCCATTAACCGGCATATCGAGCGCGTCGATCAGGCGCTGCCGCGTATCCTGCTTGGCGAATTCTCCGGGGCCGCCGGCACGCTTGCCTCTGTCGGCGCCGCCGGCCTCGAAATGCAGAAACTGTTCTGCGACGAGCTGGGACTGCATCAGCCGTCAATCACATGGCACGTCGCCCGGGATGGCATCGCTGAGTCCGTGACTTTGCTGGGCCTCATCACCGGCACATTGGGGAAGATCGCGACCGACGTGATGCTGATGTCGGCGTCGGAATTCGGCGAGGTCTCCGAGCCGTTCGTGCCTGGGCGTGGTGCCTCGTCGACGATGCCGCAGAAGCGCAATCCCATTTCCAGCGAGCTGATGCTCGCGGCGGCGAAGGCCGTGCGGCAGCACGTCGCCGCGATGCTTGACGGCATGATCCACGATTTCGAGCGGGCGACCGGCCCCTGGCATCTCGAATGGGTGGCGCTGCCGGAGAGCTTCCTGCTGACCGCCTCGTCGCTGGCCAACGCCAAGTTCATGCTCGCCGGCCTTGTCGTCCATGAGCGGCGAATGCTGGACAATCTCGATCTCACCCAAGGCCTCATCGTTGCGGAGGCCGTGATGATGGCCGCCGCGCCAAAGCTCGGGCGGCAAAAAGCGCACGACGTCGTCTATGACGCCTGCCGCAAGGCCATCGAAGGCGGCGGACAACTCGCCGACATTCTCGCTGATGTGCCGGAGATCGCCGAAGCTCTCGGTGGCAAGGATGCGATCAGGCGTCACTGCGATCCCGCGAACTATTTGGGCCTGTGCGGCCCGATGGTCGATCGCGTTTTGGACATTTCAGGCGCGAACGCCGCTCGCGACGACTGATATCGCCCGCGCCGAGCACCCGATCTCATTAATGCGCCGCAGAGCGCCGCTTCAGCCCAACAGATGACCCCGGAGGACACCATGGCCGCCATGGCGACAACGCAGCGCGACGACATCGCTCTCGAACAGACCGTCAAGCCAACGAAGAAGGCCCTGTGGAAGAACCTCGGTCTCCAGGTTGCCGTCAGCATGGTGCTCGGAATCATCGTTGGTCTTGTGTGGCCCGAATTCGGCGCTTCCCTGAAGATCCTCGGTGATATCTTCCTGCGGCTGATCAAGACGGCGGTCGCGCCGCTGGTTTTTCTCACGGTCGCCGTCGGCGTCGTCGCGGCCGGAGACATCAAACGGGTCGGCAAAGTCGGGCTGATCGCCATGATCTATTTCGAGATCGTCTCGACGATTGCACTGGCACTTGGCCTGCTGTTCGGAAATCTCGTCGGGGTCGGCAAGAACCTCGATCATATCACTGCACCGGCAACAGCGACCAAAGGCGCCGAAGCCGCGACGAAGGCTGCGGCAACCTCGCACACGACATTCGACCAGTTCCTGCTCAACGTCTTCCCGGACAATTTCGTCGGGGCCTTCGCGCGCGGCGAGTTGCTTCAGGTTCTCGTCATCGCCTTGATCTTCGGCTTCGGGCTGATGGCGCTCTCGCCGGAGAAGCGCGCCCCCATCGAGAGCGGACTGAACACGATCTCGACCGCGTTCTTCGAGTTCATCCACATCATCATGGCCCTGGCGCCGATTGGAACGTTCGGCGCCGTCGCCTATGCCGTCGGCTCCAATGGAACAGCCGTACTGATTTCGCTCGCATACTTCGTGCTGACGTTCTACGCCTTGGTTATCCTCTTCATTGTGGTGGTCCTCGGCGCAGTCTGCGCCATGTTCAGCATCAATATCTTCCGGCTGCTGCGTTACATCCGCGACGAAATCATCATCATGCTGGGCACCGCCTCCTCGGAAAGCGTGTTGCCGCGCCTGCTGGAGAAGCTGCCGGCGTATGGAGCCTCGAAGCAGACGGTCGGGCTCGTCCTGCCGACCGGATACGCCTTCAATCTCGACGGCACCTCCCTGTTCATGTCGATGGGCGTGATCTTTCTGGCCAATGCCTATGGCGTGCCGCTCAGTTGGGAGCAGGAAATCGGAATTCTCGCGATCATGCTTCTGACATCGAAGGGCGCGGCCACGGTCTCGGGTGGTTCCTTCGTCGTCTTCGCCGCGACCGTCACGGCATCCGGAATTCTGCCGGTCGACGGCCTCGCGCTGATCTTCGGCGTCTATCGCTTTCTCTCAATCGCGCTTGCGACGTGCAACGTCATCGGCAACACGGTGGCAACGGTGGTCGTCGCGAAACTGGCCGGAGAGTTCGACGAGACCGCCTGGAAGCGCGTCGAAACTGCCTAGCGCAAACTGAACTTAATCTCCGGTTTCGAGTCTCCACGGGAGGACAGCCAACGTGGTCCAGTCACGCATCGAACATGACGCATTTGGCGCCATCGAAGTGCCAGCCGATCGCTATTGGGGCGCGCAGACGCAACGCGCGCTTGGGGTATTTGAAGTCGGTGACGAGCGTTTTCCTGTGTGTCTGTTTCGCGCTTTTGCTGTGCAGAAGATCGCGGCGGCCCGTGCCAACGTTCGGCTTGGCGCGCTTGATCGGGCGATTGGCGAGCCGATCGAGCTGGCTGCCGTAGAACTGCGGGAGGGCCGCTTCGACGATCATTTTCCATTGACGATCTGGCAGACTGGTTCCGGCACGCAGACCAACATGAACGTCAACGAGGTCATTGCCAACCGCGCCAACGAAATGCTGGGTCAGCCACTCGGCACGAAGGCACCGATCCATCCCAACGATCACGTCAATTGCTCGCAGTCGTCCAACGACAGCTTTCCAACGGTGATGCACATTGCCGCCTCGCTGGAGATACGCGACCGCCTGCTGCCAGCTTTGAAAACGCTGCGCGACGAACTCGCGGCGAAGGCCGTATCTTTTTCGGACGTCGTGAAGATCGGACGCACGCATTTGATGGATGCGGTTCCCATGACGATGGGACAAGCTTTTCAGGCCTTCTACACCCAGATCGATAATTGCATGGCCCGGATCGACGATGCGTTGCCTCGCCTCCATGTCGTCGTGCAGGGCGGGACCGCGGTCGGATCCGGCCTCAACGCGGCCGCCGGCTTCGACGTGGCGTTCTGCGATGAACTGAGCGCATTGAGCGGCCTGGCCTTCACGTCCAATCGGAGCAAGTTTGAGGGGATGGGCGCACACGACACCCTGGTTGAAGTTTCCGGCACGCTCAACACGCTTGCAGTGTGCCTTCTCAAAGTCGCGAACGACATCCGGTTTCTGGGTTCAGGCCCGCGCTGCGGCCTGGGTGAGCTCGTCATCCCGCATGACGGACTGACCTCGTCCATCATGCCGGGCAAGCGGAACCCGACCATCGCAGAAGTGGTGACGCAGGCTGCGTTTCAGGTGATCGGCAATCACGCGACCGTCACGGCAGCGGGCGCGTCGGGTAACTTCGAGCTCAACGTCGCCAAACCCGTGCTGATCTACAACATCCTGCAGTCGATCCGGATTCTGGCGGACAGCAGCCGGACGTTTGCGGTGCGTCTCATTCATGATCTGGACATCGACCGGCAGCAGCTTGATCGAAACGTGTCGAACGCCCTTCTGCTCGCGACCGCTCTGAATCCGATCCTTGGTTACGACAAGGTCGCGAAGATCACCGCCAAGGCGTTGAGCGATTCCACGACACCGCGCGAATCTGCGGTGGCGCTCGATTTTCTTAGTGCCGAGGACTATGATCGTCACGTCGATCCGCATATCATGGCAGGGATCGGAAACAGAAACCGATAGGTGGCGATTTTAGTTCCAATGCGAACGATGAGCGCGATTCGGTCTCGCGGGCGATCGCGCTCCAGCGAGTCCACGCCTCCCCCAGATTCATAAGCGCGTCGCGGACACTAGCCAGCCAGTGTCATGTCGGACATGATACACACGGGTCGCTGCAATGCTGATATTATAATGTCGATGGTTTTGCGAACGCCCGGCTGTTCGTGACCGAGCTTAGCTCGCGCTCGGCTTTATGCGTGCTGGACAAGCGAATGCAGCGCCTTGACCGCGGCCTCGCGGTTCTCCACGGGGACGAACAGACTGACCGAATGCGGCGACAGCACGTAACTGTCGGGGACGATCCCGTGTTGTCCGAGAACCTGCAACGCCCTGAACGGCAATTCCGACGAAACGCCGCCGAAGCAGGTGAGACTGACCGAGCTTGAGGCTTCGCGCTGCTTGCGCAGGTCCTTGGCGTGCTCCAGCGTGCGGAGCAGGGCGTCGAGCCACTCGGTATCGCAGGCCACGGTCATGCTGGTTTTTCCGGCCGTGAAGTTCGAGGCGAGGAGCTGCGGCCAGGACAGGCTGTTTTGCTTGAGATGTTGCGCGAATACTTCGAAGCCATGATTGAGATCGTTGGAATCGATTTCCACGTGCTCGATGCGCGCCATCGAGTTGACGGCCAGAACCTTTCCGTTTTCCATGCCTGCAACCTCTTTCATCACTTGCGTGCTGTGTTCGACGCCGCCCCACCGCTTGATGACCAGCGGCACATCCTGACTTTGCGCCAGCTCTACGCTGCGAAAATGCAGGATCTTTGCACCCCAGAAACACATTTCGGACAGGGATGCGAAGTCCACTCGCCGCAGCGGCCTTGCATCCGGCACGATGCGCGGATCGGCCGAACAAATTCCGTCGACCTCTTTGATGATTTCACAGCGTTCGGCTTTCAGCGCCGCGGCCATCGCAACGGCCGTGGTGTCGCTGCCGCCCCGGCCGAGCGTGGTGATTTCCCGCGTCGCCGGGTTCACGCCCTGAAATCCTGCCAGCACCACGACGCGACCGCGATCAAGTTCCTCACGCACGCGAATGGGCCGGACATCCAGAATGCGTGCCGAGGAATGCGAGTCGTCGGTCATCACACCGGCCTGGCTGCCGGTGAAGCTGATCGCGGGTATGCCAAGGTCGGCAAGCGCCATGCTCATCAGGGACATGCTGATGCGCTCGCCGGTCGTCAGCAGCATGTCGAGTTCACGGCGATTGGGAGCAGGACTTACCTGATAGGCCATCTGGATCAACTGGTCGGTGGTCTTGCCCATGGCGGAGACAATCGCCACGACACGATGACCGCGGCCTTGCAGGTCGGCAAGACTGCGCGCGACCGCGCGAATTTTCTCCGGTGTTTCGAGACAGACACCGCCATATTTTTGCACGATGATGGGATGGTTGCGCATCTAACCTCGGTGAGAAGCCGCGCCCGTCTCGTCCATCGAACCGACACCGCCTATCCATGTGCCGACGACTTCAAAGTTCGGATTGAAGGCAACAAGGTCCGCGCGGTATCCAGGCGCGATCCGTCCAAGCTCGGACTCCAGGCCCAGAAATGAAGCGGGCGTCCGAGAGGCCATGATGAGGGCATCGAGAAGAGAGATTCCGGCGAGTTCAACAGCGTTGCGCACCGCCTCGATCATGGTGAGGTGAGCACCCGCGAGGGTGCCATCGGGGCCAGTCAGGCGATTTTCATGCAACGTGATCTGCCTTCCCTGCAGCGTGAATTGCCGGTCGTTCGTGCCCACGAGTGGCATGGCGTCAGTGACCAGCATCAATCGATCGCGTCCCTTGCAACGGAAGGCAACACGCAAACCGGCGCGGTCAACGTGGATGCCGTCGCAGATGATCCCTGCAAACAGCCGGTCATCCCAAAGCGCGGCGCCCACCAAGCCCGGCTCCCGGGCGTTCAACTGCGACATGGCATTGAACAGGTGGGTCACCCCCGAGACACCGCGATCGACCACCTGGCCGATTTCGGCTGCGGTGGCGTCGCTGTGGCCGGCCGCGATACGCAATCCGGCGCCAATCAATTCATCGATCATGGACGCGGGCACGCATTCCGGGGCCAAGGTCACAATGGAGCGGCCGCGGCCCCCAAAACTTTTGATCGCGGTGAGATCGCGCCGATCGGGCACGCGTATCTCGGCTTCCGGATGAATGCCCTTGCGAGACCTGTTGAGAGCCGGCCCTTCCAGATGAAAGCCGAGCACGCCGGGAATCGTCAGACAAGCCTGGGCGACTGCAGCCAATCGCTCGATGACCTCGCTGCGATCGGTGATGAGGGTCGGCAGGCAGCCCGTGGTCCCCTGCTTACGGTGCGCCTCAACGATGCGTCGAACGCCAGCCTCCGTCGGCTGGTCGTTGAGAAGAACGCCCCCGCCTCCGTTCACCTGGATGTCGATGAATCCGGGTGCAAGGATCGCGTCTGCGGGAAGGTGGATGGAGGCGTGTGCCGCCGCCTCGCCGAAGGTGATGCTTTCAATCCGCCCCTGCGATATCCTGACCGACCCCGGGCCGCGCATGTCGACACCATCAAAGATGTGTTGCGCGGCAATCGAGAGAGAGGCGGAAGACCCAGCGTGGCCCATCTGTATTGATCCGAGAATGGCAGTCACGGACTCGTGAGGCGAGTCTGGTACAACACCCCATATGTACACCAAGCGGCTTCGGGAGGGACCCGGAGCGAAACCCTGGCGTTAACTTTCCATGGGAACAAAAGGTACCACGTATCTCGGCATCGATGGCGGCGGAACCCGCTGCCGCGCCCGGATCGAGGACGAAAGCGGCAGGGCGGTCGGTGAAGCGAGCTCCGGACCTGCTACGACGCGGATCGGCTTCGAGAAGGCCTGGCGGTCCATCATGGAGGCCACCGAAGCGGCAGCCGCACAGGCCGGACTGACGCACGAGGATTTCGCGCGGATGCACGCCGGATTTGGCCTTGCCGGAATTGGTCGCCGGGGCGCGGAAGCGGCGCTCAACAAGATCGCGCATCCCTTTGCGTCTGTCATCTTCATCAGCGACGGCCTCGCGGCCTGTCTCGGCGCCCATAGCGGCGCAGACGGGGCTATTGTGGTAGCCGGTACAGGCTCGGTGGGTGTCGGCCTGATCGACGGCCGCGAAATCCGTCTCGGCGGTTACGGTTTTCCCGTGTCGGACGAAGGCAGCGGCGCTGACATCGGCCTGCAGGTTGTTCGATTGGCGCTGCGGGCCGCGGATCGCCGCGGCGAGCTGACCCCATTGCTTTCAGAGGTGCTGGGCGCATTCGATCATGATCCCTATCAGGCGGTGGCTTGGTCTGAAGAAGCCAGAGCCACGGACTACGCTGCGTTCGCGCCGATCGTGATGCGCCACGCCAACCAGGGCGATCCGGTCGGCCGTCGCATTGTCGAACGCGCGGCCGATGCCATTGGCGATCTGCTCGATCTGTTCCTGGCGAGAGGAGTTGACCGGCTCTCGCTGGTGGGCGGACTCGCGGATGCCATTACCCCCTGGCTGACGCCTGACCTGCGCGCTCGCCTGAGGCGTCCCGACGCCGACGCGGCGGCCGGCGCGTTGCTGGTGGCGCGAGGGCGGCTTGACCTGCCCAAAAGAGAAACCGACCATGAACAGGATTCAAAGTTCCGCGTTTGATGGCGCACGGATCAACTATATGGCCACCGAAGAAGTCGATCCCCGCTTTGCCGATCTTGATGCATGGTCGCTGACGTCAGCGATGGAAGCGATGTGGGAGGGCCAGCTTGCGGCAGTCGCGGCGATCGGCCATGCCCTCCCCGCGATCACTGCGGCGACCGAAGTGGCCAAGGCGGCGCTGGGCGATCGCGGACGCATTGTATATGTCGGCGCCGGCACCTCGGGCCGCGTGGCGGTCCAGGACGGCGCCGAGTTGCTGCCGACCTTCGCCTGGCCCAACGAGCGCGTCCGCTTCATCGTCGCCGGCGGAGACAGCGCGTTCGTCACCAGCGTCGAGGGCGCGGAGGATGATGTCGATGATGCGGTCACGCAAATCAATGCCGCGCGGCTCACACCGCACGACGTGGTGATCGCCGTTGCCGCCAGCGGGACAACACCATTCACGGTCGCGGCGCTGCAGCAGGCAGGCTCTTTCGGTGCCGTGACGATCGGCGTCGCCAACAATCCCGGCACCGCACTGCTGGCATCGGCAAAGTTTCCGATCTTGGTCGAGACCGGCTGCGAGCTGATCGCCGGCTCGACGCGGATGAAGGCGGGCACCGCGCAGAAGGTTGTGCTGAACCTGATCTCTTCAGGGATCATGCTGCGCCTTGGCCGGGTGTATCGCGGCATGATGGTGAACATGCAGCCGACCAATGCCAAGCTGAAGCGGCGCGCCGAGGCCATGGTGGCGCAAATCGCGCACTGTGATCCGTCCCACGCGGCACGCTCGCTTGAGCAGGCCGAGGGAGACATCAAGACGGCTAGCCTTCTGGCGTTGGGTGTCGACAGGGTTGATGCCGAGACCATCCTGAAAAACTGTGACGGCAACCTTCGGCACGTGTTTGCCGAGCTCGCCAAGGATAGTGACAAGGATGGTGACCGGCATCCCAAGGGAGCAGCGGCGCGCAAGCAAGGCGGAGAGATTGACCCGTGACAACATCCGCGATGGCGAGCGAAATCGGGGAAAGCGCGGATGTCGTCGCCAAGATTGTTCGTAACCGCCCCGCCACGCGCGACATCGCGCAGCGAATTGGGATTGGCTCCGCGCCCCTATGCGTTGTGTGCGGCCGGGGAAGCTCCGGGCATGCGGGGGTTTTCCTAAGATACCTTGTCGAGACGCGGCTTCGCCTTCCCGTTTCCGCCAGCGCCCCTTCGGTGATCACGGCATTTCGTACGCCCTTGATGCTGCGCGATGCGCTGTTCGTCGTAATCTCGCAATCCGGGCGCAGCCCGGATCTTGTCGCGGCGACCAGGTCGGCGCGATCAGCGGGCGCCCGCACCGTCGCCATCGTCAATGCGACGTCGTCGCCGGTGGCTGACGAAGCGGAGTTCGTCATTCCGATCGAAGCCGGCAAAGAACACTCCATAGCTGCGACCAAGACCGTGATCGGCTCGATGGCCGCGAGCGCCGGACTTGTTGCCGAGCTGGCGGAAGATCACGCGCTGCGGGCAGCCCTCGACAGGCTGCCCGAGCGCCTGCACCGCGCGCTGGCGCTCGACTGGTCCGGGATTGCCGATGATCTCGCCAAGGCGTCAGCCGTGTTTGTGGCGGCGCGGGGCCTGGGCCTGGGCTCGGCGCGGGAGATCGCGCTCAAACTTTCGGAAATCCTGCGCCTGCCTTCCATTGGTCTGAGCGCCGCCGAGCTGCAGCATGGGCCGCGGGCCGCGCTATCATCGCGCACGCCGGTTGTGATGATGCGCCTCATGGATGAAACGGCGGCCTCGGTGGACGCGCTGGCAGAAGAATTGCGCGAGCAGAAGATCGCGCTGCACCTATGCGGCGGTCCGCATGGCTCGCTGCCGTGGTTGGCGGAGGATGACCCCGCCACGGATCCGATCACCATGCTCGTTCCAGCCTATCGGATGATCGAGCAGACGGCGCGCACCTGCGGATTTGACCCGGATCGTCCCCCTCGCCTGAGCAAGATCACCGAGACGTTTTGACAGGTACTGCCGTTGACTGGCGACCGAAAGCTGGACCACCGCCGCGCCAGTTTCGCAGAACAAGCGACCTCATGAAAACGTAACAAATGCGACAAAGACCAAACGAACCAGCAAAATCAACGAATTCGCGGGTGTCCGCGTGCTCGACACGGTCTGGTTGCAGGTTGGTGTGATATTCAAATGATAACGAAACAATGGCGAGACAGGAGGCTCGATGCGGCCGCGACGGGCTTTTGCTGCAAACACCAGGAGCGTTAGCGACAGTCCGACAACTCCATCGCGCGAAAATTCATCCCTGATCCAGGCCTTACCTGTCTCTAACGTCGTCCCATTTTTGTGATTAATAAATTTTAAATATTTAATTGACGTCTAAATTAAACGAATTAAACATTTAAAACTGTGTCACTCCGAATACTAAATCGATTGTTCGAGGGTGATTGCCATGCTGACACAGACGCCGAGCCTTTTGTCTGGGGAGCCACTCCCTGTTCCTCTGCCGCCAGAGGCCGGGCTTTCTTCCGTGAACTCGACGCAGACTTCGAATGCGACCCCATCCGGCCCTCCTGTCGGTTCGAGCACTCCTGCGGATACCGGCAGCCTTACAGCGGACCCGCCGCCGAGTGATCTGCTCGCGACGACGTTGCCCGAGGCGGCGACGACGGCCAACTCAGAGGCGGAGTTCAATCCGCCGGCGTCCGAAACGGCGAGCGAGCCGAAGCAAGACCTGATGATGGCTCGAACGGTGCCCGACAACTTGGCCAACCTCCCTCCGAGCACGATCGCCCACTGGAGCAATCCGGGCGGCGGGTCCTGGAACGCCGCGACGAACTGGACTACCGGTGTCCCTGGGCGTGCCAATAACGTGGTGATGGATGCGGCTCGAGCTTATACCGTCACGAGCGCGAGCAGCGTCGACATAAACAACCTGGTCGTCCATTCAGGCGTGAATTTGTCGAGCAATCCGGGCACGCTCTTCACCGTCGAAGGCAGCGTAGCCGATAACGGAATCATCCGAGCCGGCCCGTCCGATGGAAACCAAATTTCCACCGTAGATATCAAAGGCAACGTCCACGGCACCGGATCGTTGCACATTTCAGACCAGGCAGTCCTCGAGATCGGAGGTGCTGTTTCCGGACAACTGACAAAGGGGTCGTTTTCCGGGATCATCGTATCTTTCGACGCGGCAAATGGTGAACTCGTCCTCGATGATTCGGCGCAGTTCCAGGGCCTGATCACAAGCTCGTCGCCGGGGGCGGCGCTTGCGGCGGGTCAGCTCATCGATCTGAAAGACCTTGCGTTCACCTCCTCGATGTCGACGTCTGTTCAGTACGACGTCACCTTAAACACCAGCAAAGTAAACTTCAGCAACGGTTCTACCGCCATCTCCTTGCTATTTTCCGGACAGCATTCGACCTGGACTCTGAATAGCGACGGGCATGGCGGCACCGTTGTCGCCGATCCCTCTGGCACGCATCCGTTGGAGGCGGCTCTTGCGCCGAGCAACATGGTCGGCGCGTCGTCCGCAACCCTGGCGCAGTCGGCCACAACAGACCCGACCGGTTCACCGGGAACGAATGCGTCCCCATCCGACCCTCTCGGTTCGAGCACTCCTGCGAATACCGGCAGCCTTACAGCGGACCCGCCGCCGAGCGATCTGCTCGCGACGACGTTGCCCGAGGCGGCGACGACAACGGCCAACTCAGAGGCGGAGTTCAACCCGCCGGCGTCCGAAACGGCGAGCGAGCCGAAGCAAGACCTGATGATGAGTCGAATGTTGCCGGACAACTTGGCGAACTTCGCTCCGAGCACGATCGCCCACTGGAGCAATCCGGGCGGCGGATCCTGGAATGTCGCGACGAACTGGACTACCGGTGTCCCTGGAGTTGCCAATAACGTGGTGATGGATGCGACTCGAGCTTATACCGTCACGAGCACGAGCAGCGTCGACATAAATAACCTGGTCGTCCATGCAGGCGTGACTCTGTCGAGCAATCCCGGCACGCTCTTCACCGTCGAAGGCAGCGTCGTCGATGCCGGAATCATCCGAGCCGGCCCGTCCGATGGAAACCAAATTTCCACCGTAGATATCAAGGGCAACGTCAACGGCACCGGATCGCTGCACATCTCAGACCAGGCGGTTCTCGAGATCGGAGGTGCTGTTTCCGGACGACTGACAAAGCGGTCATTTTCGGGGATAACCGTATCTTTCGACGCGGCAAATGGTGAGCTCGTCCTCGATCATTCGGCGCAGTTCCAGGGCCTGATCGCAAGCTCGTCGCCGGGGGCGGCGCTTGCGGCGGGTCAGCTCATCGATCTGAAGGACCTTGCGTTCACCTCGTCGATGTCGACGTCTGTTCAGTACGACGTGACCTCAAACACCAGCAAAGTGAACTTCAGCAACGGTTCTAGCACCGTCTCCTTGTTGTTTTCTGGAAAGGATTCGACCTGGACTCTGAATACCGACGGGCATGGCGGCACCGTTGTCGCCGATCCCTCTGGCACGAATCCGATCGTGCAGGAAAACCAGTTGCCGGGCACGCCGAGGAGCACCTGGTGGGTCAATCCAGGTGCCGATTCGACTAACCTCGAGGGATTCACGACCGCGATCAGCACCAATATAGGCGACACGGTGCAGTTCAAGATCGATGATCTGACGGGCAGCTCGAACTATCAAATCCAGATCTATCGACTTGGGTACTACGGAGGAAACGGCGCCCGTCTGGTGACCACGCTGCAACATCAGGGCACGGCCCCGGTCCAGCCGGCCCCGACCACGAACCCGGCGACCGGAGAGGTCGACGCCGGCAATTGGAGCGTCACTGATTCATGGTCCATTCCGACCACGGCCGTATCAGGCGTTTATGTCGCCAACGTCGTCCAAGGCACTCAAGTTTTCCAGATTCCGTTCGTCGTCAAGGATCCCAACTCCACAAGCGACATCGTCTTTCAGACGTCTGATGAGACCTGGCAGGCTTACAACGGTTGGGGCGGCGCCAGCCTATATGGAGGCAACGGTCCTTCCCAGGGCGGCGCGGCCTACGCGGTCAGTTACAACCGCCCGATCATGACCCGGGATGGAGTAGGTCTGTACGCAAATTCAGATGATAGTGTGTTTACAGGCGAATACCCCGCAATCTACTGGCTGGAAGAAAACGGCTACAACGTAAGCTACATTTCCGGCATGGATACAGCGACCAATGGCGCGTTGCTGCTCAACCACAAGGTGTTCATGGATGCCGGACACGACGAATATTGGACCGACAGCCAGGTCGCGAATGTTCAGGCCGCGGCAAACGCGGGCGTCAACCTCACGTTCCTCAGCGGCAACGAGATCTTCTGGCAAACCCAGTTCACACCGAGCATAGACAGTAGCAAGACAGCCAATCGCACACTGGTCACCTACAAGGACAGCCACTTTGAGCAATTGATCAACCCTAGCGGGCAGGGGACGGGCACCTTTGAGGCCCCCACCAATTGGGGCGGTGCCGCCATGCCGTCCAATGCGCTGACGGGAACGGTGTTCTCGGTTGACGAGAGCGGGAGTCTTGGGACCATCAAGATTCCCTACAGCATGACCCAGTTGCGTTTCTGGCGCAACACAAGCGTCGCGGCCACGACACCCGGCCAGACAGCTTCGCTGGAAAGCGGCCTGTTAGGATATGAATGGGACTCCTCGCCCGATAACGGCTTCATGCCTGCCGGCCTGATCGACCTCTCTTCGACGACAGTCCAGGAATCTACGGCGTTCAATACGGAGTTCGGGAACGTCGACACAAGCGGTACCGCAACCCACAATCTGGTCGAGTACCGTAATCCCACCAGTGGCGCGCTGGTGTTTGGGGCGGGCAGCGTGTTTTGGTCATGGGGCTTGTCAAACCAGCACGATTCTTCGCCGGACGGCAATCAGACAAACGCCGACCCGAATGTCCAACAGGCAATGGTGAATCTGTTTGCGGACATGGGCGTCCAGCCGCAGACGCTGCAGGCAAGTCTGGTGATCGCGAGCCAGTCGACCGATCACACCGCGCCAACGTCCAAGATCACCAGCGTGTCATCCTCGTCCGTGATCGAAGGCCAAACCGTGACCGTAAGCGGTACCGCGACTGACGTCGGCGGCGTGATTGGCGGCGTTCAGATTTCGACCGACGGTGGAAAGACGTGGCACGTGACGAGCGGTCAAGTTGGCACGCAAACAGTCAATTGGACCTACACTTTCAATGCGCCGGCCAAGGGGTCGTACGGTATCGAAACCCGAGCGGTCGATGACAGCCTAAATCTCGAGACACCGGGTTCCGGCGTGTCGTACACGGTTTCACCGTCCACGTCCCTCAACCTGTTCGGCTCGAGCGCCACGCCTGCTACGGCTGATGTAAGTGATCCACACGGCGTGGAAGTCGGTCTCAAGTTCACGTCAAGTACCAACGGCCAAATCACCGGGATCCGCTTCTATAAGGGGTCCCTGAACACCGGCGCCCATGTGGTTGATCTTTGGAGCGCCAGCGGCACACTGCTGGCGACCGCCACATCCACCAACGAGACCGCCAGTGGCTGGCAACAGGTCAGCTTCTCCAGTCCTGTGAACATTGTTGCAGGCACGACCTATGTCGCCTCGTACCACATGACCAATGGCCAATACTCAGATACGCCTTACTATTTCGACACGCTCCAAAATCCGACAAACGGATCTCTGTCCGCAACGGCTAACGGTCTGAATGGCGTTTTCGCCTATTCCTCAGGGAGTATCTTCCCCACTAATATCCCTGCCTCTGGCGACAACTACTGGGTCGATGTCGTCCTTAACGATACCGGCTCGACGACCGAGACGCCGCCGGTGCTGGTGACCCAGACCGCCAACCAGAATGCGGTCGTCGGCTCGGCCTTCTCGCTGACGCTGGCTGGCACCTTCAACGATCCCGATGGCGGTGCCCTCACCTATTCGGCAACCGGCCTGAACGGCGCGGCGCTCCCCTCATGGCTGACGTTCAACGCGGCGACGCAGACGTTCAGCGGCACGCCGGCATCGGCCAATGTCGGCACCCTTGGCGTCCAGGTTTCGGCCACCGATCCGGCCGGCCTCTCTGCCAGTGAGACCTTCAATATCGCCGTGACCACGACGTCCACGACGGTGAGCCTGTTCACCGCGTCCAGCACCCCGAC